>DATAMF010000390.1:0-10431 GCA_036260665.1 Aggregatilineaceae bacterium | reverse complement strand
AAACCTGACGCGTCTAACACCGAGTGCTCGGAGACGGGCCGGTACGATGCAGATGACTACGCGCGCGATATGGCCGACTTCGCAGGACTGGCTGAAGTGCAGCCAGGTTATCCGGGCAACTTTATTGCCATGTTCGCCATTGCTTTTGGTGACGATGTGATTAAGGAAGTAACGGGCGCGCCGCTGCTGCGTTATATTGCCGACGTGGGAGATAACGGTTTTGTTGACAATAATGAGCAGCAAGACTGGCGTGATAATGGTGTGTTGGACTTCGGGGACTATACCCGTTATGGCGACCCGGATGTTTGCGAGAAATACGCGGCCAACCCGACGGAACAGTGCGGTCAGTACTATTACGCATCGGACTTGGCAACCCTGAACAAGGTATTCGAAGATATTGCGGGCCGTCTATTCACGCGGTTGACGCGATAAAGGAGAGGCGCTATGACGGACGCTCAGAGGGGGGATAGTATGGACCCAAGACAATCGAAGAGCCGGCGAGGACAAACGCTGGCGGAGTTTGCGCTCACGCTGCCTATCCTGCTGATGTTGATGTTTGGTGTGATCGAGTTCGCCCGCATTTTCCAGGCGTGGATCACACTGCAAAATGCCGCCCGCAGCGCAGCGCGTTTTGCCATTACCGGCCAGTGGGACGAGGACAGTGTAGTTGAGCTTTATCAAAAAGCAGGCTACACGGCCCCCGGAACATGGACCAAAGGCAAAGATAATGACGAGCCGGTAAAGGGCGAAATTCTGGATGATCTCGTTCCGTGTACCATAGGTATGGATGAAGTTTTCTATAATCACTGGGGGCATGACTGCGAACCCGGCGATGATGACGATCAAGGCTTACGCGAGGACATCCTACGTATTCCGGGGATTGTAAACCGGGCGCGCATCGGAGCGGCTGGGTTAAGCCTCAAAGATGGCGAAAGTTATGTCGGATTGTCTTATGGCGGGGCAGCAATCAACACCGAAACTGTAGGCGAAGATCAGCCCGGATGGTTCCATGTCTGGATTTGCAGTTCGCGGCCACCGCTCTCGAACTCCAAAATCGGCGCGCGTTATAAACCATCGGAAAACCGAGACGAACGTCACTGCGGTTTGCAAGAGGGGCCTGGAGTTCCAGACCCGCTACCTTCGGACTATGCGGGGGATAACCAGTATGATGCTGGTGGTCCAGGTGACGCGGTAGAAGTTATCGTCTTCTTCAACCATCCACTGATTACGCCACTGGGATTAGTTGACTATGTTCAACTTCAGGCGCGGCGCGTGATGATCAACGAGTCGTTCCGTTCGACCCGCGTGGTTAATTTGCCGCCGCAACTGGCACAACCAACCTTCACGCCATCAAAGACACCGCTGCCTAGTAATACGCCGCTGCCTAGCGATACGCCGCTGCCTACTGGAACATTCACAAGAACAGCATCGCCACTCCCATCATCTACTTCATCACCAACACCCCCGCCTGACTGTTCGCTGATCACGTTGGTTAGCGCCCGGTTGGTCGATAACTATCTGATGATGACGGTGCGAAACGCGAATACCTATGCGCCGGTCTTCCTGGTTGAATCCTATGTAGCCTGGACTGCAAACTCTACCTGGGCAAATATGTACGTAAGTGAAGGGCGCATTTATGGTCACAGCCCGTACTGGTCGGGCAACAGTAAATCGCCTGCCATCGCGCGGGACGGCTCGGCAGGGTGGATTAGTGACCCGCCGGACTTTCTGACGACACGGGTAGATGCCAATGGTGACACGGTGTTCCAGTTCCGGTTCCTCAACGGCCCAACTCGTATGACCGATTACTTCACCCTATCGAACTTCTGGAGTACGACCCTCACGCTGGGTACCGGATGGGGTGGCAGCAGTGGTACAAGCCCAGACTGCGAAGTGTCGCTGGAAATATATCCGTCACCGACTCCTCCCTCGCAGTCACCTACTCGGACACCAACGCCTGTTTGTAACAACTATGTGGTGTCATGGATTGGATTTGAGACCAACGCGGTTGTTCATTTCCGGATCACTAATCAGGATGTGGTTGTCGGACAGCTTACCGGTTTCACCATCAACTGGAATACCTATAACCGGTCTCTACCAGCCATTCAGCTCGACTTTGTGTCGGTAGGAGGGACAAACGCCTTTGACCCGGCCACGGTTATCATCTGGGATGGGAAATATGTGGCACCCGATGTCACAGACAAAACATCGCCGCTGACAGCCGCTCAAGGCAGTACATACTGGGTCAATACGCCGTCCATTGGGCCGGGGCAGTCCGCGGACATCTGGCTGGACTTTGATGGCACTTCGCAGCGCCTGGATTCGCAGTTTGGCTACTTCCAGTCGGACTTCAACGCCACATCGTTCACCTTCAACTTTAACTGTGCACGTAACAATCCGGATGTCAATACACCCGTGAACACGGCACCGCCTACGGCAACCTATACGCCTGGTCCAACCAAGACCAAGACGCCGGTCACACCGAGCAACACGCCTGGTCCAACCAAGACCAAGACGCCGGTTACACCGAGCAAGACACCGACGAAGACGAAGACATCGCCGCCTCAAACGAACACGGTTCCGCCGCCAACAAGTGGTGGGTTGGAATAAAGCACTAAACTGAGGACAAGACCTCTTGGGCACAACTGCTCAGGAGGTCTTTTTTTTGAAGGGCTTCCAATTAGCGGCGTTTCAGATCTTCAATATTCTGGCGTTTGCCTTCGTTCCGAAGGGCTTGGGCAACCGCAGTAAAGTAGGAATGGGATTCGAGAAAATGGATCTGGCGAGTGTGCCATTCTTGTTTGCTGACAGGTGTTTTATAAATGTTTTCCTCTTCCCACAAATGGTAACTTCGAACCAGGAAGTCGTCGCGGCCTAACACATCCAGATCGGCATCTCGAATTAACTCTTCCAACAGATTTTTTGGCATTTCAACCAACTTTGTCACAGCAATAAGCTGGGTAATCTTTTCGATCTGCGAGGTGGTGTAGCCAAATCGGGGAAGCTGTGCGGTGGCTATTTTGACACTGGATGCTTCATGATCATCGTATCGTTCAATAAATCCAATGTCATGAAAAAGAGCAGCGGTTTGCAGCAGCAGCAGCTCATCTTCCGGTATTCCGGCTAAACGCCCCAAGCGTGTCGCAGCAGGCAGCACGTCGTCCACCGTATGGCCCAGGTTATGGTAAAACAGGTTAGGCGATAACTGTGACTCAAGGCAAAAAAGAACATATTTTTGGGCTGATTCGAAATCCGGCTTCATACCATCTGCCTTCCCCCAGGCTGGGAGGGTTGAAAGATAGGCTATTATTATATGCCGCTTCGTGTTTTTCTGTTGCACAAGGGGAGTAAGGGAAGGAGGGGCAATTATTGGCCCCTCCATAGAACGTTATCTAACGCGCCAGCCACCCCCCATCAACGGGGATAATCGCGCCGTGTAAATAGCTGGAAGCCTCGGAAGCAAGGAAGACAGCCGCGCCTTGCAAGTGACGGGGTTCACCCCAGTAGCCAGCCGGAATGCGGGCAAGTATTGACTCACTGCGGGCCGCATCAGCACGTATCGGCGCGGTGTTGTCGGTGGACATATAGCCCGGAGCGATGGCGTTTACATTAATTTTTAGCGGTGCCCATTCATTCGCCAGGGCACGGGTTATACCAGCTACCGCACTTTTGGCCGCCGTGTACGAAGGAACGAGAATGCCGCCCTGATAGGAAAGCATCGAGGCCACGTTGATGATTTTGCCGCCACCCTGATCCTTCATCACACGGCCCGCCGCTTGGGACAGGAAAAAGAGCGCCCGCAAATTAATATCGATCACCTCGTCCCAATCTTTTTCGGTGTATTCGAGGGCAGGCGCACGACGAATGATCCCGGCATTGTTGATCAGAATATCCAGACGTCCTAATGTTTCAACAATCTGGCCCACCACGCGATTGAGATCGCTCACCGATGCAGTCAGAAGATCGACGCTCAGGCTCATAAAACGTCGCCCCACCGCTTCGACCTGGGCACCTGTTTCATTACAATCGGGCGTGCGATCCAATGCGGCAATATCCGCCCCGGCTTCAGCCAGTCCAACGGCCATTGCCTGTCCCAAACCCCTGCTGGCCCCTGTCACCAAGGCGACTTTACCATCTAAACGGAACAAATCGAGTATGCTCATTTGAGATTATCCATGCTCACAGCATCCATATCACTGAAGGTCTGGTTTTCGCCAGCCATCGCCCAGATAAAGGCATAGTTGCTGGTTCCCATACCGGAATGGATGGACCAACTGGGGGAGATCACAGCCTGTTCGTTGCGGACCACAATATGACGGGTTTCGTCGGGTTCACCGAGCAGGTGAAAAACCACATTGCTCTCGGCTATGTCGAAGTAGAAGTAAACTTCCATACGGCGCACATGAGTATGAACCGGCATGGTGTTCCACATGTTGTTGGGATCCAGAAGCGTAACGCCCATGACTAACTGGCAGCTTTTCACCCCATCGGGATGAATGTACTTATAAATCGTGCGTTCGTTAGAATGTGCCAAATCGCCCAGATGGGCCGGTGCAGCAGCCTGAAGTGGAATGTGAGACGTTGGATAAGTCATATGGGCGGGTGTGCTGCTGAAATAAAAACGCGCCGGTTGCTCGGGGTTGTCACTTTCAAAACAGACTTCTTTGGTGCCCATGCCGATATACAGACCATCGAGCTTTTGCATCGAATAAGTCTGGTTATCGACGGTCAGCTTGCCCGGTCCACCGACATTGACCACACCCATCTCGCGGCGCTCCAGGAAAAAGGCTGCACCAAGCGTTTTGGGATCACCGACGAGCGCCAGTGGTGCTCGTACCGGGCAGGCCCCGCCGGTAATGATCCGGTCAATATGGCTGTAGACCATCTGAATTTCGCCTGCCACAAACAGTTTCTCGATGAGGAAGTTCTGGCGCATCTGCTCCGTCGTGAATGTTTTGGCTTGGGTGGGATGAGGCGCATAACGTATTTCCATCGTTTTTCTCCTTACTGTTTAAACGGTTCCAGATGGCGGGCGAAGTGTTTTTTGAGCAACTCAGCGTACCGCTCTTCGCTGCGGCCAAGCATGGCATGAAGAGCCGTTCCATACTGGGTGAGTACTGATCCAAAGGTTACATGTAACACCTGTCGTGCATCAAATTGATCCAGCAGTGCGGGAAGCTCAGCATCAGACAGTTGGGCCGCTGCGGGTACCTTAGCTAACTGGGCGGAGACATGATAACTGGCGCGATCTGTCTCATAACGATTTCGTGCGAAGTCAAGTATCGTGCGAAACTCTGCCGGATCGACTTCAGCCCAGACGCGCAATGCTTCCAGGTAACTGGTTCCGGCGGTTTTGAGATGAACCAGATTGCCCGCATAACGGGCGGCAATCGGATAGACAGAAAATTTATCCGAACCAGAATGCAGGCTGAGCTTGTAGCCGCCAAAATGACGCATAACAGCCCCATGTCCGGCCAAATTGCGATCCAGTTCGTCTAAGTTGCCAATATAATCGACACCTTTTTCGAAGCGCCCGACAAAACGCGGCGCAAGGCTAACCCATTCGATGTTCAGGCGGCGCATCTCGGCAACAAGAAAATAATGTTCAAGGATCGAGGTGGGCAGTTCGGTTTCATCGACTGAAACTTCAAAATCGAACGGCCTGCTGCCAAGCTGCGCTTTGAGATGACGATACATCACAGCGATATGGGCCAATGCTTTGCCATACTTGGCGGCGGCGCGAAACAGTGCTAATTCGTCAAAGACTAGAACAACATCGCCCAGATCGAATGTTTTGCCGAGGAAGCGCTGCGATAGATCATCCAGTGAGCTATCGAGTTCGGACCAGGGAAGCGCGCCCGCTTTGGTGCGCAGCACGGAAAGCGAGTCGGTCTCGGCCTCATTATCGACGTGATCACCGGGGTCTACGGTAAAAAAGGAGTACCCAGCTTCAACAAACGGCGCGATGACATCGGGTGTTTTGAGGTGATCGGCGTCTGCACCCCAGGCTGCGCGCCAACCCGATTGGAATACACCCCACATTGCATCGTCAAGCACCTGTTGGGGAGTACGTCCGGTGCGGGCGTTCTCGCGGACAGACTGCTGAGCGAAGATCGGCGCAATGCCGGTTCCTAAAACGGATTGGATATGGCCGGGGGTTGCAACCCCCAGCCTATCGCCAAATCCCGCCGATGTGCGCAAACCGTGCGCCACCGGATTAAGCCAGGGCAGTCGTCCACGCAGCGCGGCGGCATTGGCAGGTGTGAGGGGACACCGCAGGATGAGGTCCTGCGAAATGCCCTCAAAGCCTGCTGTATCCCCTTTTAGGGAAAGCCACTTTTCGCCGCTGGCATCATCTCGTATCAGCGTATAGGTGGTACCGTCGTGTTCAACGGTTGAATTTTTGTAAATCATCGAGTCCTCATAGCTTGTAGCTTCGTTTTGCCAGCCCGTAAGCCAGATCAACGATCATCTCCTGTGCATCGTCCAGATCGATCACGCCGCGAATGACCAGACCCGCCAGCCAGTGCGCACTAGCGCGCCGCCAGATATCATGACGAGCCGGAATCGAGGGGAAGGCGCGGGTATCATCGTTAAAGCCTACCGTGTTATACAGTCCGGCAGTTTCCATCACCTGATCGAAGTAACGCTGCATACCGTTCCAGCTATCATGAAACCACCAGGGCGGGCCTAGTTTAAGAACGGGATAATGACCTGCCAGAGGCGCTAATTCGCGGGCATAGGTGGTTTCGTCCAGGGTGAACAGCACTAAGGTTAGACGTGGATCGGTGCCAAATTCGTTCAGAAGCGGGAGCAGATTCCGCGTGAATTCTGTTGGAATGGGAATATCCGCGCCTTTGTCGCGCCCAAAACCGGCAAAGACAGCCGGATTATGATCGCGCCATGAACCAGGATGGAGCTGCATTACCAGACCATCTTCGATACTCATCCGCGCCATTTCGATCAGCATGTGCCCGGTGAAGCGCCGGGCATCGTCGTTACTGAATTTGCCCCGTAACGCTCGCTCAAAAATGGCGGTAGCTTCCCATTCGGGTAATTTTTCGGTGTAGGGGGTGAGGGCGGCGTGGTCTGTCGCGGCAGCACCCATTGACTTGAAGAATGACCGGCGCTGCTCCAACGCCTGGATGTAAGCTGAATAGGAATCAACGGTGATGCCAGAGACTTCACTGAGGCGATCAATCTGGGCACGCCAACCAGGATTGTCGATATTCACCACCGTATCGGGGCGGAAGGTGGGACGGATGTTCCCCGACCAGCCCGATGCACGGATTTTCTGGTGATAATCGAGCGTATCGGTTGCTGCGTCAGTTGTACACAACACTTCAATATTAAAGCGCTCAAACAAACGGCGCGGTTTCATATCCGCCGATTCGAGACAGGCCGCGATCTGATCGTAAATACTTTGCGCCGTGTTCGCATTTAATTTTTGTTGGACGCCAAAAACATTGGCAAACTCATGATTCAGCCACGATCCGGTGGGGGTGCCTCGGAAAAGATAAAAATGCTCGGCAAACATCTGCCAGATTTTGCGGTGATCCTGCTCGACGGGCTGACCATCGAGGCGCGGAACACCCAGGTCTTCGAGCTTGATACCCTGTGAATAAAGCATCCGAAACACATAGTGGTCCGGGATAAGCAGCAGATCCACCGGAGTCCCAAATGAATAATCCGGTTCGGCAAACATGCGCGGATCAACATGTCCATGTGGGCAGACCAGCGGGAGACTTGCCGCCGTTTGATACAACGACTGCGCAACTTCTTTCTGACGTGCATCCGGCCCGAAATAACGGTCAGCGACCAGCATAAACTCCTCCTTTATGAGCGTTTGCCCCAATTGCGTGCTGCTTCTTGCAGCGCATCGATATTTTCAGCCGGTACGCCGGGTGGTACGCCGCCGCCAAACGACAGAATTACGCCGCCGCCTGCCGCGCTTTTGTCCAAACATTCCTGGGCGCAGCGCTTGACATCTTCCGGTGAGCCGCGCACACCGACATCTAAGGGAGGAATATTGCCCAAGAGGGCGACGCGGTGGCCCATTTGGGCTTTGACATCGGCAATATCAATCTGGTGGCTGAAATTGAATACATCAAAATTGGCATCGGCCAGACTTCCCAGCAGATGCGGGCAGACTGTATCGTTGTGATAGACACGGATCAGCCCTTCAAACTCATCAAAGATGCGGCGCAAATGCGGGTGAATCAGGTTTTCATAATGGCGCTTCGATACCATGCCCACGACATCATCCAACACCATAATCCCTTCGGGCTGGTGGAGCGTGTCCAGTTGAGCGTGCAGCCAACTTATGATGGAGGTGGTCACGACTTCCAGCAGCCGGGTCACGCCATCGGGATTAGTGGCGAGTTCCATCATAAGCGCGGGGATGCCTGCAAGCCAGGAAGCAACGGTCATCGGGCCGCGTGCGCACACCGTGTGAATACCTAATCCCTCGGCATGCAGTTTTTGATCCATCACTTCATACATACGCAGAATCAGCGGCATAAAGCCATCTTCCTGGGGATTAACAGGCTTGGCCGCATCGATCCAAAAGTTCAGATCGGTAATTATGGGTTCAATGGAGGGCGGGCTGTCGTTGTGAAAACGCACTTTAGTTCCAAATGCCGAAGGTTCAGCCGCCATACCATACTCAACCCAGAAACCAGGAATCCAGGCAATATCGGGAAAACGATCTGCTAGGTCTTTGTTGATTTTCAGCCATTGATCTGGGAAGAGAAAGTAATCCCGTGTATCGATCCCGGCGTAACCAGGCAGCCAGGGGCTATCAACAATCAATGCTACGGGAACTTGCTCCGGCTGTTCGCGCCGCGCAGCTTGCTTAAAACGTTCCCAGGGTGTACTCATATAAATTAGCTCCTATAAATGCCATATTCCTGAAGCGCTTCCCACAGGGCTATAGCATTTTGTGGGGGGACATCCGGTTGGATATTGTGGACAGTGCTAAAGACATATCCGCCGCCGGGGGCCAGTGCCTCGATATTTCGGCAGACATCCTCTTTGACCTCTCGTGGCGTCCGATGTGGCAGCACTTCCTGTGTATCAACACCGCCGCCCCAGAAGATGATGTCTTTGCCAAAATCACGCTTAAGCGCTGCCGGGTCCATGCCTGCGGCGCGGATATGAACTGGATTCAGAATATCAGTACCGATTTCGATATAGTCAGGAATCAACGGGCGGACATTGCCGCACGAGTGGAAAAACTGGCGAATATGCGGTGCTAACTGCTTGATCCGCTCGAAGAGAATTTTAATCCGCGGTTTCAACTGCCGCCGGAACATGGCGGGCGAAATCAACTGTGACTGCTGGGTGCCGTAGTCGTCGGCATATGTCACCACATCGACCAGATCACCCAACTGGGGCAGGGCCATTTCCCAAAAACCGAGTTTGAGTTCAAGCAGTTTGTCGAATAAGACGCCTGCGAGTTCATCATCGGTTGCCATGATCATGAGCAGTTCCTGCATACCCACGATGCGCTGGGCCATTTCAAAAATTCCGGCAAACGGGTCTTTGATCACCACCGCATAACCCTGCGCGCGGTACTGAACCGCCTGGGCATGCAACCCGGCGATCCGCTGCGGATCGGCCAGATTGGGCCAGGGTAAGCGGGTGATGACGTCTGCCGAAATTTCAGGACCGCTGAGGGGCGTTTTCCAGATGCTGTAATAAAGACCGTCCGGGCGTGGGCGGCGATGGGCAATGCCCCACTCATCGTGATATTCCCAATAGTCACCCGCATCGATTTCGACCACATGCCAGTTATGGCTGTTGAGCGGATATAAACCGCGCGTGTCCACTCCCCAATGCTGAAGCAGGTCGTCGTCCGGCGTGGCAAGCTGCTGGATGGAGTCACAGAGCGCAACCGGCGCAGATGGCAGCCCCAACACTTCGCGCAGCGATTGGTAGGGGAGTGTATGAATCCCCGTGACCTGGGTGCTGCCCAGGTCAAAGGGAATACGATCCGGCTCCTGATGATTTAATGCGGCTAACAGGCGATCACGGGAGTTCATGATTCCTCTTTAGACTTCAGGAAGTCTTTCCGGATCGGGGTAAAGGTATCGACCAGCCGTACCCGGTTGGACAGAAGCTGAATCGAATGGGGTGCATTAGATGGCACTGTGATCAAATCGCCCGGTTCGAGTTGGTGCGCTATACCGTCGATAAAAAAGTTCACGCTTCCTTCGGCCACATAAGTCACCTGCTGATGCGGGTGACTGTGCGGCGGGTCGGGTGCGGCAGAAGGACCATCCACAAAATCGATCACCGTAACCATCAGATCATCCGTATAGGCAAGATAGCGTGTGCGTCCAGGCGCGATGGTTTCGGGTGAGACTTCAGTTCTTTTGATAACGGTCATGGTTAGAGTTCCATCAGGTATATCTGGACTTTTCCCCCTGC
>DATAMF010000467.1:0-3208 GCA_036260665.1 Aggregatilineaceae bacterium | reverse complement strand
GGCCGCTCCCCCGTGATTATCGCCTTCACCGACGCCAGCAACGGCAACGCCCCGCTCTGGTATATCATCCCGTTCGCCGCCTTTGGTGTGGTGATGCTGTGGGCACTCTGGCCGCACCTCGGCCCGCTGCGCGCCCCCGTCATGATCTACATGGGTGTGATCCTGCTAATGGCGTTCCAGGCGGCGAACCGCTGGATCACCACCGACACCACGCGCAGCCTGTTAGGATTGATCGGGGCTTACTTTTTCGTCGCGTCGGACTCGGTGCTGGCCGTCGAACGCTTTCGAGGCACCTTTCGCAGCGCCCCCTTCTGGGTTCTCAGCACCTATTTCGCGGCTCAGTGGTTCATCGCCATGTCGATCTAAATCAGACCATCAAATCGGAGGGGTGCGGCTTGCTGCGCCCAAAATTCTACGAATCTGTTTGCGTTGCTCCATATGGCCCTTGGGCGCAGCCTAAGACGTTTTATTCGCGGCATTCGTTTTGGTCGCTTTGGCCGCTTTTTCTTCGAACTCATCCAGAATCTGCTGGCGTTCGTGTTCCTGTTCCGCGCGGATCAGTTTCTCTTCATCGAGATCACCGGTATCCTGCCGGATAAACAGATCGCCCGGTTCGCATTCCAGCACCTTGCACAGTGCGTTGATTTTGCGCAGATCCGGCGTGATCGTTTTGCCCGATTTGATACGATACAAGGCCGCAATGGTGATCCCCGCCCGTTCGGCTAATTCCTCATATGTCATACGCTGATTATGTCGGGCCTGCCACTGAAGCAGGGCGCTTTCAATATTGATAATGAGAGGCATGATGACGACTCCCCATTGATATAAAGTGCCCTGATTATGGCATACAATTCATTAGATAACAAGCTACATTATATTAAACGTCAGCTTTCAAATCATTCAACAGTGATCAGTTTGACATTAGGTGTTGCAATCCCTATCATTTAATGATAGTATATATTTCACTTGCGATATTCACGGGGGAGCGGCCATCATACCTCGCATACCACACGATGCCGCTGTTATTTCAAACCAACCCAATTGATCGGCTTTTTGCACGGCCCGCTGTTCTGGCGGTTCGAGGGTGGTTTGTTTTTCTTTCGCAGGGGGGGATGCCAGTGGTAGATGATCATTTTTGTTCAGCGAGCAGGCTCGGCGGCTGTGGGGTGGGGCTGTTAGCTGAATCATCTACCGCTGGCTTTTTTTGCTACGAAGCGCACTCCGCCAACGAAGAGTTCCCCTGACGCCCCTTGATGCCTGGTTAGAAGCTCGTTAGGAAACCATCTCCTCCTACCTGATTTGTTCTATAATCGCCATAGGGATACTTAGGGAGCGGACATGTCTCATATCTATATTTCGTACAGCCAGGATAATGGCGAATTTGTTGGCGATCTCATTCGCCAGATAGAAGATGCGGGTTTTCAGGTGTGGGCCGACCAGGAGCGGCTGCGCGCCACAGAAGAATGGTCAGAAGGGATTGACCAGGCGATTCGGGATGCGTTCGCCATGATTGTGATCCCCAGTCCCACCACCCAGGCGTCCGAGCAGATGATGTACGAATGGATGTTTGCGCTGGGCGTCGGCATCCGCATTTTAACGCTGACCCTCCAGCCGGTGGCGGTTCACCCGCGCCTGGAATCGGTTCCCCGCCTTGATTTTTCCGATACCAGCGCCCTGCCCTGGGGCAAGTTGATCCGCCATCTGCAAGACGCGCGCGGCACGGATCGCCCGTTTTCGCCGTTCCGCACGCGCCCCAGCACGCCCGCGCCCTCACCCTTTGGCGCGCCCCGGCGTCCCTCGGCATCCCCACCACCAGCCAGCGGTGGGCTGCTGGATCGGATTCGCCGCCGTGAGGATATTTACGATGATCCCGACGAGGACGACGATCTCTTCGGCTCCGCTTCCAGCCCGGCTCCCCAGGAGGATGTAGCCCGGTTGATCAAAGCCTTGGGCCATGACAACCGCGACGAACGGATTGCCGCCGCCCGCCGTCTGAGTGAGATGGGCGAAAAATCGGCGGTGCCCGGCCTGATCCGTATGCTGCGCGATGATGACTGGCGCGTGCGGGACGCCGCAGTCCAGGCGCTCGGCAAGCTCAAAGCTGCTGCCGCTGTCGCCGCCATGCTTGAAGGCATCCGCACCACCCGCCCCAGTCCCTTTGGCGGCAGTCCCAACACCACCGTCATCGAAGATGCCCTGGTCGCTATCGGCAAACCCTGCATCCCCATTTTGATGGATGCCATGAGCGACGATGACGCGCGCATCCGCCTGATTATTATCGAAGTTTTAGGCCAGCTCAATTCTGCCGAAGCGCTGCCCGCCTTCACCGAAGCCCTGCGCGACCCTGAATGGCGCGTGCGCTGGCGTGCCGCCGATGCGATTGGCAAACTCGGTGATCCGGCGGCGGTCCCCGACCTGCTCCAGATTCTGCGCGACATGACCAAAGATGTCCGCATCGCGGCGGCGTGGTCGCTCGGCCAAATTCGCAGTGCCGAAGCGGTGCCCGGTTTGATCAAATTATTGTCCGATCGTGATTGGCGCGTCCGCTGGGCCGCTGCCGAAGCCCTGTGGACGATTGGCGAAGAAGCCGCCGCCCCGTTGATTACCGTCCTGACCGAGCGCGACGAGTACATTCGCCGGGCCGCCTCGCGCACTCTGGCCGAAATCGGTGTCCCCGCCATCCCTGTCTTGATTGAGGCGTTGAGTCACACCAACTGGGATGTGCGCTGCGCCGCCTGTGCCGCGCTGGAACAAATCGGAGATGCCGCGATCCCGGCGCTGCTGGACACGCTGCAAACCGCCGGATGGCAGGCTAGTTGGGCCGCTGCCGAAACCCTCAAGCAGATCGGCACGCCCGACGCCCTGAAAGCCGTTGAAGCCTGGGACGAACCGCCGCCCGCCTAGCCTACGTGCGGGGCAAGGAGGCCGGGAGCATCGGGGTCCGCCCCCAACCGGTTTCCCCCTGCCCTGAAACCTGATAAGATCACCTCACGGTTTCCTGTTTTCACGAGGTTTGATCGCTATGGCGCACCTTTTTCTATGTTACCATCATGCCGATGTCGATTTTGCATTTCAAATTCACGCCCAACTCGAACGCGCGGGCTTTGCCATCGACATTAATCCCGATCCCGAAGCGGGCGAAAAATGGGCCGCCTGGACCGACCCGCTGATCCGTTCCGCCTTTGTCCATATTCCCCTGCTGACCGCA
>DATAMF010000380.1:0-14710 GCA_036260665.1 Aggregatilineaceae bacterium | reverse complement strand
TCAGCAACGGCATTATTCGCGCACTGTCCCACCACATTCTTGTCATCACCTTCCAGAATCGCTACCCCTGGATCGCTGGTAATGTACAACGGTGGAATATATTCGATCACATCTTCGCTGGCGGCTTCGGTAGTTTCTGCTTCCGCTGCCGCTTCATCTTCTGCCGCCGCCGTCGTGTCTTTCGTCAGAATGGTTGCGCCGGGCGGCACTTCGCCCTTGAAGCCCAACTGCGAAGGAATATAGATGCTCATATACATCCCTTCGTCGTACAGTAGCGGACCAACAAACCGCGCCGGGCTTACCCATCCCTCGACACCGTTGCAGTTCACTTTGTAGTAAGCCGACTTATCTTCCGCGTTCAGCTTGACTTCACTCGACTGCAAAATCGCACCGGGAACGCAGCCATCGACTTTCGTTTCCTCAGTCACCGGGCCAGTTTCCGACGCCAGAGAATACTGATCCTCCGGTTCGCCCGGCAGTGTAATGGCAACGGCCCGCTGTTCGGCTTCCATTTCCAGCGGACCAAACAGTGACTCTTCCGTAACCCACCCCTTCAGTGCAGTTCCACTGCTGGTCGGGCACGCAATTTCATAATAGATGCGCTTGCTGCCATCCGCTTCAGGATCAGCAGCTTGGATAGCCGACACCTTCACGATGGTTTCCGGTTCACATGTGCTGCCAAACACGGCAGGTTGTAGCCGGAAGTCATCATCGAGTAGCGATACCGCTTTCGGATTATCTGTCGGCAGGGCCAGGGCCAGCTCGCCCAGCGAGAAGACCAGCGGTCCATACAGCCGTGTCTCCGACACCCAGCCCACCGATCCTTCGCAGTCCACCAGATAATAGATATTGCCCGTCATCAGGCTGACTTCTTGCCCCAATGCGGTGGCAATGGTGTTTAGCTTCGCGAGATCATTACGTTCTAATGCTTGGCCCACAATCAGGTGATACTTCAGAATGTCCAGCAGCAGCGCCTGATCCGTGAGCAAATCATCAAGTGTCAGATTTTGCTCAGCCAGCGTTGCCGCAATCGCTTGATTGGTCGGCGCGAAGAGCGTGAACGGCCCTTCACCCGCTAACAGTTCGGCCAACCCCGCCGCTTCAATCATCTGGTTCAAGGTGCTGAAACGGGGGTCTTCCGCCAAAATCGTAGCCATCGGGTTGCGGCGGCTGGTCTGTTCGCCCAGAGGTTTAGGTGTCAGATCAACATCCGAACTACTGCTGCCCGAAGGCGGCATCAGCATCGAATCGATACCATGAATCACACCATTCGAGGCTTTAAGATCAGGAATACTGGCCTGCACCGCGTGGTTCAGGAAGATGTTGCCGCCCAGTTCTGCGGCCAATCCGGCATACAGAACTTCAGCCGCTGAGTCACCTCGGCACATCGCCTTGGAATTGGTGATATTATCCATCAATGGTTCAGGATAAACGGTCAGATAGAAGAACGCACGCGGTTCACGTGGAGCCAACACGATCTGTAGTTCCTTGTAGTCTGGGTTGGCGACCTTCGGTAGCGGCGTTTCAGTATAGTAGGGGGTCAGTTCAAATACCCCCGGTACTTGATCAGAATAACAGGCGAGGCTTGCTGTCACGAGGCTGATTAAAACCAACAGCAGTGCGCCTGACATGCGGAAATTTCGTTTGCTCACGTTCAATTATCTCCTCACCACAAACTCTATGTACCACGCAGGCGCGGGTCCAGGGCGTCACGCAGACCGTCACCCAAAAAGTTGAATGCCAGCGTCGTAATAACCAGCGCGGCACTGGGTACCAGCAAGATATAGCGATTCGAGAAGAAGCCGCCATCCTCGCGCACCCGGCTAATCATCGCTCCCCAGCTTGGGGTTCCTGGCTGCACGCCTAGACCGATGAAACTCAGAAACGCTTCAGTAAAGATATAGCCTGGAATAGCCAGCGTTTCAGATACGATCAACGGCCCCATGACATTCGGTAACAGGTGTATAAAGATGATGCGGCGGTTGCTTGCTCCTACCGCACGTGCTGCTTCAACGAATTCTTTCTCACGGTACGAAAGAACTTGACCGCGTGCCAGACGAGCCATACCAATCCAGCTCAAGGAACCGAGGGCGACGAACAGGAAGAGCAGGCCGCCCATATCCTTGTTAAGCTGGATGATAAATCCGAGCACGCCCCCTTTTTCAGCATCACCATATTCGCGTGCGATTTCGGTGAAGAAAACCTGGAGCAGAATAACCAGTACCAGGTACGGTATCCCGTACATGAAGTCGATGATACGCATCATCAGGTTGTCGATGCGACCACCATAAAAACCGGAAACCACGCCGTAGATCAGGCCCACGATCAAGCTCATCGTCGCCCCGATCAACCCGACCGCCAGTGAAATCTGAGCGCCATAAATCGTCTGGGTCAGCCAGTCTTTACCGGCATCATCGCCGCCCAACAGATAGCACCACTGGCGCTGGCTTGGGTCCGGTTCAGGCCGGAAGCAGTACTTATTTTGAACATTGACCAGCGTAGATTCAGTCAGCCAACCGCACCAGTACGGGTTACGGTCCTGACCATCCCGCGCACACAGCCCCGGATCAGGATAAGCATCCTGTTGGGCAACATTAGCGGGGTTCACTTTGTGGCGTGCTTCTGCGCCCGTGCGCGCGTCCAAAAAGCCCACTTTCGTCCATAACGCCGCTGTCGCTGCGGTGAAAAGGAACACCAGAATCACCACAAGTGCAAGTATGGCGGCCTTATTCCGGCGGAACAGACGCCATGCATCCAGCAGCGGGCTGGATTTAATATATTTTTCTTTGGTTAACGAGACTGGCTTTGCGCCATCCGCCACTGCCATTCCTGGGTCTCCTTCTATGACCTACCCGCTTTGGGTTCAATGATGAGTAAACGTTAGATCACGCGATGACATGCAACCCAATGCATCGGCAGCACTTCTATCAGTTCAGGGTCTTGATCGAAACATACATCCACGGACACCGGACAGCGTGTATTGAAATTGCAGCCCTTGGGCGGGTTGATCGGGCTGGGTACATCCCCCTTCAGAATGATGCGTTGTCGTTTTTCTTCCACCATCGGATCCGGGACGGGCACAGCCGAGAGCAGCGCTTGGGTATAGGGATGCAGCGGGTTCGTGTAAAGCTCTTCACTATCCGCAACTTCCACCACTTTACCCAGGTACATCACCGCCACACGGTCACATAAGTGCCGGACCATGCTCAGGTCATGCGCAATAAACAAATACGTCAGCCCTAAATCTTGCTGAAGTTTTTGCAGCAGATTCACCACCTGCGCCTGGATCGACACGTCCAGTGCCGAAATCGGTTCGTCCGCCACAATAAACTGCGGATTCAAAGCCAGCGCGCGCGCAATACCGATCCGCTGGCGTTGTCCACCCGAAAATTCGTGGGGGTAGCGGCGGACAAAATAAGGATTAAGTCCCACCAACTCCAACAACTCAGCCACACGCTCGTCGCGTTCTTTTTTGGTGCCAATGTTATGCACAACCAGCGGCTCGGCGACGATACGTCCTACTGACATACGCGGATTCAAAGACGCATACGGGTCTTGGAAGATCATCTGCATCTTGCGCCGCATCCGGCGTAGTTTTTCGCCTTTCAGGGCCGTCAGTTCTTCACCTTCGAACACAACGCTTCCCGATGTCGCGCGGTGCAGTTGCATAATGGTGCGGCCCGTCGTGGATTTACCACATCCCGACTCGCCCACTAGCCCCAGCGTTTCACCCTCAAAAATATGAAAGCTTACCCCGTCAACCGCTTTTACAGCGGCAACTTCACGCTGAAAAATGATCCCTGATCGAATCGGAAAATGTTTTTTGAGGTCTTTGACCTCAATCAAAACTTTACGGCCCTTCGCGCCGGCTTTCTCTGCGGGTTGGGTCTGGGTTTCAGGCACGGACTGGCTCATGATACAAATCCTTCTCACGAACATCGACCCAGCACGCGGCAATATGGTCGTCTGTTCCATCGGCTATCGGCACCAAAGGCGGGTTCTCTTCACACTTGTCAATACGGAAAATGCAGCGCGGCGCAAACGGGCATCCCTCTGGCAGGAAGCGCATATCGGGCGGCGCCCCTTCAATCGAGAATAATTTGGTATGCTTCTGGTCAAGGCGTGGCAGCGACCCCAATAGCCCCAGCGTATAGGGGTGGCGTGGGTTGCCGTACACTTCCTTCACCGGGCCGCGCTCGACAATATAGCCCGCGTACATCACCTGAACCGTATCCGCAAGCCCGGCCACAACGCCGAGGTCATGCGAAATCCAGATCATCGCCATGCCAATCTTATCGCGCAGGCGGCGCACCAGGTCCAAAATCTGCGCCTGAATCGTCACATCCAGCGCGGTCGTGGGTTCGTCAGCAATCAGCAGTTGCGGGTTGCACGACAGCGCCATAGCGATCATGGCGCGCTGGCGCATTCCACCCGAAAACTGGTGCGGATAATCGTCTAGTCGGCTGGTAGCCGATGGAATACCGACCATCGACAGCAGTTCGGCAGCGCGTGCCCGCGCCTGTTCATTATCCATGCCCAGGTGCAGCTTCAGTGCTTCCGTAATCTGTCGCCCAATGGTCAGTACAGGATTCAGGGAAGTCATCGGGTCTTGGAAGACCATAGCGATTTCTGCCCCCCGCACCAGACGCTGCTGATTCTTCGACAGTTTCAGCAAATCCCGCCCGCGAAACATCACCACGCCGCTGGGAATTTCACCTGGTGGTTGAGGAATCAAGCCCAAAATAGCGAGCGCATGCACCGTTTTGCCGCAGCCGCTCTCGCCCACAACGCCCAACGTTTCGCCTTCATTCAAAACGTAGGAGACGCCATTAACTGCGTGGACGATTCCTTCTTCGGTATGAAAACGAACTTTGAGGTCTTTGACCTCCATTAAGACGGTCAAAAGTAACTCTCTCCTTTGTCGGCCCCAACGCGAAAACCGCGCGGGCGCGACACCATTGCAATGTAGGGTAAATGCATGTGGAAAATCTGCGGAATTTTAAGCAAAATACGAGACTCTTACAAATTTTATTTGTACTGAATACTGTTTATTTGCGTTCCGCCCTCTTGATCTATACACATCCTCCCCATTTGGTTCAAAATTCGTTCGAAATAAAAAAAGAACCCGCAGTGCTGCGGGTTCTTCGGCGGCTTACTCGGCAGACACAACCGGAAGCGTCATCAAATCTACATTCGAACGCAGTAAGAACTGCGCCAGCCAGCCCGTATGGCGTGCATTTTGAACTTGAATCCATTCTCCAGTCGCATCCCGTCCGATAGCCAGGAACACCTGCCCATTTTCATATCGCCCCAGGGTTTCCGAGGTGGTTCCCGGTCCGCTGCGCAGATTCACGTTGTTCTGCGGATCAGTACGGACCATCACCAGCGGGCCTTCAGGAAATAGTAAATCGGTTGGCGCTGCTTCGTTGACAGTAGAAATCTCCAGGCCGCCGTCGAGACAATCTCGCTGCTCGTCCTCGCCACTACACAAATCAAGCACAGTCCCCGCTTCACGTAGAGGAATTTGAAGTTCAATCGTATTCTCGCCAAACACCGCCCGTACGTCCGGGACCATACGCTCTCCTGCGATTGCTCCTGCCGCGTCAACCAGCAGTGTTCCATCCGACGAGCCGTCGTTATTGGTATCAAAGGTGAGTTGCAGCGAAGTCGGTGCGCCGGATGTACTTTCAACCAGCAGGTACAGGAAATCTTGATTCTGGAAAGCACGCACCTGAGTTATATCCGCCCCGCCGTTCCCATCTCCCGCCGCATCTGCTGTAATTGCCCCGCGATTCTCCCAATCATCGGTCTTCCCATCGATAGCGAGCCATGTATAACCTGTCGGGAGGGGCGGCCATTGATCGTCGGGTAGTTCGAGTAACCAGGCTGCAATTCGCTCCAGAAGAATCTGGTTGCCGGGGTAGAGCGCATCGACGCTCTGTGGCGCAAAGATCAGCCCGTAGTCGTTCTGGACCATCTGCGAGTCGCCGAGCACAACCACGCGTGACCCCGTGACGATACTTTCCGATGCCCCGCCCAGGTTTTGCAGTCCGATCAGATCCTCGCCTGGGGTGATCTCCAGCGGTACTCGCGGCTCAGTGGGATCAAATACCTTCCCCGTTTCGCCGTACGCCGTGCGCGATGCCAGAAGCGGGACCGCATTCGCGTTTAGCCCTATCGCATCGATCATCAGAGTGCGCGCCCCCCAGATATAAACCGGAACCTGATACCGTGCCAGTGGCTCCACAATGGGATGTGGCACGCTGTCTGCATACACCCGTGAAAAACTGGTTTCTGCCAACATGATCTTGTCGGGCGTAAACCAGGGTTCCGCAGCAAAAGCATCGGTGAAAACCAGTCCATAATCCTGATTCAGCAATTTGGGGAAACCATCCCCCGATTTTTCATTGCGTGTCTTCTCTTGCCCCAGGGGATTAACCGTGAGCAGCAGATGATGTCCCTGCTGTAAATGAACCCACAGATGAGCTAGAAACAAAATCGGTAGCGTTCGGGTCGGCTGTGTAATCACAACGACATCGGCATCCGGTGGAATCGGATCATCAAGCGTGATCGTTTCAACCCGCGCTCCCAGACTCTCAAAGATGCCCTTGAATTTGGCAGTACCATCCACGCCCCAATCCCCCGTCGTTCCCAGGGAGTCATCTTGCACAAAGACTACCAGGGATTGGCCTTGGGCACGCCCAGGCGAAAATGGCGTGAGCAGCAGCACCATCAAAAGAACGAGAGAAGCGAACCGTCGCATGGTTACGATCCTTCGGGCGTTTCAGTGCTCGCCGGGATTGGCGTATAGGTCGGCCCTGGTGTCGGTAGTGTGAGCGCTTGTGGTTCAGCGTCCAGTATCCAGGTGATCGCATTTAAGATAAATTCGACATTGCCCGGATATAGAAATGAAGGGCTGTTCGGCGGTGAGGTTTGGAATCCACCCCCATTGGTTACAAATTCGCGGTCCCCAACCATCAGCAGTCGTGCGCCGCTAGTGGCATTCATCGAAATCGCGGCCAGCAGCATTTGCCCCCGCACGAGATCCTCGTCTTCGGAATACGAGACTTGTCCCATACTGACATACGCATCGTAATCGGTTTCACCATAATAATCCGGTGCCGAATAAACCAGCGGAATGACTTCAAACAACTGCAATGTAGCGTCAATTTCCAGGGGACGTGCGCCAAAAAAAGCCAGCTCATTCGTCAGGTTCTGCGTGATCGGGTGTGAACTATTCACGCTGGTCGTAACAAAGTCTGTAATCAGCAGCGGCGCTTCAAATACCTGCGGGGTGGCTGTGGGCGCGGGGGTAGCACCTTCCGGCGTTTCCGTTGCGTCTTCGTACAGCGTTACTGTGCGCATCTCTCCTTCGCGCGCAATCACGCCGTCCTGAGCGCGAATCCCCATATCGTTCCATGTGATCTCAAATAAGCCTGCGTTGCTCTTAAGGGCGCGCACGCCTTCAAAGGGCGGATTGGCGAATACGAGCACCCGGCCCCCGCTGTTGAGATACATCCACAGTCGCACGACTTGTTCGCTGCCTAGATCGCGGATCGGTCCAACCAGGATCACTAAATCCGCATCAGTCGGAAATGGCCGTCGCCATTCCAGGGTTTGTAGATCCGCCCCTAATCGCTGGAGCAGTCCCGCCAATCGGGATACACCCGTATCACTGCGATCAAATCGGCCTGCCGCATCGTTGCCTTCCGCGAAGTAAATCCGGTATGCATCCAACCGGGCGCGCCCTTCCAAAAGTGCCTCGTCGATCTGATCAGCGCTGACAGATGTCGTCGTCGCAGTGTTGGCGACGATCAACATGACAACTGTAACAAAGATCATCAAACTGAATAGTCTATAACGCATGTGCCCTATCCTCAATTATGACTTATTGGAGATTATAGAATAATTGAAAAGGGCCAACTGAAAAAAAGTTGTAAAACAAATACTCCTGCGCAAGCAGGAGTGACCACCAACTAAATGCGAGGTTGTTCTGTAAGCCGCGTCCCCGGTCCCGGATGGTTCACCAGCACATCCTGCACTCCCGCCAATGACCGCAGCTCAGCTTCGATTTGCTCTGCGTCGTCGGGCTGGCACAGCACATGCACGTTCGCCCCGGCGTCAATTGTGAAATACACCGGAACGCCCGCCGCCCGCCAGTCCCGCACCGCATGCACAACGCCCACTGTCGCCGGGACCCAATACAGCAAACTGGGCCGCGAAGTCATCGCCACCGCATGCATTCGAATCGCCTCTTGTTCCGTCTCTTCACCCAGCAGGGCAAAATCCCGCGTCTGGATCGCATGCCGGATCAGCGGGAGGGTACGTTCGGCCTCTGCCAGTCGTACATCCGCAAATGGGCTGGTTGATACCAGTTCGATCCCTTCGCTTGACCCCACCGTTTTATGCCCCGTCTGCACAATCGCGATCAAATCGCAGATGTCCCAGTGTTCTGGCGGCGCGACCTGTTCCGCATATGAATCCTCACTGCGATCCCCAGCATGCCACTCCACATACCCCGCCGGGACGGATCGACATGCCGACCCCGATCCCAGCCGCGCCAGAATCGTAAGTTCCCGTTCGCTCAGCTTCAGCCCTGCGGCGGCGGCGGCGGCCATCGTCAGCGCCGCGAATGCCGACGCGGACGACGCAATCCCCGCCCCCATGGGAAATGTATTGCGCGACATGACACGCGCTCGTGTCTGAATTCCCGCTTGCGTTCGGATTCGATCCAGGTGTTTGGACACTCGCGCCGCCGCTTTTGCCTGTGACTCCTGTCCTGCAATCGTCACCTCATCAGCGTTTAACGTGCGGTCAAACTCCACGCTGGTAATCGTGTTCGCGTGATCCAGGTTCATCGAAATCGACGAGTTGAGCGGCAGTCGCAAAGCATGATCCTTGCGTCCCCAGTATTTAATAAAAGCAATATTCGCGCAGCTAACCGCCGTTGCCATCAAAATATCCCCTCGGTTTCAACCCGTACCCCTTGCGCGTTCGAATTGATCGCCAGAATTTGCCCCCCAGCCGCTTCGAGCGCCGCTTCAACGTCTCCGCGCTGTTCGTCTGCCGCCAGCGCGATCATGCAGTCCCCGCCGCCCGCCCCGCTCAGTTTTGCGCCGTAGGCACCCGCTGTCCGCGCCGCGAATACCAGCCGCGCCGTTTCTGCCGTATCCACCCCCAGCGCATGCAGCAGCCCGTGTTGCATATCCATCAACTCGCCCAACGGCCCCCATTCCCCATGTTCGATAGCGCTTCGCCCGTTGATCACAATCCGGTGCATCATCCCGAACAGTTCATGCGCTAATCCCGGCCATGCATCCAACCGCTGCTGCACCCGCCCGATATACGTTGCCGTATCCGCTTTGATCCCCGAATACGCCACCACCAGCGGCGGTTGTGCCACGTTCAGCGGCTCAATCTGGACATCTCGCTTCCCCAGACAGTAATACAGCGTTCCCCCGAAAATCGCCGCCGCGAGATCATACCCCGATCCGGTTTTCTGTACCCGCAAAATAGCTTTTTTCCCCAGGTCAAACAGCCGTTTGGCTTCGACTTCGATCCCGGCTAATTTCGCCAGCCCAAACAGCGTACACGCGACGGTGGCCGACGAACTACCGAGTCCGAACTGGCTCGAAAAGTCGCTCCGTGTTTCGATACTCAGCCCTCGTTCCAGCCCAAATTCCTCGCGGAATTCTTTGATCGCGCTTTCGATGAATCGCGTCCCGCGCGCCAATGCCACGCCGTCCGCCAGCGCGGTGCTGACCTTCCCCCGCACCTCATCTACGCCCACATCCGGCGCTTGGATCACCAGCCTATCACCCTCAGCCCATGCCAGCGCCATATGCAGCCGCGCATCCATCGCCGTTACCAGGCACGGATGCCCATGCACCACCGCATGTTCACCCAGCAGCATCAACTTTCCGGGAGCCGAGACATGCATCGAATTAGAGAATGATTCGCCCCAAAAACACATCCTTAGTTTTTGCTTAACACTCGCCTGGTTTCCCATGAATTCTGCATGAAAAGTTTAGACCGTTTGGTCACAGCGGGCAAAGACTGCTGTAAAATACGGGGTAGACAGGTCGGGTTGTGTATATTTCTATGGTGGGCACATCTTGTAAAATGGTAAATTGGCATCCTTGAAAGGTTATCGTAACATGCTCTCCTATGAACAGTTATTTGGCCCCATGATCGCGGACATTGAAGGGGAAATGCGCGCTGTCCGCCGCGAACAGACGGAAATTTCGCCGTTGTTCTGGTCTGTGGTTGATTACCAGTTTGGCTGGGATCTCGCGCCCGATCAGGCCGACTTGTTCAAAAAAGTAACAGGGAAAAAAATTCGTCCGCTGCTCATGGCCCTGGTCGCCCAGGCGATCTGCGGTGAGTATCAGCATGTCCTGCCGGCGGGCGCGGCGCTGGAATTGCTCCACAACTTCACCTTGATCCACGATGATGTGATGGACGAATCCCTTGAACGTCGTCACCGCCCTGCCGTCTGGACGCGTTGGGGTAATTATCAGGCCATTAATGCCGGAGATGGCCTCTATGCTTTAGCCAATTTAGCCTGTGCCCGTCTGGTCAAACGTGGCACGCCACCCGATAAAGCCGTGCGCGTCTTTGAAACCATGTCTCAGGCGTGTCTCTGGACTGCCGAAGGTCAAATTCTGGATATGGACTTTGAAACCCGTGAGCGCGTGTCTACCGATGAATATGTGATCATGATCGCCAACAAATCCGCCACCCTTATCGAAGCTGCCGCCAAAATCGGGGCGCTCCTCAGCACCGATGATGAGCAGGTCATCGACGCCTATGCTCATTTTGCCCGCCAGTTGGGAATCGCCTTCCAGGTGCGCGACGACTATCTGGGGGTCTGGGGCAATCAACAGCAAACCGGCAAATCCACCACCAGCGACATCCGCGAAAAAAAGAAAGCCTATCCTTTCCTCGCCGCCATTGAACACGCCAATACCGCCGATCAAGCGGCCCTACACCGCATTTATGCCCAGGAATCGCTGTCCGAATCCGACATCCAGACTGTGTTGGATATCATGAATCGCGCGGGAGCGATGGACCAAACCGATACTATCGCGCGCCAGTATTTTGACGACGCCTTAGCCAGCCTTACCCGTACCGGAGTCCAGAACCCGACGCAGGATTTGCTTCGCGACTTGGCGAGCTTTTTAGTTCAGCGGCAGTACTAAAACCCATCATTTCGTGCTGGTCAGAGCCTCAACCAGTTCGCGGAATGATCCTTTGTAGTTTTCTCCTGAAAAATCAAAACGCGGCTTCCGGCGCAGGGCATCGGGCACTTCTGTCGCCTGAAGCTGCGCTACAAAGATCGGCTTACGCTGCTTGGCGAAAAATTCCAGTGCCTCGGTGACATTCGTCGCCTTCGCCGCGAACGGTGTCAGCACCACCACCATCTGTTTACATTCCACCAGTGCTGGGTGGACCTTCGTCGCCCACTGCACATCGGTCACTTCGCTTTCTGCCAGCCACGTCTGAATCCCAATTCGATTCAGGTCTTCCGCCAGAATCTCCGCAAATTCAGCATCCGATACGCTGTAATTGATATACGTCACATTCGCTTCGATCTTGCCGCGCGCTTTTCCACGGGGGGCCTCGGCGACTTTCACGGGATCAGGTCGTTTCATCCGTTTGTGCGCAGTCGTCATCCCCATCCGAAAGACCGTCGTCCCGCAGACAGAGCACAATCCCCGTGTGCCGGGTGCCCCACGCCGCGTCCAGATCGGTTCTGGATTATCCATCGGCGTGGTTTCCTTGCAGATCATGCAGTATGCCTCGGTGATATCCTCGAACTCGTCGATCTCATCGTCTTCAAATAATTCGTCATCAGGGATGTCAGTCATTGCACTCCAACCTTAATTCGGGCTGCACATGGTTAAAAGCTTACCACGATTCGCGGTATATGCGTAGTCAGGTCGTCCTTGTTAAAATGGTCCCGTCCTTATGGGGATTTGGATGCCCCTTGATGCTTTTAGGGAAGGATTATCTTATGGCCGACTTTGACCAAAAATGCATTAACACCATCCGCATGTTAGCCGTTGATGGTGTCCAGCAAGCAAATTCCGGGCACCCCGGCTTGCCAATGGGCGCTGCGCCGATGGCTTATGTGCTTTGGACGCGTTTTCTCAAACACAACCCCACCGATCCCCAATGGATCAACCGGGACCGCTTCATCCTCTCGGCTGGACATGGCTCGATGCTGCTTTATGCCCTGCTCCATCTCACCGGCTACGATCTCCCGCTGGAACAGCTCAAACGCTTCCGTCAGTGGGGCAGTATCACCCCCGGCCATCCCGAATACCACGTTACCCCTGGTGTTGAAACCACGACGGGGCCGTTGGGCCAGGGTTTTACCAATGGCGTGGGTATGGCGATTGCTGAAGCGCATCTCGCCGCCACCTTCAATCAGCCCGGTTCCCCGGTGATAGACCACTACACTTACGCTATTGTCAGCGACGGCGACCTGATGGAAGGTATCACCTCCGAAGCCGCTTCCATTGCCGGACATCTCAAACTCGGCAAGCTGATCTATCTCTATGACAACAATCACATCTCCATCGAAGGCAACACGCAGATCGCTTTTACCGAAGATGTCGGCCAGCGTTTCGAAGCCTATGGCTGGCATGTGACGCGCGTCGAAGATGGCAACGATCTCGAAGCCATCGATCAGGCCATCCGCGCAGCCCAGGCCGAAACCGCCCGCCCATCCCTCATCATGGTACGGACCACCATCGGCTACGGCAGCCCCAACAAAGCGAACACGCCCGAAGTTCACGGCTCGCCGTTGGGTGATGATGAAGTAACCAAAACCAAACAGAACCTCGGCTGGCCGCTCGAACCCAAGTTTTACATTCCTGATGATGTCCTGCCCCACTTCCGTCAGGCGGTTGGACGTGGACAGGCGCAGCAGGCCGACTGGCAGCAGTGCTGGAATCAGTGGGCGGGCGCAAATCCAGATCAGGCCGCGCTCTGGGATCAGCGATTCTCCGGCGAACTGCCCGCCGGGTGGGACGCCAAGCTGCCCGTCTTTAATCCCGCCGATAAACCCGTTGCGACCCGCGTCGCGTCCGGCAAAGTGATGAATGCCATCGCGCCCAATCTGCCTTCTCTCATGGGCGGTTCGGCGGATCTCGAACCCTCGACCAAGACCTATCTCAACGGCTTTGATTGGTTCGAGTCAGACAATTACAAGGCCCATAATCTGCATTTCGGCGTTCGCGAACACGCGATGGGCGGCATTGCGAACGGCATGGCCGTTCACGGCGGTCTGATTCCCTACACCGCGACGTTCCTGGTTTTCTCCGACTACATGCGCGGTTCGATTCGTCTCGCCGCTCTGAGTTCTTTCCCCACCATTTTTGTCTTCACCCACGACAGCATCGGCATCGGTGAAGATGGCCCGACTCACGAACCAGTTGAGCATGTGATGTCGCTGCGCCTCATCCCCTCGTTGGAAGTCATCCGCCCCGCCGATGCCAACGAGACAGCCGCCGCGTGGCGCTGCGCCATCCAGAATCGTGATCGGGCGACGGTCCTGTGTTTCACCCGCCAGAACGTGCCCATCCTCGATCCGGCGGCGGGCATTGCCGAAGGCGTGGACCGGGGCGCTTACGTCCTGTCCGGTGTTACCAACCCCCAGGTGCTTCTGATCGGCACGGGTTCCGAAGTCCACATCGCGTTGGCGGCGCAAAAACTGCTTGCCGACCAGGGGATTGCCGCCAGTGTCATCAGTATGCCCAGTTGGGAACGCTTCGCGCGCCAGCCCCAGTCCTACCGTGACTCTGTGCTGCCGCCCACCGTCGCTGCCCGTGTTGCCATCGAAGCGGGTGTCACCACCGGTTGGCAGAAATGGGTGGGCCAGTCTGGTATCGTGATCGGCATTGACCGCTACGGCGCGTCAGCCCCCTACCAGGAAATCTACCAGCAGTACGGCCTCACCCCTGAAAACATGGCGGCGCAGGCTCTTTCCCTCCTCAAATAACACCGTACCAATCCGGCAATCAAATGTAGGGCAGGTTGACCAACCTGCCCTGCTCATATAATTCTTAGGCCGCTCCAAGATGTGGGTTTGACTCCCCTTCACTTGAGGAAGGCTATACATTACCCCCATCTTTTGAGGCACACGTTGTAGGGGCGTATTGCAATACACCCCGCTCTCAATGCCCGCCATGCTCACGACGCGCTGTTTGTAGGGGCGTTGGCTTGCCACGCCCTACCTTCCCCCTCTTCCAACTTGGTTGGAGAGGGGACCAAGGGGGTGAGGTTCGCTTTTCCCCTCCTTTCTCCGCGTGCGGCTAAACATTACCCACATCTTGTGAGACACGGACCGACACGTGCCCGTAGGGGCGTATTGCAATACGCCCCGCTCTCAATGCCCGCCATGCGTAGGAGCGCAGCAAGCCGCGCCCTGCCCCTCCTTTCTCCGCGCGCGGGGAAAGGAGGCTGGGAGGATAGGGGTGAACCGCATACCGCCTGTTTTTCCCTCATCCCTGACTTGTGGGTAATGATTAGCGCCCGCGGAGAAAGGAGGGGAAAAGCGAACCTCACCCCCTTGGTCCCCTCTCCAACCAAGTTGGAAGAGGGGGAAGGTAGGGCGTGGCAAGCCGACGTCCCTACAAACAGCGCGTCGTGGGCATGGCGGTTCACGGCGGTCTGATTCCCTACACCGCGACGTTCCAGGTTT
>DATAMF010000358.1:0-8729 GCA_036260665.1 Aggregatilineaceae bacterium | reverse complement strand
GTGGTCCGTGCCACCGATGAACATGCCCTGCTTCAGCAAGTCTGCGAAACCATTGCCGCCTCCGAAGGCATCAGGTTAGCCTGGGTGGGTTATGTCCAGCACGATGAAGCCAAATCCGTTCGCCCCATAGCTCATGCCGGCATCAACGACGGTTATACCGCAGCCCTGAAGATCAGTTGGGATGCCAATTCTCCCTATGGTTACGGCCCCAACGGGATCGCCGTGCGCTCGCGCCAGCCTTACATCATTCGGGATACGCGTGATGGACAGTCCGAAGTGTCCTGGCAGCAGGATATGGTCAAGCGCGGTTATGCTTCGATGGCAACCTTCCCTCTGCTCAACGACGATCAGGTACTTGGCACGCTGAGTGTATATTCCGAACAACCCGACGCCTTCGACTCCATCGAGGTCGAACTCCTGGCCGAATTAGCCGCCGATCTCGCCTATGGCATCATCACCCAGCGCACCCGTGAAGAACGTCGTTTGGCCCAACAAGCCGAGCGCGAGCAGCGCCTGTTAGCGGAAGCCCTGCGCGATACCGCCGCCGTGATCAACAGTTCCCTCGATCCCGATGAGGTGCTCGATCATATTCTCGACCATATCGGGCACGTGCTGCCGCACAATCAGGTCAACATTATGCTGCTCGAAAACGGCATTGCGCGCGCCGTCCGCTGTCGCAACTATGCCTCCCCCGAAACAGAAGAATGGGTGCGCACTACCGATTTTGACATCGATCAGGTAGCCGGTCTGCGCCTGATGACTCAAACCAAAGAACCCTATATCATTACCGACAACCTGACCCCCGACGCCTGGACCGCCTTCCCTCAAACCTACTGGGTCCGCAGCTACGCCGGTGCGCCGATCTTGCTGGATGGCGAAGTGATTGGGTTCCTCAACCTGGACAGCGACATTCCCGGCACGTTCACGGAGAACCATATCGAACGCCTGAAAATTTTCGCCAATCAAGCCGCCATCGCGATTCGCAACGCGCGCCTCTTTGCCGCCGAGCGCGAACAGCGCACCCTGGCCGAAACCCTGCGGGACACAGCGGCCCTCCTCACCAGCACACTCGACTTTGATGAAATTCTCGACCATATCCTGAATCAAATGGGACGCATCGTCCCCTACGAAGCCGTCAGTATTACCCTTGTTGATGGCGAGGTTCTGCGCATCGTTCGTCATCGCGGCTTCACCGAGCGCGGTCAAGGCTCCTATGTTTCCGACCTCACTTTCGACGCCACCGCCAACCCCTGGTTTGACAGCATGCAGGCCACCGGTCAGCCCCTTTTTGTCGCGGATGTCCTGGAAGACCCCAATTGGATTACCATTGAGGGTCTGAATTGGATTCGTGCTCACCTCGGCATGCCTATTCGCGTGGATAACAAGGTGGTTGGTATTCTCAACCTTGATAGCAGCACGCCGGGCTTCTTCACCCCCACCCATGCCCACCAGTTGCAAATTCTGGCTAATCTCGTCGCCATCGCCTTCCGCAACGCCACGCTCTTCTCCGCCGAGCGTCAGCAGCGCGCCTTCACCGAGGCCCTCCACGAAACCGCCATCCTCATCAATAGCACCCTCGACTTCAGCGAAGTCCTGGATCGGATTCTCAATAATGTTAGCAAGGTGCTGACCCACAGCACCGCCAACATCATGCTCCTGGATGAGAAAGACTATCTCCATCCCGTTGGAAGTCACGGTTATGCTGAGCGCGGCCTCTTGGAATGGTTCCAGAATGTCAACTATCCAGCCAGCAAAGTTCCCGGCATGCGCTACATGATGGACACCCACCAGCCCGTGGTTTACTCCGACATCCGCCAGCATCCCGGTTGGGCGTTAGTCGAAGAAACCAGATGGGTTCAATCCTATATCGGTGCCCCCATCCTCCAGGAAAATGAGGCAATCGGCTTCCTGAATCTCTACAGTGACACGCCCGGCTTCTTTAAAGAGGCCGACGCCCAGCGCCTGCAAGGTTTTGCGTCTCAGGCCGCCGTCGCCATCCGTAATTCCCAGCTTTTCATGGCCGAGCGCGAACAGCGTAACCTGGCCGAAGCCCTGCGCGATACCGCTGCCGCCCTCAATCGCATCCTGAATTTTGACGAGGTGCTTGACTATATCCTCGCCAATGTCGGCCAGGTCATGCCCCATGATGCCGCTAACATTATGCTGATCGAGCATGGCCTTGCCCGCGTGGTCCGCGGTCACGGCTACGAACAGTTTGGCGTCGCCGATTGGGTGAAGAAACTCCGTTTTATCGTGGCCGAGGTCCCCGTTTGGAAGGATCTCATCGCCACCCGCCGTCCCTTTGCCGTTTCCGACACCAAATCCAATCCCGACTGGATGTCCGAAGATCTGCCCGAAGAACGCTGGATCGCGTCCACCCTCAAAGTTCCCATCCTGCTGGACAACGAACTCATCGGTATTCTACATCTCGACAGCGCGACCACCGGGGCGTTTACCCAAAAGGATGCGGATCGCCTTCAGGCGTTTGCCGACCAGATTGCCCTTGCCATCCGCAATGCTCGCCTCTTCGATCAGGTCCAGAGTTACGCCGCCGAACTCGAACACCGGGTCTTAGTGCGCACCGCCGAGTTGGAAGCCCAGCGCGCCGAACTCAAAACGATTCTCGACTCGATGGGTGAAGGGTTGATCTATTCCGCTGGCAAGCGCGTCCTGTATGTCAACCAGGCGTATACCGATCTCTTGGGCTATTCCTCCGAAGCCTATCACATCGATAGCGATAACATCTATCAGCAAATTATCTCCGCCGTCCCCGACTACGAACTGACCATGCGTTACATTCAGCGCGCCTTTGAGCGTCGCCAGAGTTGGCGCGGCGAAATTCGAGTGAAACGCGCCGACGGTCAGGACATCGACGTGGCAATCACCCTCTCCCAGGTCTACAGTCCAAGTGATGAAAAGGCGCGCGGTGTCGTCGTCATTCTCCACGACATCAGCCAGGAAAAAGCCCTGCGCATCCAAAAAGATCGTTTCATCGCCAACGCCTCCCACGAACTCCGTACCCCGTTGGCGAACATCAAAACCCGCCTCTACTTGCTCCAGAAACAGCCCCAAAAGCTGGATTCTCATTTGGAAATTCTGGACCGCGTGACCAACAACATGTCCGAACTCATCGAAAATCTGCTCGATGTTTCGCGTTTTGAACGCGGCAAAATCCCCCTCAACCGCCATCCAATCCAGCTTCAGAAGCTGGTGGCTGAAGTGGTAGACATCCAGCAAGCCGAAGCCGAGCGTAAATCTGTCACGCTTGATGCCGTGCTCCCCGCCGAGCCGGTCTACATCAACGCCGATTCCCGCCGCTTGTTACAGGTGCTCACCAATCTGATCGTCAATGCCATCAGCTACACCCCCGAAACCGGGCAGGTGCAGGTTGAACTACTCACCACCCCACCGGAAACCGGCCACCCCACCGGGTTAGCCGTTTTGCAGGTGCGTGACACCGGCGTCGGCATTGATCCCGCGCAGTTGCATCAGGTCTTCGAGCCGTTCTTCCGCGCCCACGAAGGGGTATCCAGCGGCACGGGCTTAGGCTTGACTATCGCCCGTGAAATTACCCATCTGCATGACGGCGAAATTACGGTCGAAAGTGAGGTCGGGCGCGGCAGCACCTTTACGCTGAAGTTGGATATTCACCCCTCGCCTGACGATAATCTACAGTGAGCGTTGTGGTCAAAAGGAGACTTTTATGCCCGCAAGAGAAGCTGTAGTTGTCGCCATGTCACGCACGGCAGTTGGTCGCGCCAAAAAAGGGACGACCCGTACCACCCGCCCCGAATCGTTAGCCTCGGCGGTCATTTGTAATGTGTTAGACCAGACCGCAGGTAAATTAGACCCATCCCTTATTGATGATCTCATTTTAGGCTGTGCCATGCCTGAAGGTCCACAGGGTTTGAATCTCGCCCGTCACATCGGCTTGCAAGCCGGACTCCCCATCGAAGTGCCCGCCCAGACAGTCAACCGTTTTTGTTCCAGCGGGCTGCAAACCATCGCCCTTGCCGCCGAGCGGATCATCGCCAACGGGGCCGACATCATTATCGCGGGGGGTGTCGAAACCATGAGCCTCGTTCCCATGACGGGCTTCCGCATCAGCCCCAATTACCCCGTCACCATCGATCACCCGGAAGCCTACATGGGTATGGGCCTCACTGCCGAGCGTGTCGCCGAGCAGTACCTCATCTCCCGCGAGGATCAGGACGAGTTCGCCTACCACAGCCACATGAAAGCCGCCGCCGCCTTCGACAAATTCCGCGCGGAGATCGTGCCTGTCCAGTTCGAAGAAGTATCCCTGGTCGATGGCGAACGCCATGTCGAAGTTGTCACCCTCGATCAGGATGAGCATTTGCGCCGCGATACCACCCTCGAAGCGCTCGCCAAACTCAAACCCGCCTTCAAGCAGGGCGGCACCGTCACCCCCGGCAATTCCAGCCCCCTCAGCGATGGTGCTGCCGCCGTCCTGGTGATGGAAGCCGCCACCGCCGCCCGGCTTGGCCTGGAGCCTATCGCGCGGTTTGTTGGGTTTGGCGTCGCGGGGGTCCCGCCGGAAGTCATGGGCATCGGCCCTGTCGCCGCCATTCCCAAAGTCCTCAAGCGGTCCGGCCTCACCCTGGACGACATCGACCTGATCGAACTCAACGAAGCCTTTGCCGCCCAATCCCTCGCCGTGATCCGCCAGCTCGAACTGCATCCCGACAAGGTGAATGTCAACGGCGGCGCGATTGCGTTAGGCCATCCCCTCGGCGCAACCGGAGCCAAGCTGACCGTCACGCTGCTCAACGAAATGCGGCGGCGCGGCGATCACTACGGCATGGTGACCATGTGCATCGGCGGCGGTCAGGGTGCCGCTGGCATCTTCGAACTGCTGTAGCAGATCAGGGATACGTCCGTCTATGTAATGCAATCTCGATCAACATAACAAAAACGTGCGCATTCGGCTTGCCTTGAATGCGCACGTATTTCTTTTGCTGATTCTCCAGCATCAGAACCAAATTACCATCCCGTGTACCCATATCAAGAAAACTGCTCCACGGCACAGATCCCAACCCGTCTTTTGAAATGGCAATCGAATTGAAGTAAATCAGGTTTCCCTGCGCCATCTGAGTCAGCCACAGCGGGAGGATATACTCCGCCGTCTTTTCCATCAACTGCGCACCTAATTCGCTGGGGTTACGGTACAGACCATTAAGGCTCAACACCTTTTCCCCGCAGCTAAAGAGACTGTAATCGTAGTAATGAAATCTCCATAAGGGAATTCCATAGACTCGCTGCTGAATGACTTTGTCGGTAGTAATCATTGTATCTAAATCAGTCCATCGCCAGGACTTTTCACGCAATGGAGAATGATACTTGAGTCCCTTTTCATACAACTCAACTCGACAACCGACATGGGTAATGAAATAAGCAAGTGCCAAAATTCCAATCAGGATGAAAAGGATACCGATGGGAGAATAGCTGATCATGCTGACAAGATAGGCACCCAACCCCGCCATTCCCACAGCAGCGCTCAACAGTATTGCCAGTTTTCCAAAACTGATCTGATAGACCGCTATCAGACGACCAAAAGGATTTAATGGAGTAATAACAGGCATAATTCGCTCACATTGAATATCATCATTTTTGTGGTCTCGTGAATCATTATATAATCCACATCTTTTGGCGCGCGAATTGACGAATGGCCGCTGCGCCCGCTTTTCTTCCTCGCCAAGCTATGCCTTACCTACATCTTTCGCGCGCAGCTCAACAGCGTATGCGATACACTCCGCGCTTTCCCCCTCGCCAACTCGGTTGGAGAAGGGGCAGGCGGTGAGGTTTGTAGGGGCAATTCACGAATTGCCCCGCTTGCTCCGCGTCCGCTTTTCTCCCCTTCCTGCTTGCGGGAAGGAGCCGGGGTAGGGTTTGTTTTGCTCCCCTTTCTCCGCTTTTTTCCGTTGATTTCTCAGCGGAGATAGGGGCGGTTTCGTAGGGCGCTGGCTTGCCGCGCCCGCTTTGCCCCTCCTTTCTCCGCGTGCGGGGAAAGGAGGCCGGGAGGATAGGGGTGAACTGCACAACGCTCGTCTCTCCCTCAATCCCGACTTGTGGGTAATGTTTAGCCGCGCGCGGGGAAAGGAGGCCGGGAGGATAGGGGTTCTACCCCTCCATCACCCGCCGCCCTTCCGCCATCGCCATCCGCACAAAATCCAGCATCGCCGCGAAATCCGCCGCATCCGCCCGCGTCCGCACCGATACCGCCGGATTCGGGCGTCCGGCCCACGTCCGATCAATCAATCCCGCCCACCTCGGATCGAGAGTCGCCTTCGCCCAGGCCGCCCCCGCCCGCTTGGAGTCCACCCGCCCCACATGCAGGCTGTGCAGCATCCGGCAGTAGCTCAACACGATAAACGCCTGGTAGAAGCGGTTGTTGAAGTGCTCCGTATTCGTCAGAATCTCCTGACCCCATTCCTGCATCGTCTCCCAGATTTCCGCCCGCAGATCATCCACCGCCACCGGATCGATCAGCGTCGTGGGCTCCGGTCCCACCAGCGCGATTCCCTTCTCCCGCACGCACCACCGCACCACCAGCGTATTACAGTGTTTATCCCGCACCAGACTCCGGCTCCCATGATCCAGAAACCACAGGTCTTTGCCGGTCGCATCCGGCAGCAGCGCCTTCGGGAAATACGATCCTTCCAGGTGCTGTGCCCAGGGAATCGCCATTCCATAAATCCGATCATGCATCGCATCGAGCGCCTGCACCTGCTCATCGGTCAGTTCATCCTCGATCACAGCGATAAAATCCACGTCGCTGTGTTCGTCAAAATCCCCGACAGCGAACGACCCTTGCAGGTAAAATCCGGCCAACTGTCCGCCCAGAATCTCCTGCATGCTCCGTACCAGTTCCCACAGCACTTCATTCAAATCGACATACGGTGTCGGCTTATTCATTTTTATGATCCCCATTATTAACCATCCAAGTTAGTACTTCGATGGTGATGACAATCCCGAACATTTGTGCTATTCTATACATGGATGCACATTTCCAATTGAATACCCCGAACTCACGACGCGAAAATGCCGTTCACGACGTGAACTTTCCCCTCAAAGGGGGCACAAGGGGGGGGGGGGGGATCACTCAGAAGTCCAACAAAGTAGCCATGTTTCGAAGCCGTTCTTCCCTCAAACAGGGATACAAGGGGGGTCAGAAACCAGTCCCACACCCCCGTTTCATAAGCATCTTAATATCCCAAAATGTCAAAAAAGACGCCTAAGTTTGATCTAAGTCTCACCTAATCCGAAATTTCGGCACCCCTAACTTCTACCATTTGCTCGTTAGGTCGCCGCGCGATGATCTGCTGCATCCGCCGCACATGATCTTTCAGCGTGTCGCCGTACTTCGAATCCTTGTGCCGCCGCCATTCGTCTTCCAATGCCGGAATCACCTTCGGCGCGCCTTCCGCCATGCGTCCATACCAGGTTCGCGCCGCGTCCGTTTCGCCCTGCTCTTCCGCCACCTGTCCCAGAATATACGCGCCGTACACCTGTCCCTGCCGGACCAGCGTCGGATCGTCCATAATTGCGCTCAGCGTCTGTTTTGCGCCTGCTGTGTCGCCCGCCAGAAATTGGCACAATCCCAGGTAATACCGCGTGTTGACGTTCTCCTCGAACCGCAGCGCATGTTGGAGCACGGTCACCGCTTCCGCATACCGCGCTTGGTGCCGCCGCAGCGATCCCAGCGCCCCGTTCACCGATGCGAAATCCGGCGCGATCTCCTTCGCCAGCTTTAACAAATGATCCGCTTTATCCCACTTGTTCAGTTCGATATACGCCAGCGCGACCATCGCTAGTTTATCAGGATGTCCGGCCTTGGCTTCCTCTTCGAGGTTTTTGATCAGCTTTTTATGCTCGCCCTGTTGCAGCAAAATCAGCGCCGGAGTCCGCCACGCGTACAATTTTTTCGTCACGCCGCGCCGCCATTGCCGCAAGGCAATCACCCCGGCGATGAAAAACAGGAACGGCACCCACGTTTCTGATCCGCCACCTGCCATATACCACCCAAACGAGCCGATTCCCAGCGCCATCAGCGCCAGATTCGCCACCAGCGTGATCAACCACGTTTTCGGCGGTTCCACCGAACGAAATCGCCGCGCCTGAATCAGTGTGCCGCGTGCCATCCACGCGAAATACCCCAGCACCAGCAGAATAATCAGCGCGACTCCATCCACTGCGCCTACAAACACCATCGCCACTGCAAACCCAAAAATCAACAGCCCAACCGCCTCAAACGGCCCAATGCGCTGCCATGCTTGTTTTACCGTCGTCATTCTTCTCCCCAAACCTTAATTGTGCCGTTCCGCATCGCCACCGCGATCTGTTTGCTGTCGGCGTTCCACGCGATGGTATTCGCCAATCCTGGCAGCTCCGCGATCTGCTCGCTCGTCGCCGCATCGAATATCCGCGTTATTCCAGTTTCGTCAATTTCTGCCCGTTTGGTTCCGTCTGGACTCGTCCAATTCGTTGGTAATCCATCCAGGCTGGTCTGGTCCACCGACCAGAGTTCGCCGCTGTTCGCATCCCATCCGATCAGCCGTCCATCATCTGTCGCCGCCCGAATCACGTCATGATCCCAACTCAGCCACACGATCCAATCCATATATTCAGGCCGTTGTTCGATCACCGTGTTCGTCGCCGCATCCCACACCTGAAACGTGCCGTTCCAGTCCGCAAACACCACTTTCCCG
>DATAMF010000355.1:0-2981 GCA_036260665.1 Aggregatilineaceae bacterium | reverse complement strand
GGCGCGCGAATTGACGAATGGCCGCTGCGCCCGCTTTTCTTCCTCGCCAAGCTATGCCTTACATCTTTCGCGCGCAGCTCAACAGCGTATGCGATACACTCCGCGCTTTCCCCCTCGCCAACTCGGTGGGAGAAGGGGCAGGCGGGGAGGTTTGTAGGGGCAATTCACGAATTGCCCCGCTTGCTCCGCGTCCGCTTTTCTCCCCTTCCTGCTTGCGGGAAGGGGCCGGGAATAGGGTTCGCTTTGCCCAATAGGCGTCAACTTAAGCCTTTTTTCGGCGCAATACAGCCCTTATTCCCCCGCAAAACAGGCGGCTTGCTGCGCCCAAGGCCCCCTTTCTCTACGATAGTGGGGAAAGGGGGTTGGGGGATAGGGGTTCTACCCCTCCATCACCCGCCGCCCTTCCGCCATCGCCATCCGCACGAAATCCAGCGTCGCCGCGCAATCCGCCGCATCCGCCCGCGTCCGCACCGATACCGCCGGATTCGGGCGTCCGGCCCACGTCCGGTCAATCAATCCCGCCCACATCGGATCAAGAGTCGCCTTCGCCCAGGCCGCCCCTGCCCGCTTGGAATCCACCCGCCCCACATGCAGACTGTGCAGCATCCGGCAGTAGCTCAACACGATAAACGCCTGGTAGAAGCGGTTGTTGAAGTGCTCCGTATTTGTCAGAATCTCCTGCCCCCAGTCCTGCATCGTCGCCCAGATTTCCGCCCGCAGATCATCCACCGCCACCGGATCGATCAGCGTGGTCGGCTCCGGTCCCACCAGCGCGATTCCCTTCTCCCGCACGCACCACCGCACCACCAGCGTATTACAGTGTTTATCCCGCACCAGACTCCGGCTCCCATGATCCAGAAACCACAGGTCTTTGCCGGTTACATCTCGCAGCAGCGCCTTCGGAAAATACGATCCTTCCAGGTGCTGCGCCCAGGGAATCGCCATTCCGTAAATCCGATCATGCATCGCATCGAGCGCCTGCACCTGCTCACCGGTCAGTTCATCCTCGATCACGGCGATAAAATCCACGTCGCTGTGTTCGTCAAAATCCCCGACAGCGAACGACCCTTGCAGGTAGAATCCGGTCAACTGCGCTCCTAGAATCCCCTGTATGCTCCGTACCAGTTCTCCCAGCACTTCATTCAAATCGACATACGGTGTCGGCTTATTCATTTTTATGATCCCCATTATTAACCATCCGAGTTCACCATTGAAGTTCACCATCGGATGGTGATGACAATCTTGAACATTTGTGCTATTCTATATACGGATGCACATTTCCAACCGAATACCCCGAACTCACGACGCGAAAATGCTGTTCACGTCATGAAATACGCGATTTTCTCCCTCAAAGCTGGAACAAGGGGGGGATCACTCAGAAGTCCAACAAAGTAGCCATGTTTCGAAGCCGTTCTTCCCTCAAACAGGGATGCAAGGGGGGGCAGAAACTAGTCCAACACCCCCGTTTCATAGGCATCTTAATATCCAAAAATGTCAAAAACGAAGCCTAAGTTTGATCTAAGCCTCACCTAATCCGAAATTTCGGCACCCCTAACTTCTACGATTTGCTCGTTAGGTCGCCGCGCGATGATCTGCTGCATCCGCCGCACATGATCTTTCAGCGTGTCGCCGTACTTCGAATCCTTGTGCCGCCGCCATTCGTCTTCCAATGCGGGAATCACCTTCGGCGCGCCTTCTGCCATACGTGTATACCAGGTTCGCGCCGCGTCCGTATCGCCCTGCTCTTCCGCCACCTGTCCCAGAATATACGCGCCGTACACCTGTCCCTGCCGGACCAGCGTTGGATCGTCTATAATCGCGCTCAACGTCTGTTTTGCGCCCGATCCATCGCCCGCCAGAAATTGGCACAATCCCAGGTAATACCGCGTATTGATGTTCTCCTCGAACCGCAGCGCATGTTGAATCACCGCCACCGCATCGGCATATCGAGCTTGGTGCCGCCGCAGCGATCCCAGTGCCCCATTCACCGATGCGAAATCCGGCGCGATCTCCTTTGCCAGCTTTAACAAATGATCCGCTTTATCCCACTTGTTCAGTTCGATATACGCCAGCGCGACCATCGCCAGTTTATCAGGATGTCCGGCCTTGGCTTCATCTTCCAGTTCCTTGATTAGCCTTTTATAATCGCCCTGTTGCAGCAAAATCAGCGCCGGAGTCCGCCACGCGTACAATTTTTTCGTCACGCCGCGCCGCCACTGTCGCAGCGCGATCACCCCTGCGATAAAAAACAGGAACGGCACCCACGTCCGTGATCCGCCGCCTGCCAGATACCACCCGAACGAGCCGATTCCCAGCGCCATCAGCGCCAGGTTCGCTAGCAGCGTGATTAACCATGTTTTCGGCGGTTCCACCGGGCGAAATCGCCGCGCCTGAATCAATGTGCCGCGTGCCATCCATGCAAAATAGGCCAGCACCAGCAGAATAATCAGCGCGATTCCATCCACCGCGCCCCCAAACACCATCGCTAGCGCAAACCCAAAAATCAGCAGCCCCACCGCCTCAAACGGCCCAATGCGCTGCCATGCCTCTTTAACCGTCGTCATGCTTCTCCCCAAATCTTAATCGTACCGTTCCGCATCGCCACCGCGATCAGTTTGCTGTCGGCGCTCCACGCGATGGTATTCGCCAGCCCTGGAAATTCTGCAAGCTGTTGATTGGTCGCCGCATCGAATATCCGCATTATTCCAGTTTCGTCAATTTCTGCTCGTCGGGTCCCATCTGGACTCGTCCAGTTCGTGGGTAATCCATCCAGGCTGGTCTGGTCCACCGACCAGAGTTCGCCGCTGTTCGCATCCCACCCAATCAGCCGTCCATCATCCGTCGCCGCCCGAATCACGTCATGATCCCAACTCAGCCACACGATCCAATCCATATATTCAGGCCGTTGTTCGATCACCGTGTTCGTCGCCGCATCCCACACCTGAAACGTGCCGTTCCAGTCCGCAAACACCACTTTCCCG
>DATAMF010000352.1:0-1900 GCA_036260665.1 Aggregatilineaceae bacterium | reverse complement strand
GCGCTGGACTGGATGATGGACGATGACAAAATCCCCTTCGACTGCACCCTGCACGAAAATCTACAGGCGTCTTTAGTCGGTGTTTTTGACTCCCAGATGCGGGCGGCGACGTCATCCGCGAAACGCTGGATATAGGACTGGACATAGGCAACCACGTCGAGGCTGGTATCGTGAATCAGGGGCGAGAGGTCCATGCCGAAGTTCAGTAATTCGGTGGTATCCACGCCGTGCGAGGCGAAATAGGTCGCGTTGGCTTTGCGGCGGCCCATAGTCGCCAGGTCGTAACGCTTGCCGCCCGCGATCTGGGAGTCAAAAACACCGACTAAAGACGCCTGTAGATTTTCGTGCAGGGTGCAGTCGAAGGGGATTTTGTCATCGTCCATCATCCAGTCCAGCGCGCGCCACACTTCGCAGCCATAAAGGTGCTGGGGGCGTTCGCTGGCGGGCAGGCTGCGGATCGCGGCGACGACTTTGACGGCTACGCCCACATGTGTATCGTGCTTATCGGCCAGATTGTGGGTATAGACGACTTCCGGCTTGGCGGCTTGAAGAATGCGGACCAAGTCTTCGATGACCTGTTGATTGGCGGCGTCTTTCACCGCTTTGCTGGGATAGTCGAGGATGATCTGGGCGGCATATTCACCGACATAGGCGGCTTTACGCTGCTCTTTGAAGCGAACGATGCGCATTTCATCGTCGGTGTAATGGGCGTACAGGTCATCACGGGGCGAGCCGCGCCCATCCGTCACCACTACGCCGGTAAACCATTTATCCGTTTGCTGGAAACATTTGATAATTGGCTCGGCGGCCATGATTTCGATGTCGTCCTGGTGGGCGCTCACGCAGAGATGGGTGGTGCGGGCCAGGGCCGGTTCGATGGCGAGGCCGTCAGGGACAAAAACATCGGCGGTGCTTAAATCGAATTTCATTTTCACTTCTCCTACCAATTACCCGAATACCCGATTACCTGATTACCGCTCAATTTTGGGAAGGCTGGCGGCTGCAATGGACTGCCCGACGCGGCGGCTTTTTTCATCCGGTAACTGGATATTGACGCGCGCCGCCAGTTCGGGGAATTCGGCCCGCAGCACATCATTCGCCCCATCCAGAATCAACTGCCCACCCCGGCCTGATGTGCAGCGTCCGAGGATGAGCACATGCTTCAGATCGTAGAAGTCGGCATAATGCGCCAGCGCATAACCCATATAATAGCCCATACTCTGCCAGATTTGGGTGGCTCCGGCATGTCCGGCTTCCAGTTTTTCCTGAACGAATTTCAGTTTTTCGGCGTCAGTAATCCCACCGGGAATTTCGATCCCAGCTTGGGGGGCCAGACGGAAAACGCACTGCTGGGAGAAATACTGCGAACCACAGCCTTTGTCGCCGGACCATTCATCAATGGGCGCGTGGGGCTGGTAATCGACGGGGGCAAAGGCTAATTCGCTCAGCCAGCCGAGAATATTGCCGTCCAAATTGACGTAACCGGCGGCTTCGCTGGACCCCAGGGCGATCCCCAGCACGCCGTTGTCTTCGAGGGACATGGCTCCCGCCAGCGCGGTCACATCGCCATCATTGATGATTTCGAGCGGCACACCCATTTCGTGCTGGATGCGCGTGAACAGGTCTTTGATCGCGCCGAAACGCTCTTTCGGAATGCCCCGGAAGAGGGAGGCGACCATCGCGCGGTTGTTGACATAAATTCCGGCGGAACTGCCGCCGATAGCATCCACGCGGGGCATGTGCGCTGCGGCTGACTTGAGCGCGGCCATCACTTCCCGGTAGTGATAGTCGGGATCGGTTTGCTTGCGGGGTTCCCAGACGACTTCTTCGCTGTAAACCGGCTCGCCATCGATCACAGCAGATACTTTGCGATCCGAGGCACCGAGATCAAACCCGATGC
>DATAMF010000335.1:0-2216 GCA_036260665.1 Aggregatilineaceae bacterium | reverse complement strand
GCGCTGTCAGAAAAATAAACGGCACACCCTTCAAATGATCTTTCTGGCGAACGGCTTCAAAAAATTCATAACCATTCATCCGGGGCATCATAATATCACTAACAATGAGATCAGGGACAAAACCATCATCGAGCAGGTCTAAGGCTTCACGTCCATCTCGTGCTAACTTGACCGCATACCCCTCCAGACCCAATACCAAAGCCGCATTTTCCCTTAGCTCTTCATTGTCTTCCACAAACAGGATGGTTGTATCCATATTCAGGTGTCCCAAATTTCGTATCTATTATGCCTATCCGCATTATAACTCAATTCCAATATTAGGAGTTTTGTTACGGCTGAAAGTTTTGTGAATATAGGCTGCGCCAAATTCTTCGTTACCCCATCTCCCCTTTCCATCCAGGAAGGGGAGTCAAACCGGATGAATAGGATAATTATTTTGCGGATGGTCCTATCTCATTTCGGAAGTCCGTGATCATTGAGCTTGTACTCTTCATAGATGCGATCCAGCCCGGCTTTGATGCGGCGCTGAATCCGTTCCATGTCTTCTTCTTCATACGGAAACAGTTCCAACAATTCGGGAACTATCGTGGCAGTGTCAGCGCGAGGCCGCCCCGCCCGGTACACACTAAGTACGCGGCGGCGTGCCACCCGCAGATAATTCGAGATGAGATCGGTGGCCGACTTATCTGTGATCACGCCGCGTCCGGGCACCAGCGTGTCCGCCGGAAAACGATCCCGGCGCAGAACGGTTAAATTATCCAGCCAGTTTTTGGTACAGGGGCTGGAAATATACGGAGTCTGATCGGTAAGCACACTGTCACCGACAAACACGATCCGCTCTTCAGGCAGATGAACCCACAGATTCCCCGTCGTAGGGCCGGGCATCGCCAGGAGGGGAATAGAACGCCCGCCATAACGGATTTGCATCCGGCGTGAAAAACCAACCGATGGAACCTGAAGCTGAACCCCCGCAAAATTGCCGCGCTCCCCCGTGTCCGCGATCAGCGACTCAATAGCTGAATCCAGAAACGCAGAGGGAAGATTCCGCATCTGCGCAATCGTATCGTCCTGGGCGATGACTACTTTTGCATCGAACCAGTAGTTGCCTAACACACGGTCACGATGACAATCCGTATTCACAATCGCCAGGATGGGCTTGTCGGAAAGCTGGAATAACCGTTCGCGCCAACGAAGCGCATCATCGGGGTAGGGAGGCGTATCGATGAGCACAAAGCCCTCATCGGTGAGAATAGCCCCCACGGTGACACGCCGGAACTCTGTTGCGATAAATACACCTGAGCTAACTTCTTGCACCGCGTTATCCTTGAAGATGGCGAACGGCAGCAGCCAGGGCCGCTTCAACCTGGTCGTAGGATGCGGCGGTGCCGCCTCCCTGGGCAAGCGAAGGACGCCCGCCGCCGCGCTCAACGCCCCAGACCGCGAGGCCCTGCTTCAGCACAGGCACCATATCGTAGGGCAAGTCTTCTGAACGAGCAGCAATGAGCTGCGCTTTGTCGCCTGCAACGCCGCAGATGGCGATAGTGGCCGGATGGGCGATCAGGGTTTGAACCAGTTGGCGCACGTCGGCTACATCCCGATCCGTATAGGCGTGGGTAATGAGGCGAAACCCAGCGCTCTGATCGGCGGACTGCCACATAAGTTCGGCCTCATTTTGGATGAGTGCCGCCTGAGCAGCACGCAGATCGCGCTGAAGCGTTTTGTTCTGTTCGCGCAGGCGTTCGAGGGCGGCGGGGATTTCCCAGTAGCCTGTCGTCAAATCGGCGGCTAACTGGTAGAGCAGGCGATTTTTCTCCCGGTAATCGTGCAGCGCCCGCACCCCACAACGAAACTCAACCCGCGACGTATCACCGCGACGATCCACACGCAGGACTTTGATCAGGCCGATTTCGCCGGTGTGCGCGACATGAGTCCCGCCGCAGGCCGTCACATCAAAGCCATCGATGTCTACCACGCGGAACCGGCCCTCCACTTCGGGCACTTTGCGCAGATTGAGGCGTTCGCGTTCTTCTTCAGTGGGATACCAGACGCGCACGGGGCGGTTTTCGGCCACCACCTGATTCGCCAAGTCTTCAGCCGCATCCACCGCATCCTGAGAAAGCGAAGCCTGGTTGAGATCGATGGTGACGCTGTCGCTGCCGAGGTGAAAACCAACCGTTTCGGCCTGCTGAAGGCGGACAAAGGACTGCGACAGGATG
>DATAMF010000328.1:0-2436 GCA_036260665.1 Aggregatilineaceae bacterium | reverse complement strand
GATGGCGGTGGAGGCGGCAGCTTTTTGCTCTACCCCTTCCGTCCAGACGCTCGCTTTTAAGCTGATGCCGGCGGACAGATGAACATCGCGCGCGGCCTGTTGATCCAACCGCTGCGTCATGCCCACCTGCGCAACCGCCGTGGTATACAGGGGAACCAGTGCGCCAATCGAGGCGGCGAGAATCGTCCCGGCGATGATCGTTAGCAGCGAGCGCCACTGGGTGATCAAACGCGCCACCGCCAGGTGAAACGCAAAACGGACCGGCGTGTGTCCTAACTCTCGGATACCCTCTACCAAGCGCGCCGTCCAACGAGTAGTATTAGCCCGACTTGCCATAAAACAAGACCCTTCGATAGTGATTTCTTTTTGTCCATAGAATCAGGCGGGTAGCATATTTTTTATACGCATCTGCGCGCCTATCCTGTCACCTGAACAACAGCCGTCGTATTTTATCCCATTTATGCAGAAAAAAGAGGGGACAGTCTGGTTAGTTCGCACATCTGGAGCGGCGGTTGACAGCAGGAATTAACCATAGTAGCATTATTTAAGTTTTTTGGACATTTCAACGGTTCACAAAGGACCAAATATGTCAACCATCTTCAAATCACCTGCGGGTGAAAAAGCGGTCATGGATTTATATGATTCACTCCTGGCGCACTGGCCGGTGCCCTATCAAGGCCTGCATCTTCCCACGCGGCACGGCGAAACCTTTGTCATCGCCAGCGGAGATGAAGCGCGCCCGCCGCTGATATTGATTCACGGTGCGGGATCGAACTCAACGGTCTGGGCCGGTGATGCGGACTATCTGACCAATTTTCGCACCTATGCCGTTGATCTGCTGGGTGAAGCGGGCAAAAGCGCCCCCAACCGCCCCGACTGGAACAGCCCGGCCTATGCGGAATGGCTGGAAGATGTGTTGGACGGACTCAAGATCGAAAAAACGGCGCTGCTGGGGATGTCTCAAGGCGGCTGGACGGCGCTCAAATTCGCCACGTATAAACCGGAGCGTGTCGCCAAGCTGGTGCTGCTCTGTCCGGGGGGCGTCGTGCCGGATCGCAAATCCTTTGTTTTCCGGGCGATCTTTTTGGCGCTGTTGGGCAAAAGCGGAATGCGCCGCCTGGTGCAGCAGCTTTACGGCGATCAACCCATCCCCGATGGGGTAACGGATGTGATCTCCGTTATTTTGCGCAACTTCAAAAGCCGGATCGGTACGGTGCCCGTTTTCAGCGATGACGAACTGCGGCGGCTGACCATGCCCACCCTGCTGATCGGCGGCACGAAAGATATTGTGCGCGACCATGCCCAGATCGCGGCCCGCCTGCAGAGCCTGCTGCCCACTGTCCAGGTGGTGACGGTTCCCGGCGCGGGGCATGTGCTGTCCGGCACGCCCGCCCATGTGGTGCCATTCCTCACCGCGAATTAGGCTGCGCCACTATTTTCTTGACCCCATCCCCCCTTGCCCCTTCCCTTAGGGAAGGGGAGTCAAACCTACAGGATGGGGGTCATTATTTTCCTGGATCGGCCTTAGTATAGATATCGGGCGAGTCTAATCCGGCGCGCCCGGTTAGTCCACATCCAGTTTAGCCCGCGAACTGCTCCACACGCGCCCGGATCACGTCCGGCTGGTCATTCACCAAACGATGCCCGGCATTCGAAATAGTCTCGGCGGTCACGTTGGGAATCAAGCGCTGCGCCCGTTCGACTAAAACCCGCGCAGAAAAGATCGGGTCTTGTTCTCCGGCCAGCAGCAGTACCGGCATGTTCAGCGCCACCAATGCGTCATCCGTATAACGCGGCTGCTCCGGCTGCGTGGGTTTGATGCTCGCCTGGATCAAAACCATGCTCTGCAAAAGATCGGGATTCAGTGGGCGAACGGCAAACCGTTTGATCAGATGCTCGGTGTGATTTTTATGCAGAAGCGCGGACCCCAGAATCGCAGGGATCAGCTTGCCCCACTGCATCGGGGCGATGCCCGCCGGGGCCAGCAGCACCAGACCGCGCAGCAGATCGGGCCGCGTCGTTGCCAGTCGGAGCGCTACCCAGCCGCCGAACGACATCCCCAGCAAAAGCGCGTTTTTGATCGTGAACGCTTCAAAAACATCTGCCAGCCATTCGCCATATCCCACTGGACCGGGGCGCGCTTCGGCACTTTTCCCCGGCTGGCCGATCATATCCGGCACATAGACGCGGAATGACCGGGCGTAATCGGCCATCATCAGCCCAAAATAGGGGCCGATCTCGTTTCCACCCAACAGCACCACCAGCGGCGGCGCGCTCGGATCACCGCACGTGATCACGTGGGTTGCGCCGTGCCGCGTTGGGATCAGGCGGGTGTCATAGGGAATGGTCCACTTCGCCAGCACCGCATCATAGTGCTTCAACACCGCTTCCCGCGCCGCATCGGATTTATAAATGGACATTTTTGCACACTCTCTG
>DATAMF010000322.1:0-3485 GCA_036260665.1 Aggregatilineaceae bacterium | reverse complement strand
CCCATTTTTACTGAAGCATTGGGCTTGGCGTTCCAGTCAAAATTCCGGCTGGACTCGACAATTTCTTGCAGGGTGCCGAGCGGCAATTCCAGAATCCGCTGCCACAGTGCCCAATAGAGTTTGCCCGTTGCGACGGCATCTTCCAGCGCGCGGTGAGCATGTTCGAGTTCAACCTTGAAGGTTCCCGTCAGATTGGTGAGGTTGTAGCGGGCTTCGGACGGCAGCAGCACGGAAGCCAGATCATAGGTATCGAACGAGGAATTCGAATCTGCTACGTGGTAATGCGCCAAAAAGCTCAGATCAAAGTCGATCCGGTGCCCTACAATCGGGCTGTTACCGAGAAAGTGGCGCAGGTCGGACAGCACGTCGCGCATATACGGCTTGCCGATCACATCATCCGTGCGGATGCCCGTGATCGCCGTGACGCGATCCGGGACACTGCGCCCAGGATTGATCAGCGTGTTATAGGTTTCGAGCACTTCGCCTTCTCGAAACCGCGCCGCGCCGATTTCAATAATCGCGTCTTCCTCCGCATTTAGCCCGGTGGTTTCCAGGTCCAAAGCGACGTACTCGTCGCGCATAGCAGACTCCATTCTGTTTCGTGAGTAGCAAGAGGGTTATTGTATCACAAATCAGAGGAAAATTAACGAACATTTGTGTTACCAAAACAAAAGCCGTCTGTTGGCACAAACGGCTTGGATGCAGCTTAGTGCGGACGACGCCCGCCCGGTTTGCCACCGGACCCCGTACCAGCGGCAGCGATGCCCTCTGCCTGATCGCAAATTCCGCTGCCATCGCTGTCGATAAAGCGCCCACAGTGCCCCGGATAGCGGCACGCCCGATTACAGGCAGCCTGCTGGACGCCCGCCGATCCCGCACTGCTGTTCGGCACTTGAATCGCGGGGACGCCTGCGCCACTGTTGGTACTCAATTCTGATAAGTCACACTTTCCATTGCCATTGTTATCCACATAACGCCCGCACTCGCCCGGAAAGCTGCATCCCCGGTTACACGCGATCTGCTGGGCGGTGACACCCGATGATGTCGCGGTGGCCTGCGGCGGGCTGCTGCTGGATGGTGTCTGGGTCGCCGGCACAGTTGCGGTACTGGTGGCGGTTCCCACAACCGCCGCTTCCGATAAATCACAGATCCCATTACCGTTGTTATCCACATAACTTCCGCAGTCACCGGGGAAACTGCACCCCCGGTTACACGCCACCTGCTGCACGGTGACATCTGTCGGGGCAGCGCTGTCAGTCTGTACCGGTATCTGTGTCGCCTGCGCCGCTGGCGTACTGGTGATGATAGATTTCGCACTGGTCGTGGATGATTCCGATAAGTCACAGATCCCATTCCCATTGCTATCCACGTAACGCCCACACTCACCCGGATAGGGATCGTTCACCTTGCCATATGGACACTTGGCTTCGGCGTTTTTGGCGAGGGAACACCCCCCGCCGACTAACGCGATGGCCGCGCCACATCCTGTCACCTTTAAAAACCTGCGGCGATCCATCTTCTTCTCATCCATCCTATCACCTCACTTTTCCACAACCGTTACACGCTGCAACCGCTTACCGATAAACCCGAACCCCTTCAGACTGTACACCCACACCGCGATCACGAACCCGACAATCCACAAACTCGCCAGCACCCCCGGCAGCACATCCCAGTTCAAACCGCCTCCTTCCTCGTGGCCGCCGGGACGGATACCCTGTTCACCTGCGCCGCTGGGAGGGGTCGGACGCTCGCCGTCTTCAAAGCCTGCGGGGCGCCCGCGCATTTCTCCGCCAAAATCACCCTCTGGTACGGCAGCGCTGTCATCATTCCCCGCCAGCACGGACGGCACATCGAACACGCGCGGCACCTGCAACCAGTTATTCTGATGCAGCCAGTACCCACTGGCACTTAATCCGACCACCACAACCACGAACACCACGATTGATTTCCATTGACGGCGCTTCATGATGCAGTCTCCTTGCTCAATCCAGGTTGGGTGCGGCGGGACATTTTGAACAGGCGGCGCTTGCTGGTATACACGATCCATTTCCAGTGCAGCGCCAGATGAATACCCACGATCAACAGCGTAACATCGGGAATCCAGACGTGGATTTCGCGCCAATTGCGAGAAGCATCCATGCTCATATTCAGCGCTTGCGCCGTGCTGAGGTTCTTCGAGATTAAAATACCGCTGACAACGGTCAGGGTGAAGGATACGAGCAGCAGCAGATTGAGGAGGTAGTTAATGCGGGCCTGCCGCGCCACATGGCCGAAAAAGCGCCGGGTGACGGTGGCAATCCATTTCCAGTTCAGCGCCAGATGGATCAGCACCGCGCCGCCAATCGCCAACCCGACCCATTCATGCCAGCTTTCGCCTGTGAACTGCGGCTCCATCAGCACGACATAGGCTGTGATCAGCACCACATCCAGGTAGAACTTGATTTTGTTTTTGTTGAATTTGAGCATCGCCGTTCCCTCGTGATTGATTAACGATGCTCACTTTACAGCTTTTCGAGTCTGTGATGGTTATCACAGTCTCAAATAACCTTAATTTCACCTTAAATGCACAAAATTTGCATAGTAGTTAAACTGGCTCGCCCACGCCGCCAGAAATTCAGCCACCGGATACTCGATCAGTGGGCCGCGCAAACTGTCATTCGTGATGATGCTGATCACATTTCCATTCTGATCCTGGCGGATGCCCGTCACCCACACCGTATGGAACCGCACCGCCGATCCGAAGTAGTAAGCTAACTGCTGCGCATCGAGGTTCACGATGGCGTAGCGTCCGGCGGAAAGCTGGCGCTTGAGTTCATAGAGTGCGCGTTCCGGGGTGAGTCCTGCGGCCAGCGAGGTACCGAAGACATCAAAGGGGATGTCGTGCGCGCGCAGCGGCTGACCTAATCCAATCGTGCCCACGTTGGGATCATACCAGCCGTCGCGCTGGCCCAGTTCGCGCATCGCGTCCAGTTCCGCCGCGAAGTCATACCCCAGCGCTTCCAGCACCGAGGCCTGCGCCACCAGCGCACAGCCGTAGACATCTTCGCCCTGGCTGTGCCAGAAACGGGCGAGAAACTGCGGCGTGCCGATGAGGGGCAGATAATCGGGCTGGCGCGGCCCGGCTGGTCCCGCCGAAACGAGGAAAACCGCAGCCAACATCCACCTCAGCAGACGCACGATCACTCCAAGGCACTACGGCGAGACACACGCCAGCGGTTGTACAGCCGATTCAGCCACAGCAGCGCATACCCAATCAGGATATATTCGCCCAACCGCACCAGAATGATTTCCCCAATGCCAATCTCACGCGCCACTTCGCCGGATTTCACGCAGGAAAAATCCTGTGAAATATTCGTCTGTCCCGGCACCGGATTAGTGACCACCACGCCGCGCTCTAACTGGGTTCCTGATGGGCAGAAGAACCATTCGAGCGGCTGGTTATAGACGACATTGCCCGTTTGATCAATTGCCATGCCCATCAGCGC
>DATAMF010000317.1:0-2141 GCA_036260665.1 Aggregatilineaceae bacterium | reverse complement strand
TGATCATAGCATCGTACTGCGCCCGCGATTTAACATTGCGCTCACCCGCATCCGCCCAAAACGCTGCCGGACCGGTATTCCACGTCGCTAACTGCTTATTAAAACGTTCGCCAGAGGGCACCAGATCAACCAACAACCCTGTTAACACAATTTACCTGCCCTTTGTTGTAGAAAAACCCATTTTTTCGAGCAAGGCTTCGCGGCCCAGCCATTCGTCGCGCAGCAGACCATAGATCAGTTCATCGTACCATACCCCGTCGCCGTACATGGCCTCGCGGCGGCGCGCTTCGAGCTTGAACCCCACCTTTTCCATCTGTCGGATCACACGGGCATTAATGCTCATGGTATCCAGAAAGATTCGGCGCAGATCGAGCCAGTCAAAGGCATAATCGATGTACAGCATCAGCGCGTCGGTGCCATATCCCCCGCCCCAGTAGGCTGGATCACCAATGATCGCGCCGATATTGGCAAATCGGTGATAAGGTGACATCCAGTTCATGCCAATCTCGCCGATCAGCGTCCCGTCCTTCGTCTGAATGCCAAAATCGACTTCGATCCGGTCGCTTTTTTCTTGCCACTCGCGGAACATGGCATCAAACTGTACCTGCGACTTAATGACGCGCATCCCCGCATCCGCCCAAAATGATGCCGGGCCAGAATTCCACGCTGCCATCAGCTTGCGAAAACGTTCACCACACGGCACGAGATCGACCAACAGGCCTGTCAACACGATATTACCTATCCTTTGCTGCCGAAAGACCCAATTTTACGATCATGGTTTCGCGGCCCGGCCATTCTTCCGCCATCATGCCATAAATCAACTCGTCGTACCATACCCCATCGGCAACGGTTGCCTCGCGGCGGCGCGCTTCGAGCATGAAGCCGACCTTCTCCATCTGGCGCATGACGCGGGCATTCAGACTCATCGTCCCCAACCAGACCCGGCGCATATCCAGCGTATAAAAGGCATAATCCAGCAGGAGCAGCAGTGCATCGGTCCCATAACCGCCGCCCCAATAATCCGGCTCGTTGATCACCGCGCCCAAATTCGCGGCCCGGTCATGCTGCGAAATCCAGTTGATCCCAATATATCCAATCGGTTTGCCGTCCTTGGTCTGGATGCCGAAGGGTACGCCCGTCTCGGGAGGGCTGTCGCGCCATTCCTGGTGCACCCGCTCAATTTGAGCCTTCGAGAGAATGAAACGGTTTCCCATGCTGCCCCAAAACCGGGAATCATTGTTCCACCAGCGGGAATCGTTCTCCCAGAACCGGCTGCCATAGGGCACCAGATCAACCAATAAACCATCTAACATCAGCCTTATCCTTTCGCGCGCAGACCCAATTTTTCGATCAGTGCGGCACGCCCCGGCCATTCCTCGCGCAGCAGACCATAAGCCAGGATATCATGCCGGGCACCTTCCGCGTAGGTCGCTTCACGCATGCGTCCTTCGAAGGTAAACCCCACTTTTTCCATCTGGCGGATCACGCGCGCATTCAGGCTGAACGTCATCAACCAGACTTTGTGGACATCCAGCCATTCAAAGGCGAAGTCAACCAGGAGCAGCAGCGCATCGGTCCCATATCCCCCGCCCCAATAATCCGGCTCCCCGATCATCGCGGTGAGCATCGCCAAGCGGTGATGCGGCAGCCAGCGGCGCATCCCAAAGAGGCCAATCGGAGTACCATCCTTCGTTTGTACGCCGAAGCTAACGCGCTGTGCCTGCCATTGGGGATCATCGGCTCGCTCACGCTGCCATGCTTCCATCTCAGCATGGGTGACCAACCAATGATTGCCAATCGCCCAGTAAAAAACGCCCGGACCGTTGACCCACTTGTGTTCCAGCTTCATGAAACGCTCGCCAAACGGCACGAGATCAACGAGCAGCCCTTCTAACATGATCCTCTCAATCCCCATTTACATGGCGCGGCCATTCGTCACGCAGCAGGCCGTAAATCAGTTCATCACACCATTCACCATCAGCTATCAGCGCCGCCCGCCGCCGTCCTTCGAGTTTAAATCCGAGCTTTTCGGCAAGCCGCTGCGCGCGGATATTGATGCCCATTGTCTCCAGCCAGACCTTATGCATATCCAGCCAGTTGAACGCAAAATCCACCATCAACCGCAGTGCATCGGAGCCATA
>DATAMF010000308.1:0-2719 GCA_036260665.1 Aggregatilineaceae bacterium | reverse complement strand
CGTCTTGGCGTCACGAAAAGAATAGTTCCTGCCAAAAAGTCCGACTTCCTGCCAGTATCTCTGCCCTTTTAGGTGCAGTGAATTCCAGATATAGGATAGCACGGATGTTCGAGTTTGTCATCACCATCGGATGGCTAACTTGGATGACTAATTTGGATGACTAACTCGGATGGTGAATAACGCGCATCAGTAATTCGTAAGAAAGGAAATTTGGCGCAACACAAACGGGCAATTTGTCGTAAAGTATGATCAGAATGAAGCGATAGTCACATGAGGGTAGAAGCAATGTCAGAAAACCACACGCCGCCTACTCCTGAAGAGATGGGCGCGAAACTCGACCAAGAGATCAACGAAGAAGTTAAGGATTGGGCCGCCGAAGGCGAAGGTAAGGATTACGACAACCTGGACGAGCGGATCGATGTTCGTCTGCGGCACACGATAGCCGGGTGGGTGGGCGCGCCGGAAGATGCCAATTGGAAAGAGATTGGCGATAAGATGGATGCGAAGACCCGGAATGCCATTGGTAAGTGGGTCGGCACGCCGGAAGATTCCGACTGGGGCGCGATCAGCAACCGGATGGAAAACCGTATCCGCCACAGCATCGCCCGGTTGGTTCGCGCGCGGCATGTTGAAGATGAAGAGGCTGAGGCGCGCTGGTCCGATATTGGATCGAAGCTGGAAAGCGATGTGCGCGGAGTTGTAGCACGTATCGTCGGCACACCGCAGAAGGAAGCCGGTTGGAAAGACATCGGTGACGAACTGGCGGTCAAGATGCGCGAAACCTTTGATAAGGTCCGGGATGCCGTGCAGAAGAAGGACGCTTCGACCACTGTCCAATCCGAAGAAGCGCGCAAGACGGTGAAGATCGAGATCGAAGGCGAAGAAGGCAGCGACGACACCCCCAGCGTGAAGTCGGAAACGCCGATTGAATAGATTCCCCCAATCTTTTCTCCACACACGGAGAAAGGAAAAATATCCCCCCCCAGCCTTCCCCTCTCCAAGAACGTTTGGAGAGGGGAAATTGGGTTAGCCTTGCACCTCAGCCTGGATTAACCCAAACAGGTCTAATACCTGCCCGGCCAGCGTCCCATCATGACAGGTGAGATAACGTTTTTGCATATCCTCGGTGGTGAGATGTTCGATCACCCGGAAGCCCCGCTCCGACAAGAAGGCGGCAACCTGGCCTATTTCCAGATCAAAATGGAGCGGTTCCACCGTATACATGGCCTGCATGGAAGCCCGCGCCTGGACTGCGCCGAAACGATGGGCTAAATCGGACGCGGCGATCATGTAATCAAAACAAAGGATGCTGCCCGGCTGGGAATTGTGCCGGATGGCGGTTAGTGTTTCGTCCACTGTCGTGAGCGGTAAATAATAACTGACACCTTCCCAGATAAAGAGCGTTTTTTGATTCGTGGCATAGCCTGCCGATACCAGCTTGTCTACCATCCGATCCTGGTTGAAATCGATGGGGATGAACGTCAACTGCGGCGGAATGGCAACCTGGGCCTGCTCCAACGCCGCGCGTTTATGCTGCTGGGTGGCCGGGGTGTCCAATTCGAAAATGCGTGTATCCTGGATCAGATCGCTAAACCGGAAGGTGCGCGTATCGTAACCGGCTCCCAGGAACACCACCTGGGGAATATGAGCACGCAAAGCCTGCTGCATCACGGCATCCAGATAAGCGGTGCGGGCGATGAAAAATTCGTAGCCTCCCGGCGAAACTGCCGCCAGCTTTTTCAGAATCGCGGTGTGCGTGGCGACATCTTGGGGGGTCTTGCGGGCCTCTTCACTCAAAAATATTTCGGCGAGGTAATCCTGGCCCCGGATCTCGACGCGCGGATCGTAGGATGCGACAGTGCGGCACAAAGCAACCGCCAGCGCACTCGCCGAAGGCTGACTCTCACGTTCTGATGACATTTTCTCCTCACTTGTTGTTGATACCAACACTTCTAGCATACGCCTCGGATCGGGGCGGTGCAAGAACAAAATGGCCGAAAATCAGGACAGAACCTCATGCCCCATCGTCAACCGAGTTGGCTAAACATTACCCATAAGTTGGGATGAGGGGAAAACAGGTGTTGGGCGGTTCACCCCTATCCTCCCGACCTCCTTTCCCCGCACGCGGAGAAAGGAGGAGAACGGAAGAGAAAAGCGGGCGCGGCAAGCCGACGCCCCGACGAGCATCCGTTGATCGGCACCTCAAAAGATGTGGGCACAGGAAGAGGGAGCAAAGCGAACCCTACCCCCGGCCCCTTCCCGCAAGCAGGAAGGGGGGAAAAGATGTGGGTAATGATTAGCCGCTCGCGGAGAACAGAGGAGAAAAGCGGGAGCAGCCTATCTCTGACATTCGTCTGACATCCGCCGGGAATCCCTTCAAAAATGCGGTGGGCGGCGTATACTAGAGAGCGTGGTTTTGTGTCAATAGAGGGGTGAACTTATGGATACCACAACCTGGATTCTGATTCTTACGCCGCTGATTCTGATTCAACTCGGACTGATGGCGTTCGCGCTGTATGACCTGTACAAACGGGGGAGCGCACGGCCACCACTGCCGACCTGGGCATGGGTGCTGATCATCGTCTTCGGCGAAATGCTGGGGCCGGTGCTGTATTTTGTGTTGGGACGCAAAGAAGACTGAATTGAGTATGAACGCTATCGAGATTCAGCATCTCGTCAAACGGTTCGGAACATTCACCGCGCTGGAAGGATTCGATCT
>DATAMF010000294.1:0-8267 GCA_036260665.1 Aggregatilineaceae bacterium | reverse complement strand
GAACGATTGACCGAGATCTTCGGGTATTATCACGCATCGGTGGGCGTGATCAACGAAAATTACCTGGATATGTATGAAGCATCAAAGCGCAGCCGCGCGATTGGGCGAGAACGGTTTCGGCTGCCAGTCTTGGGGCCGGGCATGGTTCCGTGGGTGGCACGCGAAGGCCAGGTGCGGCTGGCGAACGATACCCACCAGGATGAATTCTGGACACCAGGAAAAGGCTTAGAAGCGTCAAAATCGGAGCTTACCGTGCCGGTGCGGTATCGAGAACGAGTTATTGGCACGATTGATGTCCAGAGCGAACACCGGAATGCCTTTGATCAGGATGATATTTCCATTCTGGAGGCGCTGGCCGGACAGCTTGCGATAGCCATCGAAAACGCGCGACTGTATGAAGAGAGCCACTACCAGCGTCAGGTGGCTGAGACATTGAGCCGCCTATCACGCCTAGCCGGGTCGATGCTGGATATGCAGGAAGTGGCCGAAACGGTTTTATCCGAACTGGCTGGACTGCTGAAGTATGATACGGCCTTGATTGCCCTATTCCAGCGGGATACGCTGCGCCTTGTACGACGCCGAAGTTATGAGGGGGAAGACTGGGCGAAGATCACATGGTTGGTCGAAGAATCGCCTGTGTTTTACCAGGTGATCCATCATCAGGAAACCCTGCTTATCCCGGATGCGGCTGAACACCGGCTGTGGTCACGCATACAAAGTGAGCGTCCTATTCGCTGTTGGGCGGGGGTGCCGCTTGTTAGCCGTGGAAAACCGGTTGGAGTGCTGGCGATTGGGGGGCTGATCCCGCGCGTCTATGAACAGTCAGATTGTGATCTGTTATTCGCGTTTGCGAACCAGATCGCGGCGTCAATTGACAATGCTCAACTCTTTGAGCAGATCGAGCGCCGGGAATATGAAGCGCGGGCGTTGTATGAGATGACCCGGCTGTTGGTATCACTTGATCAGGATGCGATTCCGGTGAGCGTGATCAATAAGCTGGAAGAGGCCCTGCCTTACGATCTGGCTGGCACCTTAATCGCGGGAAATCCGAGCCGGGTGATTATCGGGACCAAACGGTTTGTGGATGAACAAGCCATAGGTGAATTGGAGCACCATTTGCTGACCAGTTACAACGCGGTCAGCAGCCAGCGTGTATCCGCCGATGGGCTGCTGCGGCGCGTGGTGATCACCGGGGACGCAAGCCCTGACGAAACCCCATGGACTTTGGCTTCCCAATTATCGGTGCCGCTTATCGCCGGACGCAACGTGATTGGGCTGATTGAACTGCGCCATTCGCGCGACGGAATCTACGCTGAGAATGATCTACGTACCCTGTATATTATCGCCAATTCGCTGGCAACCGCACTGGAAAATGCGCGTTTATACCAGGAATTGAGCAACCGGGCGGCAAAACTGCAACAGGCGATTGATGAGTTGGCCGAAGCCGATCGTTTAAAAGATGAGATGGTCGAAAATATTTCGCATGAACTGCGCACGCCGCTCACCTATATGCAAGGCTACCTGGGACTTTTGTTAGCCGGGGAGATGGGGGAACTGCAACCAGAGCAACAATCCAGCCTGCAAATTGTCGAAGAAAAAACCAGGTTTCTGGCACGGTTGGTGTCGGATTTGGTGCTGCTGCAAAATCATTCAAACGATGTGAATTATACCCTAGTTGACCTTGCCGAACTGTCCGAGCACGTGGTTCAAGACAGCCGGGACGAAAGCGGCAACAGTTCCATCACATTAGTAGCGAAAATTGATGGCAGTGTGCCGCTGGTGCGCGGAAATGCCGAACATCTAGTGCAGGTGATCGAGAATTTGGTCAGTAATGCGCTGAAGTTTACACCGCCGGAAGGAACGATCCACGTTCGTGTTTTTGCCCACCATACCAAGGTTCGGGTCGAAGTCGAGGATACCGGAATCGGGATTGCGCAAGACAAACTCGCCCGGATATTTGAACGCTTCTATCAGGTTTACTTTTCCCCACGCCGCCGTTTTCGCGGTGTTGGGGTGGGTTTGGCGATATGCAAGCAAATTATTGAAGCCCATCATGGGCAAATCGGCGCGACCAGCCAGGAAGGGGTCGGTAGTCTGTTCTACTTCGAGCTGCCGCAAGCCGAAGCTATCAAGTGATCGTGATGGAGCCAAAAACGGTACTGGCGGTGATGTCCAGCCAATACGTTTCATCGCCCTGAAGACTCGCGTAAACGCCCGGTTCAACCTGTGCAAAACGGGTTTCGTCAAAACGCACGCGCACAAAGGGACTTGGGGTGACGCGGATAGTTGCACAGCCGTCTTCTGGAATCAACAGCCGCACGTCGCCCAGGGTTGAACGCGCGACAATGGGACCGGCGGCACGATCTGGGCAGGTGACATTGACGCTACCGAAGCCGGATGATAAATAGGCACGCTCAACGGTTAGGCCACGCAGATCAACATCCAACTGACCCAAATAGGTGCTGAGCAGCAACCCCCAGGGCAAGTCGTGCGCCAATCCGACATCCCAATCCGCTAACGAGAGCCACCATGATTGCCCACGCTGCATCCGAAGCGTGGCATGATTGTTGCGCACAACCAATCCGGGCCGAGAACGAGCGGTGTATTGACCGGCAATCAAACGTCCGGGTTTGCGCAAGGCACGCAACTGCACATCCAGTTCGCCGCTTTCGATTTCGATGGTGGCCGAGCGAACACTGCCGCGCGTAATGCCAAAGGTGTGGGCCTGCCAACCCAGGCCAATATCGCCACGCAGCAGCACCTGGAGGCCCAGAATCACCAGCAGGAGCGGCCAATAGGCGGCCAGATCGAAGTCGATGAGCAGAAAATTATCGAGCAGCAGCACGCCACCTATCACGATGAGCGACAGCGGCCCAAGCCAGGACAAACGGGATTTCGGCTGGGAACTCATGGCCTACGCCTCCAGCAAGTAGTCTTGCAACAGTTGATGAGCCGATGAATGGCGCAACCGGTTCAGGGCCTGGGCTTCAAGCTGGCGCACACGCTCGCGGGTTACACCAATCTTTTTACCCACTTCTTCAAGGGTATGGGTTTCGCCATCCAATAAACCATAACGCAGTTTGAGGATATGCGATTCGCGTTCGGGCAAACGCGCCAACACCTGGGCGAGGTGTTCACGCAGCAAATTCTGGGTGACGACCTCGTTCGGTTCTGGGCTGGACTTGTCTTCAATAAAATCACCGAACTCCGAATCGGCATCTTCCTCAATCGGTGTTTCCAGGCTGATGGGACGGCGCGAGATTTCGATCAGATTCATGACCTTATCGGGCGTTGTTTCCATCGCATTCGCCATTTCTTCGGTGGTCGGTTCGCGCCCAAATTCCTGGGTGAGCTGCGTTGAAACCCGGCGCAGACGGTTGATCTGATCACCCATATGAACCGGAACGCGGATCGTGCGGCCCTGATCGGCTACGGCGCGGCTGACCGCCTGCCGAATCCACCATGTGGCATAGGTGCTGAACTTATGCCCACGCTGGTACTCAAATTTGCGGGCGGCACGGATCAAGCCGATGTTACCTTCCTGAATTAAGTCCAAAAAGGGCACGCCGCGTCCGATATACTTTTTAGCGACGCTGATGACCAGCCGTGAATTGGCACGCACCAGATGTTCCTGCGCCGCTTTACCATCTTCGATCAACGCTTCCAGTTCGCTTATCTCATCCGAAGATAGATTACGACGATAGAGCTTGATTTGTTCAGTGGCAAACTTCGCCGCTTCCATACGCTTCGCCAAAGCAACTTCTTCTTCGGCAGTCAGCAGCGGCACACGGCCTGCTTCTTTTAAGTAAAGGCCCACTACGTCGTCAGTGTCAAGCGCCTGTTGATACCCGGCATCCTTCATCAGGTCTTGGAAGTCCAGAGTTTCAAGGGCTTCTTCGACTGGAGCAGCCGATGCAGTCGCCGGATGTTTGGGTAACTCGGCAGGCGGGGCGGCCATAACCTCGACACCCGCGCTGCTTAAGGCATCGAGCATTTCTTCTAATAACTCGATATTTTGCTCAACGGCAGGCAACTGCGCCAGTATATCGTCATAGGTGACATATCCCTGACGTTCACCGAGCGCTAGAAGCTGGTGCCAAGAATCGGTATTGGTGGTTGTTTGATCGGTATCTGTAATCGCCATTTTTTTACACGCTATCAAGTCTGCTACACAAAAACACCCTACCGCCAACGGTAGGGTGCCCTTGATCTCCCCTCAGCGTTGGTCGGGCCGTCAGGGCACAGGGACTGTGCTTTCCAACGATGGTTCTTCGGTTGCCGGCACAAATAAGCTCGGTAGCATATTTAACACTGGATCAACGATAGATTTCGGTACGAGATAAATATACTGGTCCGTTTCGGGCCATACATAGTATGCCACATTATTAGGGCTTGTGTCACCTATCCAGGCCCGGTATCCATATTCGCCCTGGGGATCGACAGTAAACCCAACCTGGTAACGGCGGCGCGTTAGAAAACCGAATTGTTCCTGGTTGGATTCATCGGCCTCAAAACGTTCGAGGGCCGCCATTTGGGAAAGGGCGCTGGCTGCTAAGTCGGCTGCTTGAGTGACTGTGGCGGCCAATTCACCTTCGATCTCAGGAGCGTACCATAAACCCTGGGCATTGCGCAGGAGTAGAATGTCTTCACCTGAGGTGACATCCCGCACGTTTAACCCATAAATCTGCTCGGCTTGCGGAAACAACAGAATGGATTGTTGAGCCTGTTGAACGGCCTGAAAAGCCTCTTGCCGCGCAGCAGGGTCATCCTGCATGAGCAAAACCAGCATAACCGCTGCGAAGCTCAACACGATGATATATCCAAGCTGTCGTTTGAGCATATTTTACATCCCTAGAGTGTAACTTAACGCTGGCGATACCACCACACGCCGACACCGACGACCAAAATAAGTCCGGGAAGGATCAACATCGTGATATAAGAGACCGTTGTGCGATCCTGCTCCGAAATATTGAGACTCAGTAAGGATGGGTCACTGATCGGGTTAAAACTGATGACCTCGGCAAACCCGGTCAGCCAGTCAATCACATCGTTCCATAAAATTACATTGCCGGCATACTGGACCACATAGGCGTTTTTGAGCACATCTGAGTCACCGATCACCACCACGCGCGGCTGAATTTCAAGCTGGGATTCTAATGTGCGCTGAAGGGTTACGCCAACAGTCACTGGCCCGATCACATCGGTAGACGGGTCGTAGGTGATCGTTTGGGTGGAGAGGAAACGGATGGGCGACATGCCAAACGATTGTTCCGACGAAAAGAGTAAGGGTGTCAGCGCGTATTTTCCCTGACGCTCATCGGGGTTGCTCGTCACAGACATGGCACGAGCAAAACTCATCACAATGGGAATATCCCGCGCGCCGTTCATTATTTTTTCGTGCGGGGCAATGGCGGCCACGATGGGGAACCAGTTTGAGCCGTTTTGATAATTCGGATCGTTTTCGATCAGAAGTTGATCCTGGACATTGATGCCGAATTCGTCCCACAAATAGGTGTGCAGCGGGTCATCTTCCTGCAAAAAGGTATTGACGTTATCCCCGCTGACGATGCTCGACTCGACTAATGGTGGGTCGGCAAAAATGGCAAGCCGTCCGCCGCGCTGGATGTATTCATCTAAGACCGCTACTTCAGCTTCGGTAAAAGGCGACCACGCACCGATAATCAGGACCGCGCTGGCATCGTCAGGAATGCGATCCACTTCCGACAAGTTGAGGGCTGTCACGGCAATACCCTGATCATCCAGACTGGTGCCGAGGCGTGAAATCCCCTCATCACCCACCTGTTGCAGATCGCGCTCACCGTGACCGGTGGTGAAATAGATATTAAACAGACCCGCCGACGCCACTGTTTTTAACCCAGTGGTGATGTCACGTTCGCTGACATCGCCCAACACCAGGGTGATATACCGATAACCGGTGGTGCCATCGGAGAGGGTCACGGGGCGGGTTTTGGGATCGCCGTTTTCGTCCAGAATGTTCAGGAAAAGCTGGCCGTCATAATCGGACGAATAGCTGTAGCGGCTGGCGAGTCCAGGTTCTTCGTCGGGATCGATATACTGGACCTCGACTGACCCTTCGCCTGCGGCTTCGTACTGGCGGAGCAGCAGGTCGGCGGTTTCCTGTTCGCGCAGTTTATAACGGCTGAAAAAGCCGACAATCCGCACGCGGAAATCCCGTTCTTGCAGGCGATCTATCGTATCCAGGGTTTGGCGATCCAATGTGTAACGCTGGACCGAGGTCAGATCGACGGTGGAATTGGCACGATCAGCCAGGATATAAATCGAGACGACAAAACCGATAAACAGCAGCGTGACCAGAATGCTGGTCGTGCCCTGACGGCTCTGGCGGCCCGCTAACCAGGCCTGTAATTCGCCGGGTGCCCACCACATCCACAGACCGATTCCGGCAGCGGCGACAACGGCACAGGCAAAGACCCAAATCGAGAGTTCGCCCGTGAACAGGAATAACAACACACCCAGCACCAGCGCGGCTGTACCGAGGATAATTGCGCCAGCCGCCACATCCGAACGAGTAAACGGTGGTTTCATCGCCACCTCCGGGATTCGATCAAACGGGTTGTCACAAACAACATCACCACAATTAACGCGATAAAAAACACCACATCTTCAAAACGGATCACCCCAACCAGAAACGAGGTCGAGTAGTGGGCTTGCAGACTGAGCGAACGAACGACTTCAGCCGCCGCGCGATTCTGAATCACCTGTCCGGCAAAGTCACCTAACCACAAGATGAACAACGCGGACATGCTCAAAAAGCCTGCGATGACCTGATTTTCGCTCATGGCCGAAAAGAGCAGGCCAACCGCCAGCGTTGCCCCGCCGAATAACCAGATGCCCATATAAGCACTGATGATCGGACCGTAATCCAGGCCCGCGTTGATCTGATAGGGTTCGGGGCGCGTGAAGTACCACAGAATAACCTGATAGGTCAGAGTCAGGCACAAAATAAACGAGTAGTACAGCCATGCACCGAGAAATTTGCCCAACACAATATCGCTGTCATGCACAGGCATGGTCAGCATTAGTTCCAGCGTGCCCTCGCGCGATTCTTCGGCAAAGAGGCGCATCGTGAGCAAGGGGGCAAAAAAGATGGTGAAAAAGCCAAAAACGCCTAAAACTGCCGCACCATCAGCGGGTGAATTTCCGACGCGCTGGGCTAAATCGGTGTTAAACAAAAAGCCGGTCAATTCAAGGATGGCAAAGGCGACCAGATAGGCAATCGGTGAAGTGAAAAACTGGGCCAGTTCGCGCCGGGCAATGATCCGGATACCGCGCATCGATGCTATCCTTCCTGCCCAAGCCGGGTGGTGAGTTCCATGAAGATTTCTTCGAGCGTCACGGCGAAGGGGCGGAGTTCCAGAAGCTCAAAGTGGTGTCCGACGATAGCGGAAGCCAGCGCCGCTCGAATATCGGATTTGAGCTGGGCGGTGATCAGATAGCCTTCACCGTAGGGTTCAATGGACGTGACGCCCGAAATGGCTTTGATCGTCTGAAGCACTTTGGGCTGCGGGGCACGACTGCCGACGCGCAGAAACAAACGTCCACCTTGCTGCAACCGATCACGCAGGCGAGCGGGCGTATCTTCGGCCACAATATGTCCGCGATCAATAATGACGATCCGGTCACAGATTTGTTCGGCTTCGGCCAGAATATGTGTGCTCAACAGGATGGTGTGGTTTTGGCCGAGATCACGAATCAGCGCGCGAAAATCCTGCACCTGATGCGGATCGAGGCCAATGGTCGGCTCGTCCAAAATCAGCACTTTGGGATTATGAACAAGCGCCTGAGCCAGTCCAACCCGCTGGCGCATGCCTTTGGACAAATTGCGGACGAGACTTCGGGCGCGGTCGGACATGCCGACCTGCTCCAGAACCTCGTTCACCCGCTGGCGGCGGTAATCGACGCCGCGCAGTTGGGCCATAAAGCTGAGATAACCCCGCACCGTCATATCGCGGTAGAGGGGCACGGTTTCGGGCAGATAACCAACCTGATGGCGAACGGCAAGCGAGTCTTCCATTACATCCAATCCCGCGATGGAAGCCGTGCCTTCGGTCGGGGGCATGTAGCCGGTGAGAATGCGCATGGTGGTGGTTTTACCCGCGCCATTCGGCCCTAAAAAGCCGATGACTTCACCTGCTCGCGCTTTAAACGAGATGGCATCCAACGCCGTAAAATGCCCGTAACGCTTCGTAAGTTTTTTGACTTCGATCATAACGCGGCCTGTTTAG
>DATAMF010000292.1:0-2285 GCA_036260665.1 Aggregatilineaceae bacterium | reverse complement strand
TTGGGTGTCCTCAGCAATTAACGCATCCGCAGCTTCCGCGAATTCCGCTTCTGGCACCGCCATTGCCTCTGCGGGCATCTCGTCAACTAGCTCATCCATGTCAGCTTCTTCGGCTGGCGTAGCAGTTACCTCGTGAGGAGGTGCCGCTGGTATTCGTATGACGGGCGGGAATGGAAAGTCGGCGTTCCGATGGGGTATGATGCCCCGGACATTGCTGCTCCCGTACAAAACGCGGTCCCCACCGAAACGGGCATGCAGCAGGTCGTGGCGGATGCGATAGTGCCGGACGACGAGGGCGTTATTAAGCCGATTCGGATCGAATTGGATGAAGATGGTCTGCCGCTGCCCGCGCGGGTGCCGCAGACTGATCCTGGGGCAACGCTGGTGTCACCCGGATCGCCCTTCCTGGAACCCGTGCGACGGTCGGAAGCGCCAACGCAGACACACAGCCAGCAGGTTACACCGGGATCGGAAATGATTGCACGGCCCGATCAAGAACAGATGACGCAACCCGCGCGACCAGAAGCTGTTGCGGGGCAAACGATGCGCTCGCCTGTTACGCCGGATACGATGGCATCGCCTGGAATTCCAGTCCCACAGCGGACACAACCTGGGGAAGAAGCTACGATTCCGTCGATGTCTCCGTCTGACAGCGGGGCGGCAGTGGCAGCGCCTATTCCGGCGGAAAAAGCTAAGTATAAGCTTGGAGAGTATCCACAGCCGGATTACAGCGCCGCACTGGGTTTTTCGCACAACCGCCGGACGTATATCAAATGGGGTATGCGAGTTGGCGTGTTTGGTGTGATCTTCGGTATGGCGCTCACACTATGCGTGCTGCTGGGGATGGTTGGATATTACTTCTATGTCGTGAGCGAGTACCGCGATATTGTGAGCAACCTGGATGAGCGCGCGTCGAAGTTCGAGACGAGCGAAATTTACGACGCGAACGGCAAATTATTGGCAAAGTTTGATGATCCCAATCAGGGCACACGCGAATCGGTCCCGCTGGACCAGATTTCGCCCTGGTTGATCGACGCGACGATTGCGACGGAAAACGAAACGTTCTACACCGATCCCGGCTTCAGTGTGTTCGCTATCGTGCGCGCGGCTTACCAGAATTTGCAATCAGGATCGACAGTTTCGGGCGCGAGCACGATCACCCAACAGCTTGCACGGGCGCTCGTTTTGGAAAAAGACTTTGCGCAGCAAATATCGGCGGAACGGAAGATTAACGAGATTATTGTTGCGTCGGAAATTAAACGGCAATACAGCAAAAACCAGATTCTCGAAATCTATCTCAACGAAATTTTCTACGCCAACCGCGCGTACGGGATTGAAGCGGCTTCCCAGGTGTATTTTGGTAAAAGCGCGGCGGAGTTGAATCCGGCTGAAGCGGCGTTCCTGGCAGGGCTACCCCAGTCGCCCGCGACGTATGATCCGGTGCTGAACCGGGAAGCGGCGATGCTGCGCATGAACGACGTGCTGTTCCTCATGGCTGAGGCAAACGGCACCGGATGTGTCACGATCCAGCATGAGGACAAAACACCCTGGGGCGTGCCTAACGGCGGCGGACTGTGTATTATCGCGCAGACGGCGGCGGATGGGAGCATTATTTATTACTACCAGACGCCCGGTATGGAAGCGCCAGAAGAAATGACGCTGATGATTGCCCAGGTTCAAACGGCGCAATTCAGCGCGCCCACTTTAAACGTAACGCACCCGCATTTTGTTAACTATGTGTGGCAGCAACTCGAAGCTGAATATGGCGCGCAGGCGATCTATACGGCGGGATACCGGGTTTATACCACGCTGGATGAAACGATCCAGGCGGCGGCGGAAAAGCAGGTTACGGATACGCTGAATGACATCAATACCCGGCTGGCAGCCAATGCGAACAACGCGTCGGTGGTGGTGATGCGTCCAGCAGATGGCGCAGTGCTGGCGATGGTCGGCAGCGCGGATTATAACAACGAGGACATCGACGGGCAGGTGAACGTGGCGTTCACCGCGCAACAGCCCGGATCATCGATTAAACCGATTGTGTATCTGGCAGCGTTTGAACCGACCGGGGATAAATATATGACCCCTGGCAGCGCGCTGTGGGATGTGTATTCTAACTTTAATGGATATATTCCGACTAACTTCGATTTGCGCTATCGTGGCCCTGTTTCAGTGCGATATGCACTGGGCAATTCGCTCAATGTTCCAGCCGTCAAAACCCTGAACTATATCGGGGTAGAAGATTTCACCGATATGGCTTATCGAGCACATCTGCAATTCCCATT
>DATAMF010000266.1:0-9977 GCA_036260665.1 Aggregatilineaceae bacterium | reverse complement strand
TGGCAGCGGTGACGAGCAACGTTAGCGATACGGCCCAGGTTTATCTGCCCGCTGGCGAATGGTACAACTACTACACCAACGACTATTTTGACAGCCAGGGGGAATGGTTTGAACTACCCGTGACCGTCGATGGTGTGTTTCGCGTTCCGCTGTTGGTACGCGCCGGGGCGGTGATCCCCGTGATGGATGTGGACGAGCAAACGCTCAACATGCTCGGCCAGCGGGCCGATGGCAGCGCCGACAACCGGCTGATCCTCAAAGTCTACGGGACGCAGCAGGAGGGCCGTTTGACGCTGTTTGAGGACGATGGGGAAACGATAGCATATCAATCCGGCGCGGTGCGCGAAACCATCATCACGCACAGCGGTGCGGTAGTCGAAATCGCGCCCGCCGTTGGCACATATGCCGATGCCCTCCCGCAGCGCCCGGTTGAAATCCGGCTGATCGGCGGCGAAGGGACCATCACCGGCGTCACGCTCAACGGCGCAGCGAGCGAGATCGAAAACGAGGCGGGAATAATGGTAGTCAAAACAGGCGCGATGGATGTCAGCACGGCGCAACGCTTCGTATTTACTTCAGGTACGGAGGAAAAATGACGATGCTCAAGCAGTTAACCCGGCGCACCTTTTTAAAGGGCACAGGCGCATTGGCGGGGGGCGTCCTGGTCGGCACGCCCACCGAAACAATCCCGCGTATCCAGGCAAACAAACACACCAGCCAAGCCTATCAGGTCGCGCTCGCCCAGGCCGACTCGTATGAGCGCGAGGTGGTGCGGGAGCGGGTATTCACGATGATCGAGCAACTGGGCGGGCTGGGTGATGTGGTCCAGCCAGGGAACCGGGTAGCGATCAAGATCAACCTGACCGGCGGCACCTGGGTGGAACAGCAGTTGGAACAACCCGCCGTCGAAACGATGGTCACACATCCCGAAGTGACGCGCGCCCTGGTCGAAGCCGTGCTGGAAGCGGGAGCATCCGAGGTTTATATTGTCGAAGCGATTGCCGATCTGAACTGCTGGAGCCTGTGGGGAAGCGCGGAGATCGCTGAGGATTTTGAACAGGTCAAACTGATCGATCTGAATAATCCGCGCCTCAAGGAGCCATTTGTGGATGTGCCCGTTGGGGAAAACTGGCTGCTGTATGACCAGTTTAAGATGCACCCGATTCTAAAAGACGTGGATGTGTTTATGTCGGTTGCCAAGCTGAAATGCCATGCAACAGCGGGTGTAACCCTGTCCATGAAAAATCTGGTGGGCACCCTCCCGGCCTCCCTGTATATGCTGACTCCGGCAGACAGCAACCGTTCGGCTTTACACGGCTATGGAAAACAGGCCCAGGTGCGTATTCCCAGCGTGGTTATGGACCTCGTGCGCGCCCGCCCGATCCATTTTGCTCTGATCGATGGCATCAAAACGGCGGAAGGCAGCGAAGGCCCCTGGACAGGCGATTTCAACCAGAAAATCGCCAATACCCTCGTCGCGGGGAAAAACATGGTCGCCACCGATGCGGTTGCAGCAGCGGTGATGGGTTTTGATCCGATGGCCGCGTCCTTCGCGGAGGTACCGTTCCAGCACTGCCTGAATCATCTGCAACTGGCGGCGGAGTTGGGGCTGGGATCGAACAACCCGGATGACATCGACATTGTGGGGATGGCGCTCGACGAGGTGCAAACCACGTTCCGCGCCTATGGAGGATAAATCGATGTTCAGGCGGTTGGCGCTGCTCACGATCATAATTGGAGCGTGTATTCTTTCGTCGATGGATGCAACGAATGGACAGGATAACATGCGCCCTCTGCTGCTGGCTCACTACATGCCCTGGTATCAAACGCCCGATGTGAGCGGGTACTGGGGGTGGCACTGGACCATGAATTATTTCGATCCGGCTCAAAAGCAGATCGCTTCCCACTTCACACCGCTGACCGGGCCGTATGATTCCAGTGATGACGCCGTGCTCGAATACCAGGTGCTGCTGATGAAACTCAGCGGTATCGACGGCGTGATTGTCGATTGGTACGGCATGGAGGATTTTCGAGATTATGCGGCGCTGAACACCAGCACCAACAAGCTGTTTGACTATATCAAAAAAGCGGGCTTGACCTTTGTGATCTGTTATGAAGATCAGTCGGTCAAACATATGGTGGATGACGGGCACCTGCCGGCGGATGACGCGCACACACACGGGCAGAACGTCATGCGCTATATGCAGGAACGCTGGTTCAGTGATGAGGCTTATCTGAAAGTCGATGGGCAGCCCGTTCTCTTCACCTTTGGGCCGCAGTACTTCAAAAGTTCAACGGACTGGGAAACGCTGTTTTCGGCGGTTGAACCGTCGCCGGTTCTGGTAACGCTCGACAAACATATGGTATCCGGGCAGTTATCCAGCTACCCCTGGCCGCCCATGTATGGGATCGACATAAATCAGGCCGCGCTGGAAGCTTACCTGACCGATTTTTACCGGAAAGCCGGACGGTGGGATTATCAGGTGGGCGGCGCGTGGCCGGGCTTTTATGATATTTACGAGGAAGCCGGTGTGCGGGACAGCTACGGCTATCTGGACGCGCAGAATGGTGACACATTCCGTTTTACACTGCAAACAGCGCTTGCCCAGCAGGTAGATGTGATCCAGTTAATCACCTGGAATGACTACGGCGAAGGCACGATCATCGAGCCGACTGAAGAATTCGGCTATCAATACCTGGAAATTCTTCAGGAAACCCGCCGCGCGCAGCTTGATGCTGAATTTGCGTTCACCGCCGCCGATTTACAGCTTCCGTTGCAACTGTTTAAGTTGAGAAAAGCGCACCAGGGAGACGCAGAAATTAACGTCCAACTGGATGAAGTTTCTGCCGCCGTTCAACGCGGTGATGTCGAAACCGCGCGTGCCCTTCTTGGCGCTATTGAATAATCCCGCAGGCGGTGAGCAAGCGGTGTTTCACCGCCTGCCCACGAAAACTTCTAGGACATCTACAAGGCGCGGCGCGGCGTGACCATCCCATAACAAGGGAATAGTCCTGGTGGATTTCACCGGGTTTAAACACGCCGCAACGATCTCGCTTGTTTCCAGCCTCACCAGTCGGTTGGTGCCTTGTATGACCGTAACCGGGCGTTCCGTCGTCTCGCGCACCGTGACACAAGGGATACCAAGCACAGTTGTTTCTTCCTGAATACCCCCCGAATCGGTGATCACCACGTTTGCCTGAGCCACCAGCCCCAGAAAATCCAAATACCCTAATGGCTCCACAGTCCGAACACCGGGAATAGCTTCCCACACGCCATTGGATTGAGCCTGGGTGCGGGGATGAATAGGGAAAATAAGCGGCAGGGTGGGCACGATCTCACCTAACGCCGCCGCCAGCGTGCGCGCCACTGCGGGATCATCCACATTCGATGGACGGTGGAAAGTCACTACGCCATAGTGGTGTGGTTCGCACCCAAACAAGCGCCAGGGTTGACGCTTAAGGGCCGCGTTGAGATGTGCTCTCAGCGAGTCGATCATCGTGTTTCCCACAAAGTGAACCCGCCGGGCATCTATCCCTTCGCGCTGAAGATTTTCGTTAGCGCGGGGTTCGGTGGTAAAGAGTATTTCAGCCATGTGATCGGTCAGGATGCGGTTGATTTCTTCAGGCATGGACCGATCCCCGGAACGCAAGCCGGACTCAACATGCGCTACCGGAATATTCAGTTTGACCGCTGCCAGCGCACACGCCAGCGTTGAGTTCACATCTCCGGCAACAATAACCAACTGAGGTCGGTGCTTAAGGCAGACTGCTTCAAATTTAGCCAGAATGTGAGCCGTTTGTTGGGCATGCGATGTCGAACCGACTCCAAGTAACTCATCCGGGTTCGGCATCCCCAGCTCTTCAAAAAACACAGCCGACATTTTATCGTCGTAGTGCTGCCCGGTGTGAACCAGAATTTGCGGAAGTCCACGCCGCCTAAGCTCCAGGATGACAGGAGCCATTTTAATGAAGTTGGGTCTTGCGCCCACAACCGTACAAAACATCATCAACCTGCCTGCAACAATATACCAGTGAGCTGAAAGAACTATCGCATCCTGATGTCGAAACAGCAATCTGGTATAATTCTGATCCATGTCTGCTGCTTGTCATCATCCTGAACAGACGGACCGCACACCTCAAACTTATCGGTTTTCAAAAGTCAAGGAACTCTGATATGGGAAAATCCAAAACAATTATTGGGAATGCTTTACCGAATATCCCCTGGGAGGATCGCCCGGCTGGATCGAACGCGGTGGTTTGGCGCTACAGCCAAAACCCGATCATCCCGCGTGATCTGCTCCCCCGTTCCAACAGCATCTTCAACAGCGCCGTTGTACCCTACCAGGGTGCCTATGCGGGCGTCTTCCGTGTCGATGATACCCAGCGCCATATGACGATTCACAGTGGCCGGAGCAAAGATGGGTATCAATGGGAGATCGACCCGGACCCCATCGAGTGGAAATTCAACGATCCCGAACTAGCCGAATTTGTCCACCGCTACGATCCCCGTGTGTGCTGGTTGGAAGACCGCTACTATGTCACGTGGTGCAATGGGTATCACGGGCCAACTATCGGCATCGGTTATACCTACGACTTCAAAGATTACACATTTGTCGAAAATGCTTATCTGCCCTACAACCGGAACGGCGTTTTGTTCCCACGTAAGATCAACGGCAAGTATGCCATGCTCAGCCGTCCCAGCGACACAGGCCATACGCCGTTTGGAGATGTGTTCTACAGCGAAAGCCCGGATATGGTCCATTGGGGAAAACACCGTTTTGTAATGGCCCCCAAACCCTGGACCTGGCAGAGTACCAAAGTCGGCGCAGGACCCATCCCCATTGAAACGACAGAAGGCTGGTTACTGTTCTATCACGGCGTCCTCACCTCATGCAATGGATTCGTGTACAGCATGGGTGTCGCGTTGTTGGACATCGACGAACCATGGAAACTCATCTATCGCAGCAAACCGTACCTGATGTCACCTCAGATGTTATATGAGTGTGTTGGGGATGTACCAAATGTCACGTTCCCCTGTGCGGCGCTGGCCGATGCAGACACCGGACGGATTGCGCTCTACTATGGCGCAGCCGATACCGTGACCGGGCTGGCATTTACGTATGTAGATGAAGTGATCGACTTCCTGAAATCCAACTCCGAACTGTAAAACGCTGGGGGATGCATGTTTTCCCCCCAGCAATCCACTTTACTTATTTGTCGCCAGAACGCGGACTCCATACGGTCCCAACTTAAGAGAGGTATTGACAGAACTCCCCGCAACCAGATCAGTGTATGCCTGATCACTGAGCTTGACTTCGACAGGTTGAGCCGAAAAATTCATCACAAAAACGAAGTTCCGTTCGCCATCTGTGCGCGTTTGTACGCTGACTCCCTGCGGCAGTTCTGTTTTCAGCGCGGGTTGAATCTTCAACTGCGCTTGCAGACGGTGATAAAAGTCGGCCATAAAGCGCGCTTCATTATGTGAAGCGATATAGTAAGCTTTGCCCTGCCCTACCTGATTTACGGTGAGCGCGGGACGCCCCGCATAAAAGTCGGATTGGTAGGTCGCCAAAACCGCCACGCCTTCGGCATGGATCAAATCGCACAAATCCCCGGCCTCATATTCCCCCGACAAGCCCAGCGAGTTTTCTGGAACAAACACAATACCATTTTGATCGTCGGGCATCAATGCATCGATCTCTTCGGCCCAAACGCCTAACAGTTTTCGCAGCGGGCCAGGGAACCCACCCAGGAAACAGAGATCGTTTTCATCTACAATCCCAGACCAGTACGTCACAACCAACGTGCCCCCCGCCGCAACAAACGCACTGAAGCGTTCCGCGACACCCGGTCTGACCAGATAGAGCATGGGCGCGATCACCAGGGAGTAGGGGGTCAAATCCTGGTCCATGTCGATAACATCCACCGGAATACCGCGCTGCCAGAAGGGGCGGTAATGTTCCAGGCAAACCGGCCAATAGCCCTTGTCGCCCCGTTTAGGTCCCATCGCCTCTTCTAAGGCCCAGCGGTTTTCCCAATCATAGATCAGGGCCACCTGAGCGGGCACCGTTGAACCAATGACTGCATCCAATTTTTCGAGTGTTTGCCCAACCTCGGTTACATCGCGGAAAACGCGTGTCTGATCATGCCCAACATGATCCACGACTGCGCCATGAAATTTCTCATACCCGCCCCGGCTTTTACGCCACTGGAAATACTGAACCGTGTCCGCGCCATGCGCCACTGCTTGCAGCGATGACAGCAGGTGCATGCCAGGGCGTTTGAGTTTGGCCTGGAAATGCCAGTTCGTGACGCTAGGGGTGCTCTCCATCAGCATAAACGGCCTGCCCTGCTTCAGGCTGCGCTTGATATCGTGCATAAAAGCCGTCACCATCGCACATTCATCGACGGGCAGTTCCTGGTGCCATGTGGGATAGCTGTCCCAGGAAATGACATCCAGGGCCGGGGCCAGTTTCCAATAATTCAACCCCGGAAACGCGCCCATAAAGTTCGTCGTGACCGGCACCTGCGGGGTGATCGCGCGCAGCGGAGCGATCTCATTCTGCATAAAATCGAGTGTCTGATCGGTGACAAAACGCTTCCAATCCAGGGTCAGCCCATGAATGCTGGTTTCCCCGATCTCTGTAGGCGGCTGAATCTGTGACCAGTCCGTGTAAGTGTGGCTCCAGAATGCCGTCCACCACGCCTGGTTCAGGGCCTCCAGCGTCCCATATTTGCGCTTGAGCCACTCCCGAAAGGCGGCACAGCATAATTCACAAAAACATTCCCCGCTGTATTCATTCGAGATATGCCAGAGCAACAACGCGGGGTGATCCTTGTAACGTTCGGCCAGCTTTTCGTTGATGAGACGGGTTTTGGCCCGGTACACGGGTGAAGTCATGCAGTGATTATGTCTTCCCCCTTGCAGATTACGTCCTTGATCGGGCCGGACGCGCAGCACTTCGGGATACTGCGCCGCGAGCCATGCCGGTTTAGCGCCGCTGGGAGTCGCCAACACCGCATAGATTCCATTACTCGCCAGCAGATCCATGATCCGATCCAGCCAGTCAAAGTTGAATTGTCCTTCAGCGGGTTCCAGCGCCGTCCAGGCAAAGATACCCACCGACGCGGTATTGAAGTGCGCCAGTTTCATCAGGCGCATATCTTCCAGCCAGACATCCGGCGGCCACTGGTCGGGGTTGTAATCGCTGCCATGCCAAAAATGAGGAAATTTGGGATTAATAGGCGGATATTTTGTGGTCACGCGCCATAACTCCTGGTCTAAGCTAAATTAATCTCGGCAGTCATAACACAAACTGGCCTGCCAAACCATCAGCGGCATTAGAAGCCACCCAAACATGAAATTCTCCGGCCTCAAACGTCCAATCCCCATCCTGGTTATAAAAACCAAGATCATCCTGACTAAGCTGGAATTGGACGGTTTGTGTTTCACCGGGCACAAGCGACAGGCGGCTAAATCCCTTCAGTTCTTTGACCGGGCGGCTGATACTGGCGGCCACATCGCGTATATAAAGCTGTACGATCTCGCCTCCGGTACGCGATCCGATATTGGTAATTTCAGCGCTGATCCGGACCACTTCTGGCGACTCCACGACAATTTGCAGATTTTTGTATTCGAACCGGGTATAGCTCAACCCATAACCGAAAGGATAAAGCGGACTGTCCAATAAATCCTGATACCGCGAGTAATGACGATCATTCGGCGGCAGCGGACGCCCCGTAGCCCGGTGATTATAATGCAGGGGCACCTGCCCCACATGGCGCGGAAACGTCACTGGCAGCTTGCCACTCGGATTCACATCGCCAAACAGGACATCGGCAATCGTATTTCCGCCTTCTGTGCCGGGATGCCATGCCATGATCACCGCCGCCGCATGCTGGTGCAGCCATTCTAACGACAGAGGACGCCCCGCCAGAATCACCGCCACAAGCGGAACCTGAATGGCATGCAGCGCTTCTAAAAAGGTCTGCTGGCCGGGGGGTAAATCCAGGGTGGTCACGCAGTTATTTTCGCCCGACCGCGAAATGCCTTCGCCCATCACGGCAATCACCACGTCGCAGCGTGACGCAAACTTGAGCGCATCATCAACCAGATCAGCGCCCACGACTTCGACATCATCCGCCACTTTAGCGCGAATCGCATCGAAAATAGGCACCACCGCCGTTTCGACTCCGTCTATCGTCCAGGCTCCGAATAGGGTCTCCCGGACTTTGGCTAAGGGACCGAACACGCCAATGGTTAATTTCGATTTGGGAAGCGGCAGAACGCCATCATTCTTTAACAGGACCATTGAACGCGCCGCTGCATCCCGCACCACCTGCACATGATCGGGATGCAGATGAACCGATGGACGGTTCGTATCCGTATAAGGCTGTTCGAAAAGCGCCAGCCGGAACTTGGCTCGTAAAATGCGCCGGACAGCCTCATCAATCACACGTTCCGGCAGACTGCCATTGTGAACCAGCGCTTCCAGTTCTTCCAGATAGACCTCCGAGGCCATATCCATATCCATGCCGGCCAGCGCCGCGATCCGGGCGCAGGCGGCGCGGTCAGCGGCTGCACCGTGAAAACGCAGTTCATCAATCGCCGCCCAATCGCTGATCGTAAAACCGTCGAATCCCCACTCGTTCTTGAGCACATCGGTGATCAGTTTGCGGTTAGCCGACATCGGAACGCCCCCAATATCAATGAAGGCGGGCATAATCGATCCCACACCCGCGCGCACCGCAGCCTGGAACGGGGGCAGATAAATGTTGCGCAGGGTCGCAAATGTAATTTCCGCGCTGTTATAATCGCGCCCACCCTCAGCGGCTCCATACCCAACATAATGTTTGGCACACGCCAGGGCTAAATTATTCTCTTGAAAACCGGCCACACTGGCCTCGGCCAGCTTCGAGCAAAGATAAGGGTCTTCGCCAAATCCTTCCGCAATCCGTCCCCAGCGGGGATCGCGCGCAATGTCTAGAACGGGCCCCAAAATCCAGCGAATACCATCCGCCGACGCTTCACGGGCCGCCATTTGTTCCACCGCGCGGATTATGTCCGGAGACCAGCTTGCCGCCATGCCCAGCGGAATCGGCGCAACCGTTTTATAACCATGAATGACATCCCGCCCAAACAGGATCGGAATGCCCAAACGGGACTCTTCAACTGCGATCTGCTGTAAATGATTCAGATGCGGAGCCAAAACGGGGTCTTGCGGCGTGTCGCCCGGCACCGGTGCGCCAGAGCAAATGATGGACCCGGCCTGCCCGCTTCGGATTCGTTCTTCCAGGTCAGGCAAAAAGATGGGCAGTTGGCCCATCTGCCCGACCTTTTCGGCCAGAGTCATCTGGCCCAAAAGATTTTCGATTTGGGTTTCAAAAGTCATCAATTGACTCCTCAGTAAACTTTACTCTTGAGCAGCAGCCATTTCAGCTTCTGCCACCGCCCCCTGTAAATGGAGTTCTTCGGCAAAATGACAGGCGGCAAAATGCGGCTGCGGGTTGTCGCTTTCAATCAGGTGCAGGGCTGGTTCTTCGTGCTTGCAGCGCTCCTGCACATAGCGGCAGCGCGGGTGGAAGTAACAACCGCTCGGCGGGTTGGCCGGATCAGCTACATCCCCCTCCAACCGGATACGCTGTTTGCTGCCGCGCGAACGCGGATTATGAATCGGTACTGCCGACATCAACGCCTCAGTGTAAGGGTGTTTAGGCTGTGTGTAAAGGGAAGTTGCTTCTGCCGATTCAACCAGCTTCCCCACGTACATCACGTTGACCCTATCGCAAATGTGACGAACCACGCTCAGATCATGCGCGATAAACAGATACGTCAGGCCCAGTTCCTCCTGCAGGTCTTCCAGCAGGTTCAAAATCTGGGCACGAATAGACACATCGAGGGCCGAAATCGCTTCGTCGGCCACAATCAAACGTGGATTCGTCGCCAGGGCGCGGGCAATAACAATCCGCTGGCGTTC
>DATAMF010000233.1:0-9327 GCA_036260665.1 Aggregatilineaceae bacterium | reverse complement strand
CCGGAAATGAATAAACTGGTGGTGCTCAATGCTGCCGATGGAACGGTGCTGCTGACGGTGGATGCTCTGCCCGCTGCACCAGTTAATATTGTCCTGACCTCGAATCTGCTGATTTTTGCCAGCTCGCCGAAGGTGGGATTTTGGGGCATCGGGCAGTAACGCATGCAACGCCGACGCTATAAGTTCGGTGTGATGCTGGGGGCGCTGTTCGCGTTTTTTGCGCTGCGCAGCGCCCTGTTTGGCGATGTCCTGGCGGGGGCAGCGTGGGGGATGTTGAGCATCAGCCTGTTCGCGTATGAGCCGATTGTGAATGAGTACGGCGAAATGCTGCCGACCAAATGGACGAACCGGAATATCGTGGCGGTGGTCGCGCTGGGGCTGGCGCTGGCGCTGCTGGTGGTGATGCTGCTGATGGATTTTGCGCTGTAAAGGAATGGAAGGCCGCATGAATTTTACGCCGGAACAACACGACGCCATTTTTATCCACGAACACAACCTGATCGTCACCGCCGGGGCGGGCAGCGGAAAAACGCGCGTGCTGGTGGAACGTTTCGTCGCGCTGCTGCAAACGAATCCGGGGTGGCCGCTGCCCGCTGTGGTGGCGGTCACCTTCACGGAAAAAGCGGCGCGCGAAATGCGAGATCGCGTGCGGCAAACCATCGAAACATTGATCCGGCGGGCGCTGGATGAACAGGACAGCGACAATCTGGAGCGCTGGCTGGAACACCAGGGCGCGCTGAACCGGGCACGGATCGGGACCGTGCATGCGCTGTGCGCGCAAATTCTGCGGGCGAATCCGGCAGAAGCGGGGATTGATCCGAGTTTCACGGTGCTGGATGAAAATGAGGCGGGGATTCTGTTAGATGACGCCGTAGATCAGGCGATGGCGCGGATGGTGCTGGAAGGGCAAACCGGGCTGCTGGTGCTGTACGATCCGCGCATTGTGCGGCAGGTGCTGCGTGATCATGCGACGTGGGGCGCGGCGCAAGCTGTCGAGGAGGCCTTCGGGCGGGGGAATCCGCTGGATGTCTGGCAGGCGATGTGGACCGAGGCGCAGCGCGACTTGATCGAAGAGGCGCAGCCGGACGAAGCAGTGCGGGCGGCGCTGAACTGGCAGCCCGCGAACGGTTGGCCGCCGGACGACGATAAGCTGATGGAAAACTGGATTCTGATCGAGCAGCAGCGGGATGGGCTGGCGAGCGATGATCCGGCGGTGTTTGCGGTGGCGGCGGAAACGTTGGCGCAGAAAATTGTCCTGAAGGGCGGGAAAAAGGGCGATTGGGGCGGCGACGAGGGATTTGAGGTCTGCAAGCAGAAACTCACCACTGTGCGCGATTGGGCGAAGGGGGTGCGGCTGTTTACCCGGTTGGGCCAGCCGGATCAACAAAGCGCGGATGTGCTGGGCTTGTGGCGGGACGCGATCCGGCTGGCGGCGGACGAGTATCACAAGCTCAAACAGGGCGCGCTGGATTTTGATGATCTGGAAGCGCGGACGCGCGACCTGCTTAACGCGTATCCGCAGGTGGCGGCGCGGTATGCGGACGAGTTCCGGCAGGTACTGGTGGATGAATTTCAGGATACCAACCTCGCGCAGCGCGATATTGTGTACCGGCTGGCGGGTGAGCAAAGCGGGCGGCTGTTCGTGGTGGGCGATCCCAAGCAGAGCATCTATGCGTTTCGCGGCGCGGATGTGAGCGTGTTTGGCAAGGTGCGGGAGGATATGATCGCGCGGGCTGGGCGCGAACTGCCGCTGGCGATGTCGTTCCGCACACATGAACGGCTGGTGGCGGCGTTCAATGCCCTGTTCGGGCAGGTTCTACGCGTGGGAAGGGGGCCGGCAGCGCGGTATGAAGTGGCGCTCGATCAACCGATGTTGGCGTTCCGGCCTTCGGAACCGGCGATCATTCCGCAGCAGGCCCAGCCGATCCAGATTTTTGTGTTCGAAAAACCAGATAAAGAACGGTTTCCGCACTGCCAACGCGCGGATGAAATGCGGCAGTGGGAAGCGCGCACGCTGGCAACGACGATCCATCAGATGGTGGCGGACGGTACGCTGGTATGGGATCGGGAGCTGGCTCACGACGATCCGGCGGCGGTGCATGTTCCCGCTTTCGCCCACGCACGCGGCGCATACCGAAAGATGAATTATGGCGACGTGGTGGTCTTGTTCCAGGCAATGACGCGCGCGCCGCTGTATGAAGAAGTGTTCAAAGCCGAAGGACTGCCGTATGTGACGGTGGCAGGGAAAGGCTATTATGACCGGCAGGAAGTGCGCGATCTGCTGCACCTGTTGAATGCGCTGCACAACCCGGCGGATGATCTGGCGCTGGCGGTGGTGCTGCGTTCGCCGCTGTTCGGCCTGAGCGATGATGCGCTGTATGCGCTGCGGCTGGCGCAGAACGAAGAAGGGCAAACGCTGCCACTGTGGGAAGCGCTGTTGGCTGAACGCAGCGACTATTTCCCGTGGCAGGAAGACGAAACCCGCGCGTTCGCGGTGGAGGTGCTGCGCGAACTGCGCGAGATCGCGGGGCGGGTGACGATGGCCGAACTGCTGCAACGGGCGCTGCAACTGACCGGGTATCTGGCGACATTGACCGGGTTGAGTGATGGCGCGCGGCGGCGGGGGAATGTTGAAAAGCTGCTGAAAGTGGCGCGCGAGTCGGGGCGGGTGTCGCTGGGGGCGTTTACGGCTTATGCGCGGGAAATGACGGCCCGCGACGTGCGCGAAGGAGAAGCCGCCGTCGAAGTCGAAGGGGCGGTGACACTGATGTCGGTGCATGCCAGCAAGGGGCTGGAATTCCCGGTGGTGATTCTGGCGGATGCGTCGTGGACACGCGGAGATCGGGAAGGGACGTTTGTCAACGATCCCGATGTGGGACCTGCGTGTAAACTGCCGGATGATGATCCGAATATCAAAAAGCCGCAGTCCTTCGCCTGGGAATGGGCGGGAAAACTGGCCGAACGGCGGGATCGGGCCGAACGGAAACGGCTGTTGTATGTGGGCGCGACACGGGCGCAGGATTATCTGATTATCAGCGGGGCGGTGAGCAGTCGGAGCAAAGAGGGATGGTTAACCCAATGTCTGGAAGCGGTGGGCGAGAATACCGACCACCAACGCGACGATTGTCTAATTCGGAAATTTGATGAGCCGCCCGTTGAGGATGCGTGGGCTGCGCGTCCAGCAGAAACGATGTCCACATGGGATGATCCGGCTATTGGGCGTGCGCTGGATGGGGCAGAGGCGCAGCTTCCGCCGCTGCTGCAAGCGGTTCCGGTGGATCCCACAGCCGCCGGGAAAGCGCTCACGGCCACGCATATCGCCAAGCTGGGGCGCGTCCCGTATTTTGATCCACGCGCGCGCGGGCGAGCAGCCTTCCGGCATGCCGTCTTGTTCGATGCACCGGAACCGCTGCGTCCGCTGCCCGAACAAGGGGTCAATGATGCCACGCTGCACCTCATCATCGGGGATATGGTTCACCGGGCGTTACAGGCATGGCTGATGCCCACGCAGATGGATCAGCATGATTTGGAACTGCGGCTTCAAACGTATGCCTGGGAACATAATCTCAGCGAGCCGAGTCAGGTCCACCAGGCGGTGGATCGGGCCGTCGATCTGCTGAAGCGGTTTGAGCAAAGCGATATGGCCCAGTCGCTGAATGCGGCAAAGCAGGTGTACCGCGAACTGCCGTTTGTGTACGACACCGGGCGGCGGACGATTCACGGCGTGATTGATGTGCTGTTTTTTAATGGGCGGGAATGGCACGTGCTGGACTATAAAACCGCGCCCGTAGCGTTCAATCGAACGCTGGAAAACGCGCAGCAGTATTATTTGCAGGTGGGGGTATATGCGGCGGCAGTCGCCGCGAAAACGGGACAGTTTCCCGGCGCGCATTTGTACTATATTCATCCGGCGCGGCTGATCAGTGTCAGGCCGGAACAGTGGCGCGCGGCGCTGGATCGACTGGATGAAGACGTGCAGGCGGCGCTGGAGGAATGATGCAGTATTTACCGGCGTGGGCGCGGCCTGATCCGACGATGCTGGGGTATTTGCTGCGGCGAGGGCAAACGCTGCGCGGGGCGATCTGGCAGCAGGGCGGGCGGGTGTTCCGGCTGTTGGTGGCGCTGGGTATTGCGGGATGCAGCGCGGCGGTGTACCTTGACAACAGCGAAGCGAAGAGGCTGGGCACTTATCCCACCAGCGTTTTTTCACTGATGTATGCCGTGCTGATCTTTTTGCAGTTTAGCACGTGGGTGGGCGCGTTCGTGACGACATCGGAGCAGTTCGCGCGGGATTTGCGGCATGATGACTGGGAACTGGTGTGGATCACGATGGCGGGCACGCGGCTGTTGGTGCGCGCGCACTGGGCGGCGGTGTTCTGGCGCGGGCGGCTGATGATTCTCACCATTATGCTGCCGCGCCTGGTGTGGGCCGGGTTGTTTCTGGTGGATCTGACCGGAGTCTGGGGCTTTCATCCGGGGTTTGATACGATGGAACCCGCCGTGCCAACCGGAATCGGGATACTGCTGGTGCTGATCAATCTGGCGGCGGCGCTGATCGAACCGCTGGTGCTGATCGGGTTAAGCGCGGCGCTGGGGGTGTATGTGTCGGCGCTGATCCAACACCGGTGGGCGGCTCTGCTGGCGCGAATTATCATCTTCATCATCGCACTTTTCTTTTTCTGCCGGGTGTCCTGGATCGGATTCACGGCGATGGATCAGATCGGACCGTCTGTAGCCGCTCCGGCGATGGGCCGCCAGCAAGGACTGCTGCTGATGACGCTGTTTGGCGATCACGGGCTGTGGATGGTGGATCCGCGCCTGGCCGTGCAACTGTGGCACCAGATTGATGGTAGCCTGTGGTTCGGCCTGCCGCTGCTGCTGCTGCTGGGGTGCGAAATAATTCTGATGCGCACGCTGTTGTGTCACGCGGCCTCTTATGCCGAGTACTTGTGAAGGGAGTCTCACGTGCGGCTGCAACATTATGTTTATGATCAATTCCCGGTGTGGGCGCGGCCTACGAACCCGATTTTGCGCTACCTGTTACAGCGGGCACAGCGCCGCCGCCAGGGGATGGCACGCTGGCTGTTCCGGCTGATTGGGATCGGGATTGTGGTGTGGATGGTGGCGATCAGCTACCGGGCGTACCAGGGCAACCAGAACTTTGGGGTGAGCGATCAGGGCGAGTCGGCGCTGTTTTCCGTGCTGTATCTGCCGCTGCTGCTGATCCAGTTTTTTACGTTTACGGCGGCGCTGGTGCTGACCTCGAATATGGTGTCGCAGGAGCAGCAGGCCGGAACGTGGGAAGCGGTCAAAATTACCAGTCATGGGGCGGAAATGGTGATCCGGGCGCGGTGGGCGGCGGTGTTTTACCAACTGCGCTGGCTGCTGGCCTTCCTGATCATCCCGCGCGTGGTGTTTGTGGGGCAAATGCTGGTGGACCTGACGGATTACCAGGGCTATCACCTGGATTTGTATATCACCGGGATCACGCCGGAAGTCTCGCTGGAAGTGGCGATTCTGCTGCTGGCTGGGCTGATGACGGCGGCGCTGCTGCTGCCGCTGGTGCTGCTGGGGCTGAACGCGTCGATTGGGCTGCTGCTCTCGACGGTGTTTAAGGCACGCGGGACAACGATTGTCGCGCAGACGGTGATCCTGGTGCTGGAAGTGCTGATCGTGATCGGGTCGCTGTCGGGGGGCTGGGACGTGCTGGACGCCGAGCCGATCACCCAACTCACATCGAATGCGGATATGACGCAGAAGTTGGTGAGCCTGGTCTTGCTGGGCACGACGGGCGATCAGGGCTTGCGGTTCATGAACCTGGAAACATATTTTCAGGCGTGGACAGATGTGGATTATGGTATTCTGACGGGCGTGCTGATGCTCGGAGCCATGCTGCTGCTGGCGCTGGTGACGAACGGGCTGCTGTGGTGGTCGGCGCGGCGGGCATCGCGTCCGCTGCGAGGGTGATCCGGCTTGCGGTTTATCAACCGGGTTCTGATCAGCGGCATGCTGCTGCTGTGGGTGGTGTGCAGCGCGGCGGTGGCGAGCGTGCGGTGGGTCGGACAACAGCAGCCGGATCAGCCGTTCCCGCTGCCGGATGCGCGGGGATGCTGGGATGGGTTGTGCTTTTTCGACATCGCGTTCAGCGAGATTCCGGCGGCGCTGTCCATGCATCCCCGGATTTCACAGGCCGGGCGGCTGTGGGATCAGGCTACCGGGCTGGAATTCGTCTACCGGGGCCGCACGCCGGTGAAGCTCTACTGGAATCCGGCGAGTTACAGCCTGACGAGCGATCACAAGTTGATGCGGTTGGGGGATGTGGTAGGCACGCTGGGCGCACCTGCGCGTATAATGGTGTTAGAGGATCATGTGGTGGTGGAGTATCCGGCGCGGAGGCTGTATCTGCTGGTGGTTCCGACGGATAGGAATATAAACCATGTGCTGCTTTCGCCGCGTGATCAGGTGGACAGCCTGACCGTTTTTCAAGCGGACGCTGATCAAGAGACAATCACCTTTTATTATCCGTTCACGCAAGATTGGAAAGGTTTTGGAGCATATTATAGATTCCCATGAAACTCCTGCTACGCAGCCTGTTGATTCTCGTATGCTTGCAAGGATTGGTGATCGGAGCGGTGCGCTGGATCGGACAGCACCGCACCCACGACATTTTCCCCATGCCGTCGCCGGACGGCTGCTGGATGGATGTGTGTTTCCTCGAATTGACGCTCAACGCCGTGCCGGATGCGCTGAACGCCAACCAAGCCATTGTGAACGCCCATTTGCCGCAAACCCAATATGCCAGCGTGTACGGGACGCGGGTTGAGTTTTCGTATACCGTGGATGCGCAAATGCCCGAACCGATGGTGCTGCTGTGGGCAAGCCACAGTTACAGCCTGGTCCATTCGGATTGGCAGTTAGACAGCAGCCCGCCGCTGCTGCACGTGGGTGAGATGATGGCGCAGCTTGGGAAACCTAGCGGCGTTGTACGGCTGGCTGATACGGTGGTGCTGTTGTACCGCCCGCGCAATCTGACGGTGTTTGTTGAACCGCGCGAGATGGGAGCCGACTGGTTCGATCTGTCGCCGGACGCGCCGGTGGTCGGGATGTCGGTGGCGAACCGGTTTGTTGCCGGGTACACACAGGATCAGTACGCGGCGCGGGCGCATCCCTGGCGCGGGTTCCGGCTGTACCGGTTCTGAACCCCCGCCCCCCCTTGCCGACGCCTCACGGGGAAAAAGCTTCCATTGCACGACGCGAGACGGGAGGATTTGTTGATCTTCTGAGTGATCCCCCCCCCCCCCGCTTTGGGCGTTTTGAACCTGGGAAGTTTGACAAAGTGGGGCTTTTGTAAAACTTGGTCGATTTTCTGACCCCCCCTTTGAAGAAGTTATTAGTGGTTGGTAAGGTGCGTTGTTGGGCGATACGAACGGGATAGCACAGGTGTTCGGATTTGTCATCACCATCGGATGACTAACTTCGATGGTGAACTTGGATGCAAATAGGAAGGGTATTACAGGCGGCGAACCCCTATCCTCCCCGCCTCCTTTCCCCGCACGCGGCTCATCATTACCCACAAGTCGATCATAGGGGGACAATGGGTGTCGTGTAGTTTACCCCTATCCCCCGGCCCCTTTCTCTACGAAGTGGGGAAAGGGGAGCAACGCGGGTGGGGCAAGCTCACGCCCTGACGAATCGCCTGTATTTTCCGCCGAAAAATGGCTTAAATTGACACCAATTGGGGGTCAGACGCGGCGGGCGGTGATACGGAAGAGGACCGGTTCCCAGGTGGGCAGGGAGAGCTGGCGCGCGGCGGCGAAAAAGGCGGCGCGGGCGGAGTCGTCCATTGCACGGAGTTGATCGTGGCGGTGCGTCCAGGCGAGTTTATAGGTAAGGTAGGGTTCGATGGAGGGGAGGCGGACGCGGACCGGGGCATCTTCGCGCGCGTCTTCGACTTCAAAGCCGTAGGCGGCCAGCCAATCGGTGTAATCGTCCGTGTCCTGAAGCTGCGCGGTCCAGCGGGGTTCGTCGTCGAGGAGATCGGGCAGATCGGGCGCGTAGTGGGCCAGCAGATCGTCCAGGGCGAGATCGACCGGGCCGGACGGTCCCCATTCCTGAATGATCAATGTGCCGCCGGGCGCACAGACGCGGCGCAGGGCGCGCAGACTGTCCGCCGGGTTGGTCGCGTTCAGCCCGAAGGAGGACACGATCAGCGTGAAGGATCGCGGCGGGAAGGGCAGGCGCGTGATGTCGGCGGCGGCATAGGATACGTGAGCGGGCGTAGGGATCGCACGGGCGACGGTCAGGGATCGCAGCGAAAAATCGATCCCGGTGACGCGGCGGACATAGGGGGCCAGCAGCCGGGCGGCGAGTCCGGTTCCCGTGCCGACATCCAGCACGTGATCGGTGGGGCGCGGCGCGGCATAGGCGATCAGGTCGGCGGTGAGGGGCAGCAGCAGCGGCACAATAGCCCGCTCGTAGCGGCTGGCGGACGCATCGAACAGGGCGCGGATCGTCACGGCTTGCGGTGGTAGGCACGCGAGACGCGGCACAGCGGGCCAAATTCGCAGTAGGCGGCACATTGGCCGTTGGTGGGGTGGACGGCGAAATCCCCCTGACGGGCGCGCAGAATATTGTGGTGCAGCACCTGGCGCGCCGTTTCAATAGCCGGATCATTCGCGTGGATGTCGCCGCTGGTGGTGCGGCTGCGGATGTGCCAGAAGAGGCCGCCTGCTAACTCGTAGGGCAGGTTGTGGCGGGCGAGCAGTTCCTGGGCCGCCAGCAGGTAGATCATCATCTGCACGTCGCGGCCCGCGATCATGTCGTCGGTGGGATGCGGGCGCGCTCCCGTTTTGTAATCCATGATGATGATCTGATCACCCGCCCGATCCACGCGGTCAATCACGCCGCGCACCAGGACCGGCCCGGCCTCGCCATCGATCACCAGGAAGGGCTGGCCGTGCCGCCCAAATTCGACTTCCTGCCAGAAGGGGCGGCGCTCGGAGCCAGCCGGGAGCTTGAGCGGGTTGAAGTCTTCAAAATCCAGCCGGATCAGCCAATCGAGGCGGCGCAGCATGGCCGCGCATTCCTGATCCCAGAGCGGGGTGGGGCGGAAACCATGTTTACGCGGGGCCTGCGCAAATACCGCCCCGGCGACATCGTGCAGAATCGCCTGGGCCTGGGACAAATTATCTGCCGTGATGATCAGGTCTTCATCCGCGATCCGCGTATACGTTTTTTCCAGAATCTCGTGGTTGATGGTGCCGATCTGCATGATGTCGGGGCCTTCTTCCGGCTCCTTGAACGCCTCCAGCTTCAGCAGGCGCGACG
>DATAMF010000458.1:0-6364 GCA_036260665.1 Aggregatilineaceae bacterium | reverse complement strand
TGTATACGCCCACCGGACAGTTACCCGTTCCACTCACGATGTAGGTGCTCCTGGGAGGCAGTTGGCGGCGGGGGAGCGTTACCCCGCACAGGATCGGCTGCCTCCTTTAATGTCCCCCAAATCATGCCAGCCATCCAAAACAGCAGTACCTGCAAGCGGTTGTCGCCCCAGAAGTAATAATCGAAGAACATGGTGACGCTCAGCGCCAGCCAGCCAACCGTCCAGACGACATTCCGCTGATGCCAGCCCTGCCAGAACACTGCGCCGCTGCCCGCCAGAAAGAGCAGCATCCCGATCAATCCCGTTTCACCCCAGATCATGAGGTACACATTATGCACGGGCAACTGGTAAGCCGTATAACGCGGCTGGTGCTGGATTTCGATCAGCAGATTGCCTGCGCCCGCACCAGTCCAGGGGGATTGTTCAATGACCGCGCGTGTATTTGTCCAATAAAATTCGCGACCCTGAAGCAATCGATCATGGGTGGTGGGGATGAGGAGCAAAATCAGCAGGCTGATCCCCATGAGGCCGAAGACAGCCGCAGCAGTCCAGATCGCCCGGCGTGTGCCCTGCCAGCGCCGAACCGCGAGAAACAGCAGGCATAACCCGCTGATTCCCAAGGCCAACCATGCCGTGCGCGAAAAGGTGGCGATCAAACCACCAACCAGTCCTGCGCCTGCGAGTGCCAACTGCCCGCGCTGATACTTGTGCGAGTAGAACAGGGCGATCCATGCCCAAAAAGCGACCAGCAAATAACCCGCCAGATTATTGGGATTCACAGTCAGGCCGTTGCCCCGGTACAACGAGGGGGCTGAATCCCAGCGGATTTCGCCCAGCTTATCCAGGCCAAGCGGTCCCTGTCGGAACACCTGACCCAGTGCGAGATAACCCTGGACGGCACCACCCACCACAAGCGCAATCAGCATGGGATGGTGCCAACCCTGGCGCACCAGATAGGCCGTGATCAGCAGCACGATCAGGCACGCCATCAGATGCAAAGTGTGATAGCGCGCCAGGATGGGTTCTGCGGCCCAGGATTGGCTGATCCCCGACCAGAGGATCAGCCCGATCCACGCGATGCCGCCCTGTTGTATGATTTCCTCACTGATCGCGGCGATTTGGGATCGGAAAGACGCATCCAGCAGCAGATACACCCCCGTGATCACCAGCAGCGCCAGCATTCCATAATCGGGCAAAAAAAGCACGATGCTCCGAAATTCAGGGAAAATGGTGGGGGCGGGGACCGCTTCAAACAGAATCTTGCGGTAGGTGGTGGCACATACCAACAGCATGCCGCTGATAATCAGCGCGGGTAGACTCAGTATGAGTTTCCGCACGACTCACTATCCTCTTGACTCCGCACCACATGGTATGCGCCAATTTCGCCTTCGGTATAGTCGTAGAGCTGCGGGTTAATCTCCATCGGAATCAGTTCGTAACAATCGTTTAACCGGGAGCGGGCGGCTTTCAGCACAATCACCGGATGCGCTGATAGAGGGTCTGCCGGGTCGAAATGGCGCGCCAGATACGCTTCGAGTTCCGGGCCGCCGAACAAAAACAGATTATACAACCGGATATCGGGCCGCTGATCTTCGACATAATACCCGTATTCCAGCGGCACAATCTCCCACCAGACGCCAAAAATATGCGACTCGGCGGGGACAGTGGCGAGTAACAGATCGGCATATTGGCCCATCCCGTCATCCGCGCTGGAGTCGAGCAGCGGAAAGTTGATCACGAGCAGAATCGCAGGCAGCAGCAGGCAGGCCGCGATCCGGACACGTTTCGAGTTTTTTTCGAGCGCCCACTGCATTCCAAAGGCGAGCGGAATTGTCCACAACAGGTAACTGGGTCCGAACATGGTGTGGCGGTCGGTGGCTCCATAGGTCGTGTAAAAATAAGTGTAGGGAAGAAACAGGGTTAACCAAACCACTAACATTTTTTTGTGTTTAGTTGCCATTTCAACCAGCCCGATAAACCCGGCGATGATGCCCAAGCCCAAATAGTTGGCCCAGAACCAGGTGAGCGTTTTAACCATTTGCCGGAGGGGAAAAACACCACTTTTTAAGAAAAGAGCATCGAACTGCCCACCGCGAAAAACCCAGAAAATTTGACGCAGCGAACTTAGATCAACAGGTTGGAAGTTTCCATCTGCTGTATAGTGCCCCAGCAGATTATAGTCCGCGCCTGCCCCATATCGAAGAGGGAGATAAGCCGCCGCCGCCGCAAAAACCAGTACACTTACGCTTCCCGCCACCAGGCTGGATTTCCAGGGCAGGCGGAGAAATCGGAAGATGAGCACGATCCCCGGCACCAACAAGATCGAAGAGGGAGCGGTGGCAACCATCAGACCGACGAGGAAGCCGACTAAGATCGCGACTGGATACGAGAGGACACCGGGAGCGCGTTTTAAGCGCACGATGGCCCAGCCACACGCCGCGATGGTGAGAATTTGCGGGGCATAAACTTCGGCAAACAGGCCCGCAATCCACACATAATGGGACCACACAAACGTCAGCGCACCCAACAGCGCAATCCAGGGATCGTGCGCCAGTTCCAGCAGTAAACCATACAGGCAGGGCACCGTCAGCGCCAGACAAAGCGCCGAAAACAGGTTGGCACAGAAAGCCGTGTCGCCCAATGGTAACTGGATAAAGAGATGCAGGATCATCAGATAGAGCGGGTAGCTGGGCGCGTGGACAATGCCGAGCCGCGCAGCACCGACAGTCAGTTCGGCACTGTCCAGCGTGTAGACGGTTGGCACCATCGTTTGAACCAAAATCATAAAACATAACAAGAACAAAACGAGGTTGGTGACAACAGGCCGTTTGAGGTTTCGCTGGAGGATAGTCATCTGTGTGTGAAATTGGGTGTTCTGCTTAGACAATTTACTTTATATCAAATTCTAAAAGCCTGCTACCTCGCAGAGGCATCAAGTTAAAGAAGCCGGTAGTGGGACGATCAGGACAGAACCCCCTCCCCCCCTTTGAACCCCGATTTCAGGACTTCTGAGGGGAAAAATGGTCTGAAGCGCAGTGAGATAATGGCAAGATCTCGGATTTCCTGCCATTAACCGGGCATTTCACGACGTGAATTTATTTTTAAGGTGCGGTAACACACAGACACAGCATAGCACGAATGTTCGGAGCGTTCTAGTATTTCAGTGGTGAACTCGGATGGTAAACTTGGATGGCTAATAATGAGCGTGCTACAGGTGGGAGAAAACCAGTACCCAGACTTATGGGTGAGATTGTTTCTACCATAAGATGCCCCTATAATGAGGTTATGGTCAGCCATTCTGAGAGGGAGGACAATATGTACCTTCGGCAGCGTTTCTTCTTAATCGGTTTTTCCATGTTAGCATTAGCTGTACTGTTTATGGCCGTTGGCCTGCCTTATGATCAATTTTCATGGGTCGATGCGGTTTCAGATTATGGTATATCGGATGCACCAACCCCCCTGCCCTTAGAACCGGTGACCGAAGCCGAACCGGGCACGACCCCGCCAGTTTTGATCGAAGCCAGTGCAGAGGAAATAGCAGACGCCTTGCCAGTGGGTGGGGTGCTGTTTGCGCCCGAAGTTGCCAATGCTCAGATTGGCATCAGTGAGGTGGCTGAACAGGCGCTGAGTGCTTATGATTTTGTGCTGTTTGTGGATGGGCGTAGTTCAGCCGAGCCGTTTAAATCGCCACTCGCCGCCTGTCTGCGCGATCCCGGTGCAGGTGTGGGACTGATCTTTTTGGCCGCTGATCAGGCTCCACGTATTCCGGTCCGTATGCCCTCGTACAGCGAGTTCAGAGGCGAACAGCGCTATCTTTGTACAGCGATTGATCGTCCTGGAACGCTTGTACTGATCGCTGAATAAGCGTTTTTCTGGCTGGTGCGCCTAACCCCAGAGTTCTGAGCCATCCATCATCCATAAAAAGCCCGCTCTTGATAACCAGGAGCGGTTTTTTTAATAGCTATTAAACAAAACATAAAATATTTTTGTTGTAAAAAAGATTGATATACCCCTTAAACTGTGTCAGAATGCAACTTAGGAAGAACATAATCTACCCGTTTATAGTGCAGGGGGCTTCACTTGATGAGCAAACACCGTCTGACGATCATGAGTATGATCGCGTTGTTAGTGACCGGCTTCTTTTTGATAGTCGGCTTACCATATGGCGATTTTAGCTGGCGCAGCATTTTAGCCGCTTATGGCAACCCACCCTTATCCGCGCCCGATGCGTTGCAGGCTGATGCCGTATCACAGATACAGATCAACCTGAGTTGGAGCGATCCTAATCCCGACGAGAGTAACTATCTGGTGGAGCGCTCACCCGATGGGGTCAACAATTGGACTCAAATCGGGGTGGTGGGGGCCAACACGATTCAATATACAGACAGCGGGTTAACGTGCAACACCCCCTATTATTATCGGGTGCGCGCGTTTCGTGCCGACGACTACGAGTATTCTCCGTTTTCCAACAAGGTGGGCACGCTCACCCAAGCTTGTACTCCCTCAACCGGGCCGTTTATGCTGCAAACCAAGCTGCAAGCTCCCACCGGAACCACAAGCACACATTATGGCTGGTCGGCGGACATCAGCTCGGATGGCAACACGGCGATTGTGAGCCATTTGCAGGGCTTTGATGTGGGCGACGGCGAAGCCTACATTTATGTGCGCAGCGGCAGCACCTGGATGCAGCAGGCCAAACTGCTGCCGGGGGACGTTGTTACGGGCGCGAACTTCGGCAAGGACGTGGCGATCAGCGGCGATGGTAATATCGCGGTGGTCGGCGCGTGGAAGCAGTATTCTGATATCGGCGCGGCCTACGTGTTCACCCGCAGCGGCAGCACTTGGACGCAGCAGCAAAAACTGGTCGATCCCGCCGGGACGTACATGGATATTTACGGGATTTATGTGGACATCAGCCGTGATGGCAGCACAATTGCGATTGGTGCGGCGCGGTCCGGCGGCACGGGTGCCGTGTTCATTTATACCTATAATGGCGGCAGTTGGGTGCAGCAGGCGCGGCTGGTCGGTTCCGACAGCCAGTCGGACGACCTGTTTGGTCACGGGGTGAGCATCAGCGACGATGGCAATACGCTGCTGATCGGCTCGCGGTATGGGGATGGAATATCTGCGGAGACGGGAGCCGCCTTCGTCTTTGTGCGCAGCGGTACATCCTGGTCCCAGCAGGCCAAGCTCGGCCCCGCCGATTTGTTCCCCGGCGATTGGTTCAGCAGCAGCAACGTTGCGATCAGTGGCGATGGTAACTCGATTCTGATCGGCGCGAATATGCAGTCATCAGCCACCCAGACGAATGCCGGAGCCGCTTACTACTTTACCCGTTCGAATGGCATCTGGACGCAGCAGCAAAAACTCACCCCGCCTGAATCTGGCGCGTGGGTCTGGTTTGGGACTGGCCCCGCGCTGACGACGGATGGCAGTATGGCGATGCTGGCGGGGTATGACCAGACCAGCAGTGTGGAAGCTGCCTATCTGTATACGCTGAGTGGCGGACAGTTGATTCTGACTCAAAAAGTGATCTCAACCTCCACCGGGTCCTATGATCACGGCAGTTTGTCCGTGTTTGATCAGGGTGGCAACACGCTTCTGATCGGCGCGAGTTATGATGATGCCGATGCCGGGGCCGCTTACGTCTTCGTGCGTGACACCCTGTATCTGCCCGCCCCGTCTAATCTGATGGCTACCGCAGTCTCTTTGACTCAGATCAACCTGAATTGGGCCGACAACTCAACCGGCGAAACCGGATTCCAGCTTGAACGCTCACCGGATGGTGCAATGTCCTGGCTTCGGGTGGGCACGCCCGGCGCAAATATGATCTCCTACGACAATACCGGGCTGACCTGCGGCACGACCTACTACTACCGGGTGCGCGCCGTTCGCGGCACGCGGGTATCCGGCTATTCGAATGTGTCCAGCGCGACGACACACCCCTGTTCACCTGTGGCCGGGCCGGTTCTGCTGACTCCCGCTGACCGCGAGGTGACTTCTGACAATACGCCAGAATTCACCTGGGAAGCGGTTGCCAATGCGCATCACTACCAGATTCAGATCGATGAGGTAGCGACTTTCGCCAGCCCCGAACAAAATATCGATGTCACGGGGCTAACCTATACCAGCCCGGCGCTGCCCGACCAGCCGCTGTATTACTGGCGTGTGCGCGGCGTGACATCCTACGGCGATGCTGGCCCCTGGAGCGCGGTGAGGCGTTTCACCGTGAACACCAAACCGCCCGCCGTGCCGACGCTGACCGCACCTGTCAACCAGACCAATTCGCCCGACACCACGCCGCTGTTCCGCTGGAGTGCGGTAGCGGGCGCGACCCAGTATCATTTATGGATCGATGACGATC
>DATAMF010000189.1:0-2358 GCA_036260665.1 Aggregatilineaceae bacterium | reverse complement strand
AACTCGACGAGGAAGACGTGATCGACGACGGTGACGATGAAAATGAAGACGAGAACGGCGACGATTACGACGAGGATGACGATACTGACGACGAACTCGACAGCTTGAACGGGAATAACGGGTTCGAGGAAGAGTACTAGTACAACACGGCCTAAATTGGCCGATGGTTCCCCTAACCTGGGCGAGGCTTGCCTCGCCCAATGTGCGTCAACTGAAGCCGTTTTTCGGCGGAAATGATCCGAACTGCACGCCTTGCTCCGCGCGCGGCGATACCACATCTTCCAGAACGCAGCTCAACCCTCGTAGGGGCGTATGGCCATACGCCCCGCGCTTGATGCCCGCCAGTCGTCGGGGCGTCGGCTTTCCGCTCCCAAATTGGGCTGCTCCCTTGTTTTCAGGACATTTCAGAACTGCGGGCCATCAGCAGCGTATCGGCTTCGGACAGCAGTTCGCCATCGTCGGAAAAGAGAGTCACCTGGCGTTTGGATTTTTCGAGCAGATGGCCGTAGAGTTCCTGTTGGATGGCACGATCGGCTGCTTTTTGGCCGAAGTAGGAAAAGAACATAAAGAGCGCCCCCGCGTTAAACAGCAGCGAGACGACAAATAGAATCACGCTGGACGTGGTGTAGCCCAGGGTATACAGCCCAACCGACAACCCGGCCAAAATCAGCCCAGTCGTCAGGCAGGCGAAAGAACTGGCACGCAGCTCATAGAGTTCCTTGATTTGTTTTTCCCGCCGTGCCAAATAGACTTCATCGGTAGACATTATTTCCTCCCGCAGCAAGACAGCTATTCATGATCTATTACGCAGGCGGCGAGAAATGGTTGTAGAACCTTATGCCCGCCTAATGCGCGGGAGGGTTATGGGGCGGTGTACTTGAGGTTGTTGGCAATTGCCATGACGTAGGGTTCCAGAGCGCTCAGTTTGCCCTGGGGCGCGACCCCCATGACACTCAGGACGGATGTACCGCCATCGGTCAACCACGCAATCAGCACAGCGTCGCCTTCTTCGGGATGGGTGATCGTGATGCGCCTGGCGTCAGTGGTGCCGATTTTGAGGCTGGTGGGTGGGGTGACAGTGGTGCCGTCGTTGGCGGCAGTCATCGCACTCGTGAAGGCGGTGAAGACCCCGTCGAGATCGACTGCACTCAGTGACGCGATGGGGTTAACTTCGATAATCACGCCCAGATCGTTCGCGCTTAATGTTTCAGATTCCAGCACCGCCTGCGAACTGACTACGGCTATTCCGCCACCCTCGTGTACAACGACCCAATCCGCCGGATACTGCACGGTGAGGCCGCTCTCCTGGTCGATGAAGGTCTGGGGCAGTTGGATGCCGCTGCTGTTTTTTTTGTCGTCCGGCTTATCCTCATCACCGCAGGCGGTCAACATGAGGGGGACGATCAGCAGTGACAGCAGGATACTCCATTTTTTGGACATTGTTACTCCTCAACAGAAACATAATAAGTGAGGGGCATTATACCGCAGGGGAGCGCAAAGGGGCGGCGGGAGATAAGCACCTCATCGCGTCGATTCACGCATCGCCCCGCTTGTCTCCCCTTCCTGCTTGCGGGAAGGGGCCGGGGGGATAGGGGTTCCCCGCGCCGCGCCCGCGTTCCCCCTCCTTTCTCCGCGTGCGGGGAAAGGAGGCCGGGAGGATAGGGGTGAGGTTCTACCCCACCTCCGCGCACGCCTCCGCGCGCACACTCGTTTCCTGCGTCTGCTTCAGCGGTTCGCCCTTCGGCAGCTTCAGATACGTATTCCGCCGTGTGATCACCGACCCACCCAGCGTCAGCGCCGCGCCGATCACCAGCACCACCGTGAACGGCTCGCCCAGCAGCAGCACGCCGCCCACCGCCGCCACCAGCGGCGTAATATTATAATAGTGGGACACTCGCGCCGGGCCGATATGGGCAATCGCGTAACTTTCCACCAAAAACCCGAACGCGCACGACAGCACCCCGCTGTAGATCAGATTCGGCCAGATATGCGCCGGAATATCCCCCGGCCCGATCTGCACCAGATCAGGAGCCGACACGATCCACAGCCCCACCGCCGTGATGATGTACGTCCACATGGCAATCGTCGTCCCGCCGTACCGGTCCACCAGCGGCTTGATCCCGATGTTGTAATACGCCGACGTGATCGCCGCGCCCAGCGCAAACCCGCACCCCAGCAAATCAGACGCCGACAGCGAGATTCCATCCGACTCAGACCCCAGCACCACCAGCACCACGCCGATCAGCGAGATCATCACACCCATGATCATCTGCCGCCGGATCATCACGATCCCCATGAAAATCGTCAGCACCGCCGTCCACATCGGCATCGTTGCCAGCAGCAGCGCCGTATTCGTCG
>DATAMF010000164.1:0-4771 GCA_036260665.1 Aggregatilineaceae bacterium | reverse complement strand
TGATCGTGCCTGCCCCGGCGTCATTGTAGACCAGGGTGTATTCGCCGTCCTGCTGGGGGAGTACAACGGGTGGTTCTGCGGTGGCTTCTACCACCGGGGCCGCGCCTTCAGCCGTCACGCTCAGTGTATAGTCGCCGCCCGCAAAACCTTCGGCTTCGAGAAAGCGTGTCGCGACGATGGTATAGGTTCCATCGTCGGGCAGGGGGACCGTGATCATCGAATTGGTGGTGATGTCGTCGGCGTCGTCGTTTTCGGCCAGCCGTGTACCATCTTCAGTCATCAGGACGAGATAGGTATCCAGATCGGTCACGCCCTGAGCGTCCATCCGTACGGTGACGGCTTCGCCCGCGTGTCCCTCGAACTGGTAGGCCTGCTGGGGATCTTCTTCGCTAATCGCGCCCGTGACCGGCTCATTGTAGATAATCGCTGTGACATCCGCCGGATCAACTGGGAGCAGATTGGCAGGCGGCGCGATCATCTGATCGGCGCTCGCCACAAACGATCCTTCGCCGGGATGGGCCGCTACTGCGTCGAGAAAAGCCGTGATGGTTGGCGTCATCAGCCCATTGTGAACCACCAGCACGGTGCCATCGGTGTCGATCAGCAGACTGGTAGGAATGGCATCTACGCCCGTTTGCATCGCTAACTGATCGTATTCATCCAGCACGGTATGAATTTCATCCGGCTGGGTGGCTAACCATGCGCTGGCATCCCCTTCTGTGTCGGATGTGTTGACAAACAACACATCAAAACTGTGATCATCCGGGGACAGCGCCACATCGACCAGATGCGGAAATTCCAAGCGGCAGGGGGGGCACCACGACGCCCAGAAATTGAGCAGCACCGGGCGGGTGATGTCGCTAAACGCCACCGGATCATCTCCATTCAGGCCGAGCAGTTCCCAATCGTCCAGGGTATCGCCCATGACGGAGTTATATGGCGCATTCAGGGGGTCGCCCAGGTTGCCGCCGATCCAGAAGGTGTAATTGAAGGTACGTAAGTTTTGCAGGTGGGCGGCCAAGGCCAATTCTTCGATGGATTGATCCTGGGCCATCGTGGGCGCAGCACTCAGCGCCAGACCAAGCACAAGCACGAGACTGAGCAACACATGAAACAGGCGCATCTTTTTCGCTCCCACTAGTTGAAAAACTTTTATCCGCGCGTGAGTTTGAGGGTGTACGATCCGTGCGACAGTCCATCGGCTTCTAAGAAGCGCGTTACAACGAGAAAGTAAGTGCCATCCTCAGGCAGGATAACCCCGTCGAGTTTGACCGCCGGGTCGTAGTAATAATATTCAGCCGGTTCGGCCAGCCGTTCACCGTTTTCATCAAGCAGTATCACATAGGGTTCCAGGTCATCACTCGCCCGGCTCACCTGCGCACTGACAATATCCCCGGCCTTGCCCTCGAACTGGTAAACCTGCTGGAAGAGGTCGTCCGATAGTTCGCCTTCGATTGGCTCATCAAACGCGATAGGCAGGGCGTCGTTGGCTTCAAACTCGGCTATTTCCGCCGTGGGTTCAACATCCGCATAATCCGCCGGATCAAAACTGCCTTCGCCGGGATGCAGCGCGACAAATTCAAACAGGGCGGCATGCGCGTTTGTAAAACTTCCCACATGGATCGCCAGCACGGTGCCATCGGGCTGCACAAGGATATTGGTGGGGATGCCCACCGATCCCACCGTGTTCAGCAGTACCCCATCGGGGTCCATTTTAATTTGAATCCCGTCCGGCTGGTCGGCCAAAAAACGTTTGGCATCGTTGGCTGTTTCCAGCGAATTGATGAAGATGACATCATAGGCATGATCGTCGGGGGCCAGCGCAATTTTTGTCAGATGGGGAAATTCCTGCACACAGGGGCCGCACCACGAGGCCCAGATGTTGAGCAGGGTGGGGCGTTCCAGATCGTCCCATCCGGTCAGCTTTTTCTCATACGGCCAGGCGGGTTTCACCTGCGAATCGGGATCGCCTAATTCTATACCGGGCAGCGTTGTAAAATCGCCGCTGCGCTGGTTGAGAAGATGCACCCGCAGCGCCAATGCTTCGAATTCATCCGTATCATCAGCCTGAGCATATCCGCTGGAAGTCGGCAGCAGTCCAACCAGCAGTACGATCACTATCAGACGGGTTAAGAAACGCGACATCATGGGAAATCCTCTTTGATGAAAGGTCTATGAGCCAAGTGTAGCATGCCTTTTATAAAACTGCGCAGTGTCGTCTCTATAAGAAAGCGCTATAGTTGATGTTATGTCTAATAAGAATTGATGATAGCCGCTGAATTAAATAGAATAAATGCTGAGAATACTGGCAAATTAATCGTGAAATAGAGTATCATATGCTTTGATATAAAATCTTTATGGTAGAGGAGCACACGCTTGATAGCCGAAATTGGGATGATGTCCACTGGCTTTGCGCTGGTGGCGGCGGCCTATGCCATCCTGGCTGCCGGAGTCGGCGTGTATCTGCGCCGCGATAAATGGGTGGTCAGCGCGCGCAATGCGGCGTTGCTGACGTTTCCGCTGTTAACCCTTTCATGTCTAATCATGATTTTTGCCCTGCTGAATCACGAATACAGTCTGGAATATGTGCGCCAGACCACCGACAACGCGACTCCCTCGTTTTATTTGTATACGGCGTTGTGGGGCCACCAGGAAGGCTCGCTCCTGTTCTGGTCATGGCTGATGAGCGGGTTTACTTTTGGCGCGCTGCTGCTCAACTGGAAATCGGAGCGGCGGTTGATGCCCTTCGTGATTGTGGCAACCATGGTCACGCTCGGCTTCTTTTTGATTTTGAATAATTTTCTAGAGAACCCCTGGAAGCGCGTCTGGGCTGAATCCTCCAGTGACAAAGTTCAGATTGAAGCCGGGATGAGCGGCGGCACTGTCGCTCTGTTTGCGCCCTCCGATGGCGCAGTGGTGGCCGAGTCGCCGGATGGTCAGGGCCTGAATCCGCTGCTGCGGCATGTCGGCATGGTGATTCACCCGCCGATGTTGTATCTGGGCTTTGTCGGCTTCGTGATTCCATTTGCGTTTGCCTTTGCAGCGTTGGCAACCGGACAGTTAGGCGCGGGCTGGCTGCGCGCCACGCGAGGCTGGGCGCTGGTCGCCTGGATGTTTTTGAGTCTGGGCCTGCTGCTGGGAGGGCGCTGGGCGTATGATGTGCTGGGGTGGGGCGGCTATTGGGGTTGGGATCCCGTGGAAAATTCCGCGCTGCTGCCCTGGCTGTCGGGAACCGCGTTTTTGCACAGCGCCGTGGTGCAGGAAAAACGCGGTATGCTGAAGTTCTGGAATATGCTGCTGATTATCATCACGTTTTTGCTGGTGATCCTCGGCACGTTTGCGACGCGCAGCGGTGTGATCAGCAGTGTGCATGCCTTCGCGGAATCGGAAATTGGGCATTGGATGTTTGCTTTCCTGGGCCTCGCCACGCTGACCAGTATTGTGCTGCTCGGCTGGCGGCAGGAGCGCGGCGATTTGCGCGGGGCGGACGAACTCGACTCCCTGTTCAGCCGTGAAGGACTCTTTTTGATCAACAACTGGCTGTTCCTCGGCCTCACCGTGATTGTTTTATGGGGCACCTGGGCTGAAGCCGTTACAACGGTGATCCGCGATTTAGGGCTGCGCGACACGATTATCAATTACGGCGCGGAGTATTATCCACCCCGCGTGCGTTATCTGCTGATTGCCCTCTATATTCTGATGGGCATTGCACCCCTGGCCGCGTGGCGGCGTTCTACCGCGAAAGCCTTGGGTCGCGCGATTGTGTTCCCGACCCTGTTGGCGCTTGGTTTTCTGCTTATGCTCTATCTGGCCTATATCGACTGGAACCGCGTCTCGATTGGTTTCAAAGATACGGATTTTGGGATTGTGCTGGATGAACTGGCCGATACACTGACCGAACTCTTCTGGCCGTTGTTAGGGTATGGCCTGGTGGCCTTTGCCGGGTTCGCTACCCTGACTGAAATCTGGAAAGGCGTTTCAGCGCGGCACCGTCGCGGTGAAAATTATGGGCGTGCGTTCACGGCCCTGGTGGGACGAGATCGCCATCGTTACGGCGGTTATTGTATCCACCTGGGGATGGTCATTTTGGGCTTGGGCGTGATCGGCAGCACCGGATTCCAACAGAGCCGGGCCATGCTGCTTAGCCCCGGCGATACGGTATCGCTCGGCTCCTACGAAGTGAAGTATGAAGGGCTGACGCTGGCCGAAGCGGAAGACGGGCGCGGAATGGTGATCGCGCGCGCGAAAATTTACAAGGATGGCAAGTTTATCGAGGACATCCGGCCCCGGCGCGATTTGTTCCTCGATTCGGCGGGCAATATCACCAATATCATGAGCATTCCCGATGCTCACAGCAGTCTGGCGGGGGATGTGTATGTGCGGGTGGACGAAACCGGACAGCAGGTGCTCACGCATTTCAACGAGGGTAATCCGTCGGTGAATTTGCGGGTCTATTTGAACCCGCTGATCAACTTTGTCTGGTTCGGCGGTGTGATTCTAATGATCGGGACACTGGTCGCCATGTGGCCGTCTCGTCACCGCACGGCCCAACCCGTTGCGGCGGCAGCAGGACTTGAACAGGCAGGAGCTGGACGCTGATGAACGCTTCAAAGTGGATTATTCGAGCGGTTATCCTGCTGATCATCGTCGCCACGGCGATTGCCGTCGCCTCGGCTAGTGAATTTCATGCGGGTAATAATCAGGCGGATTCGTATTCCAGCGCCAACACCAATCTGCCACCCGGTATCACACAGGATGAGGTGAACAAGGT
>DATAMF010000151.1:0-31871 GCA_036260665.1 Aggregatilineaceae bacterium | reverse complement strand
CCCTGCGATCTGCGCTTCCCACGCCGTCGGAGCCGAGTCCCACAGCCCATTTTGCAGCAGCGCCAGCCGGTATTCCGCCATCAGGGCGCGCACTTCATGGGATGCCGCTTCGGTTGAAGTGCGATCCGTTAAAATATCGCCATAGGTGCGTTCCAGCGTATCCAGTTCGCCTTGCAGCGGCGACAGGGATCGCAGCCGGTTTCGTCGCGTCGGCGCGCCCCATTCCTGAACCGATTGGGCGACATGTTCCAATGCCGTCTGCTGGTTCCGTGTAGCGATAAACGAGCGTGTTTCATATTGGCCCAACAGATATTGTGCCTGCACCGGATACCAGTCCAGTTGTGATGCCAATGACCTCAAAAAGAGCACGGCGCGCGCCTCAGTCTTGGCGTCAGGATACACCAATAAATGCGGCGAAGCGTTCCACCCCAGGCACAATACACCGAACGGCGCTTTGATCGGCTGTGAATGTTCATGGTTGAGTTCGTCGGGTGTGCGCGGAGCCATTCCACACCAGTAGCGCGTCGTGTGCAGCCACGATTCCGCGTTCGACTGGATGCCGGACGCTTCATCCAGCATACTCCACACCGCCTGTTCATGTTCGCCCGGACGCGACACAACGACGCGCAGCAGCAGCATATTACGCAGTGCATAAGCGGTAAACCAGGCCGAAGCATTGGTTCGTCCTTGCAGCTCCCCGGTTTGCATCAGCGTTTGTGGAATCAGCGGCGGTTGTGCGTCCCACATCGGAATCGCCGGTAATGTGGGCGCTGGCAGTGCTAACCAGCCCGCTACACTTTGCAGGATGCGTTGGGTATCGGTCACAAACAGATCATGCCATTCCTGGCGGCGAGTAGGGTTGCTGCCTGGTGTCTCGCGCAGATAAAAATAGGTGGCGTGTACGAGTGGCTCTCGAATCAGCATGGAGTTAGGCCCTTGGTTGTTCATTCAGCAAGCTTATTTTACATCATAGTATACGAGTTTTGGGGCCTGAAGTGACGGAACTGCTCCAGATCATCTTGAAGATGATCTGGAGCCAAATGGCTACTCCATTACGCGTAATGTGGAAGGAATATCCATACGCAGCATCCGGCGGATGCTCAGGATCGGAGTCAGCGCCACAACCAAAACGCCGAGCAGCGCCGACAGCACCAGCGTCGTCGATGAGATGCTCACCGTGAATTTGAATTCGGCCAACTGCTCCTCGATCCGTGCGACCATCATCTGGTTGAGAATGATCCATCCCCCGGCAATCCCGATCAGCGTTCCCAGCACCCCGATAATCAGGTTTTCGCTGATCTGCATCCGCGTCACCGTCCGTATGCGCAGCCCAAAGGCGAACATCGTGGCGATCTCGCGCAGGCGTTCATCGACGCTGATACTGGTCGAGTTAAACGCGATCAAAAACGCCAGGATGATCACCACCACTTGTACAACCTGCAAAATGGTCGTGAAGAGCTTCATGATCTCGTCCATGGCGTCCGACACATCCTGGATCGCCTGCACGGACGTGATCCCCGGCTGCATAAACAAAACCTGTTTCACAGCATCCGTTCGTTCTCCCGGTGCTGGTTGCACCACCAGCCGGTTGCTCAGCCCTGCCAGATTCATAAGTTCGGCATAGCGGCTGTCCATATACGCCAGCCCGCGCAGCGGATTGTTATGAATCCCGGCGATCTGAACGTCCGTTTCCACCAGTTGATATTCAAGTTCACCTTCACGATACGGGTGCTGAAGCGTGATCGTATCACCCACCTGAACACCGAGATCCTCGGCTGCTTTTTGAGCGATAATGATCCCCGGTATCTCCGCACCAGAGCCAACCAGTTTCCCCGCTGTCAGCTTCGGCACCCAGACGGCGCTTTCCATATCATGCAGTTCAAGTGCAACATCAAGTTTCACCCCTTCATGCAGGAGCTTTGCGCCCACGATAAGCGCGGTTTCCGGTGCCGCCGCGAGTAGTGGCTGTTCTCCTTCAGCCAACGCAGTGAGCGCCGCCACAGGATCATCCGCTTCCCCGCGAACCGGATAAAATGTGTCAAGGTCAACGAGCAGACGGTCAGGCACTTGGTGAAGATAGGCATCCTCACTCTGTTCAATCGTCGCCATAAAGGTATCCAGAAAACCTACGAACATTGTCATCAGGATCACCGCCATCGCGATTCCCAACACCGTGAGCAGCGTCCGCCAGGGTGAGCGCAGCAGGTTTTTGATCGGCATCTGCATAAAACTCCGCCCCGGCAGTGGGAGAAGTTCACTCACTTGGCTCAAACCGCCGCTCTTGGATACCAGATACCCGGATCGGATCGCATCCACCGGCTGGACCCGCAGCGCCCGCCAGACCGGAATCAGCGTCGCCACAAAGGGCAGCAGAATCCCCAGGAGTCCGGCCTGGATATAACCCCACCAGTAAAACGACAGGTCTTCATACGGCAGCGGCATAATCTCATTGAATAATGCAGTAAACATCCGGTAGAAGATCAACCCACAGACCAATCCCAGGATCGTGCCTAACAACGCCATTTGCAGGCCGGTCAGCATCGGACGAAACGCAATTCGAAACCGAGGCACGCCCAACGCCATACCGATCCCGATCTGCCGCCGCTGCGACTCAACTATCCGCCCGGCGAGATTAAAGGCCGCTAATGCCGCACCCACTAAAAACAGCACGGCGATCATATTCCACATGACCTGATCGTTTTTCGCGTCGGCATACATATTTGTCCGAACCGCATCATCCGCCTGTGTGGTAAAGTTGATCCCGATGCTGGGAAACAGTTCAGTCCAGCGCGCCTGAATCGCGGCTTGCACCGTTTTGACGTCGGCATCCTGATCAAGCTGGAAGACGAGATTGTTAACCAATCCCTCCTGATGTGCCAGAGTCTGCGCTGTCTCCAGCGCAACAAAAAAGATGCCGAAGTTGCCCTCACCAAAAATATTGTTTCCTTCCCCTACGATCTGGAAGTATTCCGGTGAGTATCCAAGTCCGACTAGCGTCAATTCATGCCCCCCCGCTGATCCGAAGAATATCCCCGGTTTCCAGGTGGTTGGTTTGGGCAAATTTGAGTTGTGAGACGGCTATATTTTGCCCGGCATCTTCGGCTTGCAGCGTGCGTCCTTCGCCCTCTGGAACATAAATCCGATTCACCCGCGGCCCGCCGCTGCTCACATCCACACCGATCAGCCGCCCCGACACCAGGATTTGCTCCTCGTTGGATGACGCATCAAGCTGGATAGGCACCAGCAGGCGGGGTTCAACCACCGCTACCCCGTCAATATCCGCCAGATCTGCCAGGCGAGCCTGTTCGACATAGCTACCATCGTTCAGCGTGATCTGCAAATCATACATATTCAGGCGGCTGTAACTGAGATCCAATGACCGGGTTCGCCACCGCTCCTGGCCGCTCAAACCGGCGAACACCCCGGTCCCCAGGGCGATGATGATCGCAATCGCACACACTTGTAACCACCGCGCCCGCAGATCGCGCCAGGACCAGCGTAGCCAAAGCATCCACTTATTCATCGAAGCCTCCTCTTTACCACTGCAAATCCGCGATGGCTGCTTTACCGCCGCGCGGCGCACCATCACTCACAATTTTTCCGCTGCTCAGTTCGATCACCCGATCGGCAATGCGTGAAATCTCACGGTTATGGGTGACTACCAGCACGGTTTTGCCGGCTTCCGCCTGCTGCCGGAGCAAATCGAGAATCTGCACGCCCGTATGAAAATCGAGTTCACCCGTTGGTTCATCTGCCAGCAGAATCGGATTCCCCGTCGCCAAAGCTCGTGCAATCGCAACCCGCTGCTGTTCTCCTCCCGACAACTCATGTGGAAAATGATTCACACGTGCGCCTAATCCCACTCGCTCCAATGCTTGCTGAGCCTGCTCTGCGCTGCGGGGGGTGCGGGCCATATCCAGCACAAATTGCACATTTTCGAGCGCGGTCAGGCTGGGAAACAGGTTGAAGGTTTGGAAAATAAAGCTGATCGTTTCACGACGAAATTTGAAGCGATCCGCCTTGTTTTTCATTGCACCATTGCCGTTAATCTGAATATGCCCATCCGTTGGCGCATCCAGTGCGCCGATAATATTAAGCAGGGTGGTTTTACCGCTGCCCGATGGACCAAGCACCACCACAAACTCGCCTTTGTTGATGTCCAGCGAAACACAATCAAGCGCGCTGACCGTGACTTCGCCCATTTCATAACGTTTGCAGATGTTTTCTAGCCGAATCATCATCGAATACTCCTATCCTGCGCGAATAGACATTGCTAACCTAAATTAAAATTTAGGCATACCTAAATAAGTAAATAAACGAAGGCTAAGAATGGGCAAAAAGATCAGGAGAAAATTAGTTAGGAGAAAGCACCCGCTTCAAAAGTTCCACCATTTGTTGTGCCAATGCGTCCAGGTCTGAAAGGCTAAACTCCTGATAATGGCTCATCAGCCAGCGATCATGCGCATCATCAACACCCATAATCACGCCGATTAACAGATCATCCGGCAAGTCGTCGCGGATCAACCCTAACGTTTGGCCTCGCCTGATAAGGTTCAACACCCACGGGTGAATTTGGTCCATGAGTTTGCGCAGTTCCTCATCCTGATAGGCGGTTTCCAAAAAATTCCCCCCCACCTTTTTGGCCGAAAATATCCAGGGACGCTCCAGAAAACTGCCGTACATCTGGTGAAAGAGTGCCGCTAAAGAAGTCCAGAACGTGTCTTTTTCCAGGATAGTTATGTCCAGTGTGATTCGACTCAGCAGACTCTCCGAGTAGTAGAGCATGATGGTTTTGAACAGGTCAGGTTTATCATCAAAGTAATAGTACGCGGCCCCCTTGCTGATCCCGGCCTGTTCCAGAATCCGGTTGAGTGAAGACCCCTCGTATCCGTGCGCCGCAAATTCTTTCGCCGCGGCTTCCAGAATCCGTTCTTTTTTTTCGGTTGATAGTTTGTTAAATCGTGGACGTGGCAAATTATTCCTCGTTCGCTGAAGATTAGACCAAATGGTTAGACTGAAAAGTTAGACCGATCAGTCTAATTATAAAAGCAAGATTTTAAGCTGTCAAGCGTGGGCGCTAAAGGAGTTTTTTCAGTGGGGATTGGGGCCCATAATATTCGTCAGTTGGCCGAGGCCCTGCACTTCGACGGTGACACGATCTCCCACTTTCAACCAGACTTTTTCACCTTGATTCAGATGCGCTGGCGTGCCGGTGATAATCACGTCACCTGCTTCTAAGGTGAAGTGTCGGCTGAAGTAGGTGATCAGGTACGCCACCGGAAATATCATTTCGCTGGTATTTGAATCCTGACCGAGAACGCCGTTCACCCAACACCGTACTGACAGTGCTTGTGGATCGGGTATTTCGTCTGCCGTAACGAGATACGGCCCTATAGGGAGAAATTTATCGAGCGTTTTTCCCATCATCCATTGGCTGGTCTGGTTCTGCAAATCGCGTGCGCTCAGGTCGTTGGCGTTGCAGTATCCAAGCACGTAGTTCAATGCATCAGCTTCGGGGACATTTTTAGCTCGCTGCCCAATGATCACTGCCAGTTCGGCTTCATAATCGTATTGTTCTGACACTGGCGGCAGCGGAATCACTTCGCCACACGCCGCCAATGTATTGTTATATTTGGCAAACAGGGTCGGTGCAGGTTGCTGTCCGGGTTCCAGCTTAGGTCCATGCCGCCGATAGTTACGTCCTAGGCACAGAATTTTTTCGGGACGTACCACGCACGGGTCATATCTGATCTGGCTTTCGTCTAACAAAGAGCCAGATGCGCTGTTCGCCGCGAATGCCTCCAGTTGCGCTTTGGCCGCTTGCCCACCCGCCAGCAGTTCGGGCAGGCTGGTCGGAATGTCCGTTACTCCGGCTTGGTGAGCCGCCGTTTGCACATCCAGAATTCCCCCCGGCAGTTTAACCCCTAACCGGCCTTCGAACGTTAAGAGTTGCATCATTCACCTTCGTTCTATAAAAAAGGGCCGAAGAACAATAGACCCTCTTCAGCCCGGCTAGCGCTAGACAATTTCAGATAAACTGGGGTCTTTCTGAGGAAGCTCAAACAGATCATCCAGCCGCACAGCTTGCCGAGTTTCCAGCGAGCGGTTGGCCGCGATCCCCACCATAATCGACGCTGCCCCGTCAATATGCGATGCGCCCCGGTTGAAGGGATCGGTTGGTGGAGTGATCGCAAAAATCTGTTCCAGCATCACCGGGTCCGCTCCCACATGACCACCTTCAGCCGGAGGCATTTCAATCGCATAGCCTGTTCCAAACATGGGAAAAACTGTGATTTTAGTCTGCTTGAATGCTCCCTTGCTGCTGGCGAGATCGTGATCTCCTGCCTGCCCTTTTAGCCATCCCGTACTTTCTAACACTTCCAGTTCGACGCGTCCTTTGGTACCTGTGATCGCGACTCGCATTCCTTCCCACGGACAGTATGCGATCAGATTATAGGATAGGATCACATTGTTACGATACCGTGCGGTAACGGCCAGTGTATCTTCAATCGTGATCGGTTCGCCAAACACGCTGCGATCACGGATATACCCTGACTCTGCTTCCGCCTCCAGGTATAGCTGCCGTAGTTTATCATCCTGATCCAAAAAGAGCGCGAACGGATCGTTCTGAGCTTCCGGTTGTCCGGTGTAGCGTGAGTAATGATACTGCTCACCCCGCGCCAGCGCGTTTTCCTGCCCATAAAACGACAGGTTGCCCAAGGCAAAAACTTCCGCTGCGTAGGAGTCAATCCACCAGTTGACAAGGTCAAAATGGTGTGTGGCTTTATGCACCAACAGCCCGCCCGAGTTGTGTTTCTCGCGGTGCCAGCGGCGAAAATAGTCCGCACCATGCCGTGTATCGAGCATCCACGAAAAGTTTATATTCAGCGGACAGCCTATCGTGCCTTGCATCACCACCTCGCGCAGTTTGGTATAAGCGGGCGCATAGCGGTAATTAAAGGTAATGCGCAGCGATTTTCCGGTTCGCTGAATGGTGTCAAAAATCGAACGCATTTTATCAATATCAACCGTCATCGGCTTTTCACTGATGGCATCACACCCCAGTTCCATCGCCCGGTTGATATACAGATGATGGGTGGCGTCAATCGTTGTGACGATAACCGTATCCGGTTTGGTTTCGGCGATCATCTGTTCAAATTGGCTGGCGTGATAGGTCGGGCAGACATTCGCCTGGTGCTCATCCCGCAACTGTTGGTTGGCCGCTGCTCCTCACCACCGAAGAATGGCCGCTGCGCCAGTTCGATCAACTGGCGCTTAGAGCGTATTTCTTCTTCATCCCCTCTGGTCAATTTTTGTCATTCTGTTGAGCGCCGCGCCGCTTTTGCTGACCCTCTTTTTGCCCAGCTTTTTTGCATTACTCATCACATTTTCCAGTATCGCTTTACTGGTAAGCTGGGGCGCATGGCGCGTCATCGAGCCACACCTGTTCGACGATCACAAAACAGGTTAAAAACTTTCAAAACCACAACAATACTTGCTCTCCTTCAAAAATCGTCATATTCTACGCTGAATAATCTGGGGATTTCTCTCCCCCTTTTTGAAGTTCATTTTACAAGCGCTTGCAAAATGGCCGGTTTGTGCAGCCGAAGTTAACGGGCTGGAGGCAGGCGCATAAGGAAAAAACAATGGTTCAACCTCCAGATAGAAAACAAAACCCGGAAGACGGTTATGAACTATGGTTGCGGTATGCCCCCATCTCGCCCGGCCCACTTTGGGCTGAATATCAAGGCGCACTCACTCAGGCCGTCATCCCGAATTCGTCCCCAACCTTTATCGTCACCCGCGAAGAACTGACAACCGCCGTAACAAAAATGCTGGGTAGGCCCCTGTCCATTGTAAATCAGGTGGATCACGACGGCACCCTGGTGCTTGGTACTCCGCAGAGTTCTCCACTTCTTGCCGCCTTCACACCGGAACTAAAAGCAGTTGGTAACGAAGGTTATCTGCTTACTCGCTGCCGCATTCAGGATAAAGATTGTATTGCCATCGTGGGCAATACAGACCTTGGTGTTTTATATGGGGTATTTCATTTTTTAAGACATCTCCAAACGCACCAATCTCTCCACAATTTAAAAATTACGAGTACGCCCCGCATCAAATATCGTATGCTGGATCACTGGGACAACCTGGATCGCACCATCGAGCGGGGTTATGCGGGCTTTTCTATCTGGGATTGGCACAAACTACCCGACTATCTCTCGCCCCAATATAAAGACTATGCGCGGATCATGGCGTCCATCGGCTTGAATGGATCGGTGCTTACCAACGTCAATGCTTCAGCTCTCGTTCTGACGAAACAGTACCTTACCAAAGTCGCCGCGCTTGCGGACCTATTTCGATCCTATGGCATTCATATCTATCTGACGGCGCGTTTCAGCGCGCCTATCGAAATCGGCGGACTGACCACTGCCGATCCACTCGATCCGGATGTAATCGCCTGGTGGAAAGTCAAAGTGAAGGAAATTTACGACCTCATCCCCGACTTCGGCGGGTTTGTCGTCAAAGCCAACTCAGAAGGTCAACCCGGCCCCCACGATTACAAACGTTCTCATGCCGATGGTGCCAACCTGCTCGCCAATGCACTCGCTCCCTACAATGGCATCGTGAGTTGGCGTGCGTTTGTTTATGATGAAAATGTACCTGACGACCGGGCCAAACAAGCCTACCATGATTTGGTTCCCCAGGATGGCACGTTCCTGCCGAATGTGCTGTTGCAGGTCAAAAATGGCCCCATCGACTTTCAGCCGCGCGAACCCTACCACCCCATGTTTGGCGCTATGCCCAGAACACCTTTGGCGCTCGAAGTCCAGATCACCCAGGAATATCTGGGGTGCGCGACTCACCTTGTCTATCTCGCACCTTTGTTCAAGGAAACGCTGGATTCTGATACGTATTGTTATGGTTCTGGCTCCACGGTGGCGAAAGTCGTAGACGGCAGTTTAGATGATCTTAAAATATCCGGTATAGCAGCCGTGTCCAATGTAGGGTCCGAGCGCAACTGGTGCGGTCATCCGTTTGCAGCGGCGAACTGGTTCGCCTATGGGCGTCTCACGTGGGATCACACCGCTACATCCGAGGATATTGCCGACGACTGGCTGCGCATGACCTTCAGCAATGATGATCATTTTGTCGAACCGGCTAAAGCGATGATGATCGAATCCCGCGAAGCGGTAGTCAACTACATGACGCCGCTCGGCTTGCATCATATCATGGCGCATGATCATCACTACGGCCCCGGTCCCTGGGTCGAGGGTGGCCGCGCAGACTGGACATCTCTGTACTATCATCGTGCAGATGCGGTTGGGGTGGGTTTTGACCGCTCACCGAGCGGCAGCGATGCCGTCAGCCAGTATTGCTCTCCCTATCGAGAACGGGTCGGGAACCTTGCAACCTGCCCGGATGAACTGCTGCTGTGGTTCCATCATGTACCCTGGACCTACCCGATGCAGTCCGGGCAAACGCTGTGGGATGAGTTATGTGATAAGTACCAAACCGGCATTGAATCCGTGCACCATATGCAGCAAATCTGGGACTCGTTGGCCGACTTTGTCGATGAAGCCCGCTTCAAACACGTCCAGACGCTGCTCAGCATCCAGGCAAAAGAGGCGCGCTGGTGGCGGGATGCCTGCCTGTTGTATTTCCAGACGTTTTCCAACCTGCCCATCCCCGGCGACCCGCCCGCCGAGTCATTGGAATACTACATGCATCTCGAACACTATTATGTGCCGGGCATCCCTGAGCGCCGCTTCCGCCCCTACTGAAATCTCCAAGTACTGCCCAGATCACGGTGATCCGGGCAGCTTTCATTCTCCGATATCCTTCGCGGGAGGCAAAATCCGGTAGAGGTATTGTCCATAATCCGGGAATTCAACAACCCGTTCCAGGCGCGGTTCCTCAACTTCGCCCCGATCAATCGCGCTGATCGCCTCGCGTGGAACAGGTGCAAGCAGATAGGTCACACCGTAGCGATCCGCCACTTCCAAAATAACGTCGAGGGGTTCGTTCGGCACCATCACCGCCCGGTAGCCTGTCACAAAATTGATCGACCAGGGATCGCGTGTCATCACAATAATTTCCCTGTCTTCTGTTTTTTGCAGTTCATCCAGTTTGGTTCCAATCTTCTCATACATGGTTTTCTGCTGGTTATTCAGCTTAAAATCGGCGCGTGTTAACTCAACCGCATTCACCAGCAGCAGCACCAGCGTGATCGTCGCGGCAGCGCGAAACGCCCAGCGCGGCTGGACATAACGTTCGACTGTACCGGCTCCCAGAATGAGCAAAAATGGGACCATCGCTAAATACGCCTTTTTGAAGCTTCCCGCCTGGCTCAGATATGGCATCAGGACTCCATACGCCAGAAACGTCAGCAGAATGAACAACAATCCCGGAACAAAAGGCGCGATCTCCGGCCCATCATGATTTTGACGAAACCGTTTGGTGACAACATCCAGCAGCGCGCCCACAACCGCCACCGGAAAAATCAATTCCAGCATCACCAGCATCAGTTTGACGCTGGCCGCCAGTTCAAAAATCATCTTTTTGATAATCGTGATCACACCCTGATCCAGATAGGTGTTCAGTGATATTTCTTTTGAATAAGCGTAAAAGTCCTCATGTTCTGTCACGAACAGCGATTGGGCTGTGCTGCCAGGCCAGGGTTCGCCCAGTTCCGATTGATTGCGCAGCAGCCAGGGTACCAGCACGATCAGCCCCAGCACGCCGCCGATCACCACCTGCCGCCAGGGAATCCGGCCTTGTTTACGCCAGGCCAGCCACAACGCGCCGAGTCCGCCCGACGGAACCAGCATCACGCCATCATTTCGTGTCAGAATCGCCAACCCGGTGCATAGTCCCGCCGCCCAGTACCAGCGGCCATCGCCTACCGTACCGAGATAAACCGCCGCCATACACGCAAACCCCAGCACACCAAACAGCGTCGTCGTGTCCGTATGCACCGATGAGAGAAACAACCAGGGAAGATAGGTCGTTGCCAGTGCCGCAAAAACTTGAGTCGCGCGGCTGGCTCCGATCCGCCCTGCGAAGGCGTATACCAGCAGGCTTTGCACCGCGCCCAGCAGCACAAACGGCAGCAGTGCCGCCTGGACTGAAACACCGAACAGGGCAAACGACCCCGCCGCGAGCACACCGGGCAGCGGCAGCCAATGATCCAACGGGTGGCTGACGGATTCGGGATGATTAGCAAAATTCCAGATATAATCCAATGTAAATCCTCGGCCATCGTGGAGATTGACCGCCAGATTGTAGTATTCGGTGGGGTCCCACAAGCCGGGATGTTTGGAAATGAGCAAAAACACCAGACGCGGTAGCAGCGCCAGAACCACAATCGTAATGGGCCAGAACCCGCGCCGGTGGACAAGTGGCAGCATGTTGAGCAACCTTTCGTAGACACGCAACCGGATTATTATACCTTGAGTCCAACTACTTCAACTGTTTTATGGCGGCGCACGCTGCTGATTTTTTGCGCGGCGCTGATCGTGCGGCTGGTCTTTGTCCTCCTCATCGATCCCGCGCCCAGTCTGCGCGGCGGCGATACCAACTGGTATATGCATAATGGACACCAGTTAGTCACCACCGGCAAAACGCCCGGTCCGCTTCAAACCGCGCCGCTGTATCCTGTTTTTCTCGGCATCATCCAGGTACTTGATCCAGCTTCTCCCGCGCGTGGGCATTATTACACCACAGCCGAAATGCAGATCGCGCGTTCGTTGCAGGCGATCATGGGGGCCGCCGTCTGCGCCGCTGTTTATCTGATCGCGCGCCGCCTGTTCTCCGAACGAGCCGGGTTATTGGCAGGTGTCCTGATGATCGTCAGCCCGGTGCTGATTATCGAGGCGGGCAATCTAACCAGCGAAGGACTGTTTTTATTTTTCCTGTTTATGGCGCTGTTGTTCTACCTCTACGCCAAACCCACCCCCCCCTATCTCGTCCTGGTAGGAGCGCTGTTCGGGCTGGCGACTCTGACTCGTGCAGTATTTTTACTGTTCCCGCTGGGCCTCGTATTGCATCTGTTTCTGGTTCAGCGTCGTCATTGGCTCCGCCTATCTCTTGCGCTGTTAACAAGCTATGCGCTCATCGTCTCCACCTGGACCATTTACAATCTCGCTGTGTGGGATCGGTTGGTGGTCGGCGGTGAGGGCTTCTGGAGCTTTATCTATCTCCGCGTCGACAGCCCCATTTCCCCAGAGGAAGTCGATCAGCAGCTTGAAATCTCGGACACCGATGATCAGCAAGATCGCACGAACATCTTAAAAACCGAGATCAAAAAGAACATCACCAACGATCCGGTGGGCTGGTTCATGGATCGCTTCCAAGGGCTGGCGAAAGCCTATATCCAGCCGCATAACACCGTCTATTATCCCGGCGAAAGTATCCGTGATGCCGTCAGTCACTGGCTCCGCGAGGATCATTCTTTAGCCGGACTAGTGGATTTAACGCGCATCGAGTCCTTTTGGCCCAAGCTGGCCCTGTATCTGTTCCATTTTGGCGGGTTAGCCTTGGGGGTGCTGGGGATGCTTTGGAGTTGGCGACAGTGGCGCGTCTTTTTGCCCCTGTACGGCCTGCTGCTCTATTTCACCGGAATCCACCTCGTATTAATGGCTTTGCCCCGTTATCTCTTCCCCATGTATCCCATCTGGTGGATTTTTGCGGCGGGCTGGATCGGGACACAGTGGGCAAGCCGAAGAGTAAGCGGCGAAAAACCATCAGACGAACGGCTAGCAGCGGCGGATCAGGCTGTTGTATAACTCAATCAGGAATTCGGATTCATCGGAGAAACCAAAATGTCCCGCCCACTGCAATTTGTCAGCGCCCTACTGATTCTATCCAGTCTGCTTACGCTTATTCCGGCACCAGCGGTCCGCGCCACCGGACTCTATTGGGGCTGTGATGGATTCAGCACCGAATACTTCTCTAGCCCGGAATGCGACGCGCTGATGATGGCTGAACCGTCGCCGCCTGTCGTCAATCTGGCCGTCGATTATGGTGCCGCCGATGGATATACCTTTATGCGTGTCGTGTCCGATCATGTGGTGACCGTTTACAGTGCGCCGGGCGGCGGCTACGCCCTCTATACCATCGATGCCGGGTTTAACTTCATCACCCCCCGCACTGTCACCGACACCTGGACCGAAATCAACGCCAACGAGTGGATCGAAACCCGCTATTTGCAGTGGGTCGAGCCATCAACATTCACCGGCGTTTTTATCCAGTCCGAACCGGCACGCCCCTTCGGTTGGATTCTCAAAGACTTATATGCCAGCGCCACCCCCGGCGGTGAACAGGTGATCAGCCGCGATATGCTGTTGTTCCGCTACCAACTGATGAATATCTACGCCACCGTTAACGTGAATGGGCTGGATTGGTATCTGGTCGCCCCTGGGAAATGGGTTGAGCAGCGCTTGATGGGTGTCGCCCGCCGTGTTGCACGTCCGGCAAGTGTCTCTGGTCGTTGGGTCGCTGTTGACCTCTATGAACAGGTTCTGGTCGCCTATGAAAACGACACGATGGTTTTCGCTACCCTGGTCTCATCCGGCCTGCCCGATTGGAGTACGCAGGAAGGCCAGTTCCAGGTCTGGGGTCGCCGCCAGAATGGTCCCATGTCCGGCGCGGAAGGTGAACCGGATTTTTACCGCCTGGAAAATGTCCCCTATGCGCTGTACTTCGATGGCGACATCAGCTTACACGGCACCTACTGGCATAACGGCTTTGGCTATCGCCACAGTCACGGCTGTGTCAATCTGAGCATCAGCGATGCCCACTGGCTGTATGATTGGCTGGTTGTGGGGAACTCGGTTTATGTGTACTACAGCAGGCCCTATTAGGTTCTAAGGGGGCAATTCACGCGAATTGCCCCGCATATTATTCGCTTATGGCGCTGCTGTTTCTGTCGCCGTATCCGGTTTGACGGTTTCAACCGCTTGCAGATTCGCCGTCATTTTGATCGTGCTGCTTTCAATGGGCGGCGGGAACTCCACCGCATGATCGGCCAGATCTAAATCTGAGGTGGCAATTGCCCACATACTACCCTTGACCAATTGGGCGCGCACGGTCATCGTGTGCGCATGTTCAACGTTATGCACGTCTAGCGTCCCGTCCAGCGTAAACGCGATTTCCTCTTCGGTCACCGGGACCAGTTCCTTCGACTCAGCCACATAAAACGCCAGCGGATAATCGCCCGTTTTCATCGCCGCTCGTAAAGCCAATTGGACCAGTCCATTGGCTTCCACACGATCCACCGCAATTTCCAGGTACACATGCACGCGTAGTTCATTTCCCACCGGTTCCAGTTGAATCGTCCCCCCCTCAACCGGAAAAACGCCTTCCACTGTCCCTAATCCGGTTACTTCGGTGGTGAAGTCCACATGCGACTGTTCCGGCACCACATCAAAATAGTATGTCGGGGGAATAGTCACTACCGGTGTTCTCAAATCGGTGGATGTATCGTTTTTGCTGCCCGGATCAAGAATCTGATTGGAGACAATGACCGCCCCGATTCCAATAATCAGCACAACAATTCCGCTCGCTACCAACCACTGGTAGCGCCGCATCGACGCCATAGGATAATCCTTTTCATCAGTGAGGTTTTAATCGATCTTGGGCCAATGTATACACGAGACGGCCCGCAAAGTACATACTAAATCCACCTGCGGCCAACAGTAAGGCCAGCAAAACAGTAAAGGTCTGCCCTGTTTTTTGGCTGTCTGCGCTCCCGCCCGTATCCGGATGTACCGGAGGAGCCAGGGTAATAGTCACAGGATCAGATGGATCTGAAGAGTTCGCCGCACCTACCGCCGCCGCGCTGATCGTCACTTTTCCGGCACCGTACAGCACAATTGTGGTTTCCCATTTGCCGCTTGCCGTTACCGGAGCCGTCGCGATCACCGTGCCCGCGCCCTCATTCCGAATTTCGACTGTCGTGCCGGGTTGCGCCGTGCCGTTCACCGCAATCGCCACCCCAGGCGAAAAAACATCGCCGGAAGTGGGCGCATCAATAGTGGGTCGAGGCGCGATAAGTTCTGTCTCACCAACCGCCGGATCGCTCACCAGCCCCTCGTCAGTCGTAGCCACTGCGCTGATCTCAACCGCCCCCAATAAATCCGTCTGCCAGGTCAGACTCCACGTTCCATCGGCCTGCACAGCCGTTTCTCCGATAGGCATACCATTCGCGCTGAGCGAGATCGTTTGTCCCGCTTCACCCGCCCCCGTGATCACCACCGGATCGAGAATGGACATCTCGCTCGGAAGTGAATGAATCTCCGGCACACTGGGCGGCTTCGCAATCGGTGTTAAGGTTGGTGGATACAGTGTGGCGGTCTGCGCGAGTGTTTCAGTCGGTGCAGCCGCCGAAGTCGGTGTGCGGGTTGGCTTCTGGGTTTCAGTTGGCGGTAGGACAGTTGCCGTTGCGCTCGGCGGCACGGGCGTCAAGCTGGGCACAACCAATACCTCAGTCGCCGAAACTTCTGTTGCCGTTTTCGTTTTTGTGAAGGTTGCTGTTGGCGGCCTAGGTGTTTCGGTATGAGTCGCTGTTGGCGTAGGGGTTAGGGTGTTCGTTGGCGTGCTGGTCGCAGTACTTGTTGAAGTGGGTGTCGCTGTCGGCGGATCAGCCACATCAAATCCAATTGCCACCGGAACGCTGGTAACGCCCCCCGGCCCAACCGCAACCACCGCCAGGTTATGCGTTCCGGCAGGCAGCCCTTCAGCCAGATCGATGCTCCACACCCCATCATCACCCGCTGTCACAGCGATAATCAATTCGTCCTGATCAAACAGTTGAATTGTATCTCCTGGCTGCGCCGATCCCATGATCAACAGCGGCTCCCCGGCATACGTCTCCGCCAGTGCCAGCGGCGAAACGATAGGCGCGGGCCAGGGTGTTGCTGTTACGGTGGATGTACGGGTTTGTGTCGCAGAAGGTGTGATCGTGGGGGTGCGTGTCAGCGTGGGAGTCAAAGTAAGCGTAAGCGTAGTGGTCGGAGTCGCAGTCTCCGTTTCTGTTGGAAGATCAGTCTGGGTCGCGCTTGGCTTCTCGCTGACGGCATCCGCCTCGTCATCCGTATCAAATTGGCTCCAGAACAGCAGGGCCGCCAACCCGGACGTCACAAGCAGTCCAATGAAAAAAACAATGTCCAGCCGGTGAACCAGTTTCCGGCGATCCTCGCCACTCACGAAAGATCCTCAACTTTCTCGCGTTGAGAAGCAAAAAGCCCCGCCTGTTCGATCCAGCTTTCCGCATTGACCGCTTTTTGACGCCATGTTGGGGCATCAATCAACACGCGCACTTCGTCAGGACTCATCGATGCCAGTTGGCGAAAGGTATAAATTCCCGCCTCATATAATTTGCCCGCATACACTGGCCCGATCCCTTTGATGTCGGTTAGCCGATCCTGCCCAGGAACGGGCGTGCGCTTCTTGGACTCCGTTTGCGGGCGGCTAAAAATAAGCTGCCGCATGATCGGGAAAAATTCACCCAACTGATCCACCACCCGCACCAATACCCCCGCCTGTTCGCGCCGTTCCGTAGCCGCCGTCAGCAGCATCGTCGTGTGTTCGCTCACCTTCGTGTCGATCTGTTGGGTAGCCTGAGCTTGAGCCGCCAGTTGGCGATCCAGTTCCGCCAGAATACGCGCGTTTTCCGCCAGCTTTTCGTGTTCCTGTGCGCGTTCGATAGCCCATGCATCCAACCGCGTGCTGATCGCCATCAGCCGCTCCGCGACCAACGTGTTTTGATCAGCCAACGGCTGATTCAATTTACTTTCGAGCCGGTCCAGCTTCTCGCCCTGAGCGGAAATTTGACTCAGGATATGGGGCAGCGTCACAGAAGAAATCTGCTCAACCTGCTGTGTGGTTTGTGTAAGAATCATTTCGTGATGGTTGAGTTTACCCGCTTGCTCGCCGATCAGCCCGTTCATCGTGGTTTGAACTCGCAGAATCTCCCGCAGTTCATCAATCCCCTGACTCGCCGGAACGCGCATGGTGTTAACTTGAAGCTGTTCCGTGTGCTGCCGCAGCGCTTGGTTCAGTTGTTGAATCAGGGTACGCTGCTCGGTGATCTCCGTGTAGAGACGCTCGTCGCCCTGTGCGACAAGCATATCCTGGCCTTCCAGCAAACGAGGTCGCACGGTGAATACATAAAACACCAGCGTGATCAGCACCATCAAAAATGCGCCAGCGAACAAAATGGCAAGGGACTGCACTGGGTCCATACGACTGCGCTCCCTGAAGACCGTCCAGTACCTATTATAGTACAGGCAGAGAAAGACGCTAACGACCAGTGACCGATTCGAGCGGAGACTTAGTTTCCTCAACCAGTGCCCGGCTGGAACCGCGCGGCGTAAACAACACCACGATCAGCGCCGCTAGCGCCACGCCGAACGCAATCACAAAGGCCGGGTGCAGCGCGGACGCCAACAGTTCCTGAAAAGCTTCATCCACTGCCGGAGGAAGTTTGGTTTGGTTGTTGCTGTCGAGCAGGCTGACCGGGTTAACCGATTTCCCTCCGGGCAGGGTTGCCAATCCATCACTGAGCCGCGATGCCATCACCGTGCCCAACACGCTCACGCCGATGGTGCTGCCGATATTGTTGATGAATTGCAGCCCCGATGTCGCCACGCCCAACTGCGCGCGCCGGTTCCGGTTCTGGACTGACACCAAAAAACTCGTCAGCGTCAGGCCCATCCCCATTCCCATAAACATCATCCCGATCACCGCCAGCAGTTGTGTGCTGGCGATTCCCAACCGTGTAACCACGAATGTCCCCGTGAGCAGGCTGGCTGCCCCCGCAAATACAATCTGGCGCGGTCCCACCCGCAGCAGGAGCTGCCCGCTGATGATGCTCCCGCTGACCCAGGCCAGACTAAGCGGAGTAAGAGTTGCGCCTGCGCGGGTCGCGCTCGTTTCCAACACGCCCTGGACGAATAAGGGGATATACGAAACAATCCCCATCAGCGCAAACCCGGCCAAAAAATTATAACCGCTTGCCACGAGATACAGCCGGTCTTTGAACAGACTCAACGGCATCAGCGGTTCATCAATCCGTTGTTCCAGCCGTATAAATGCCGCGAGGCCCAGGACCGATGTAATCAGCAGGCCAACGATCCGCGGATCCGCCCACGCGTACTGCCGCCCGCCTTCCAGCAGCGCAAACAGCAAACTCAGCACACTGACCGCCAGCAGCAGCGCTCCGCGATAATCCACCTGTCCCCCGGCCCGATCTTCAACGGCTTCATGAAACCGGAGCAAAATAATTGTTGCCGCCAGCAGCCCAAACGGAATATTGAGATAAAACACCCACCGCCACGATACATTATCCACCAAAAAACCGCCGATCAGCGGCCCGATCACACTCGACACGCCCCACACGCTGGAGAATAAACCTTGCATCCGGGCGCGCTGTTCAAATGTGAAAAGATCGCCAATAATCGTAAAGGTGACGGGCAGCAATCCGCCCGCCCCTAGTCCCTGGATAGCGCGAAAGGCGATCAGTTCCGTCATATTCTGCGACTGTCCACACAGCGCGGAACCGAGCAGGAAGAGCAGTATACTGCTAATGTAGATCGGCTTGCGCCCATACAGATCAGATAAGCGCCCGAAAATGGGGATGGTGGTCGTTGATGCCAGCATATAACTGGAAAATGCCCAGCTATACACTTCCAACCCGCCTAATTGCGCGATAATCGTAGGCATCGCCGTGCTGATCACAGTGCCTTCGAGTGCCGCCAAAAAAAGCCCCATAATCAGGGCAAAAGTGATAACCAGTTGTCGGTGAGTGATAGTAGCCATACGCACCAATCTTAGTTGAACGAATCGATAATCGCCACATATCAAAGGAGGCCATCATGTTCGATTTTTCTGAACAAGTCGTACTGGTTACAGGGGCCGGAGGTAATCTCGGCAGCGCAGTCGCCAATGCCTTTCGCGCCGCAGGTGCAAGATTGGCATTAATAGATCGCCAGCCGGATAATGTCCACGCCATCTTTGGCGACGATAGCCCCGACCGGCTGATCCTGTCCGCCGACCTCACCAACACCGATTCCGTACACCAGATGGTCGAGCAGGTGCTCGCCCATTTCGGCCAACTGGATGTGGTCGCCAATACCGTTGGCGGCTACCGCGCCGGGACGCCCGTCCACGAAACTCCACTCGAAACCTGGGACTTTATGCTGAATCTGAATGCGAAGACGGCTTTCCTGTTGGCCCAACACGTCATCCCCCCCATGCTGGAACGCGGGCATGGCAAAATTATCAATGTCGCCGCCCGTGCCGGTTTGTCTGGCGGTGCAAACATGAGCGCTTACAGCATCGCCAAAAGTGCCGTAATCCGTCTCACCGAAAGCCTCTCAGCCGAATACAAAACCAAAGGCATCAACATCAACTGCATTCTGCCTGGCACGATCGACACGCCCCAAAATCGCGCCGAAATGCCCACCGGCAAGGTAGATCGCTGGGTCCAACCCGAAGCCTTAGCCGATGTGATCCTGTTTCTCGCTTCCGATGCTGCCCGCGCGGTACATGGCGCGGCGGTTCCGGTCTATGGGTTGAGTTAACCATGATCCACTGGTTGCGCTGGTCCTGGCGCGATCTGCGTGAACGGGCGGTACAGGTAGCCGTTATTGCCCTGATTATTGCCCTAGGAACAGGCATTTATGCGGGCTTGGGCAGCACCACCCCCTGGCGTATGAAAGCCGCTGATCAAGGCTTTGAGCAGCTCGGCATGTACGATCTCCAGATGAAGTTGACCCCCGGCAGTTATGTCGAAGCGCAAGCCCTCCTGAATATTGTTCATTCCATTGAAGACTCCTGGTGGATCAAAGCCGCCGAAGTTCGTTTGTTAGCCACCACCACTATCAGTGCCGGTGAAAATATCCTGGTACGCGGGCATATCATCGGGATGGACATGTCGGGCGGCAGCCCGCAGGTGAACCAAATAGCCATCGCCCAGGGTCGCCCTTTGACCGAAGCTGACGATGGACAGCCGGTTGCGATCCTCGAATCGCAGTTTGCCCAACACTATCACCTACCGCCCCAAGGCGAAATCCGCCTGAGTGGGGATATTCCCTTGCAGTATGTCGGGCAGGGCACAACCCCCGAATATTTTATTGTCATGTCCGACGATGGCGGCATCTGGGCACAGGCCAGTGTCGCGGGCTTGTTTTTGCCGCTTAAAACCGCCCAGCAGATCACCAACCATCCCAATCTGGTGAATAACCTCGTGCTGCGTCTCCAGGATGACGCGAATGAAGATTTGGTCCGCCGTGAAATCGAAGTCGCTTTTCGCGCCGCCTTTCCCAACAAAGGTTATGTCTGGACCTCCCGCCAATGGGACTACACCTATTCGACGGTGTACCGTTCCATCGACATGAACCAGCAGATTTATGACATGATCGCCATGCTGTTCCTGCTGGGGGCCGCTTTTGGCGCGTTTAACTTATCGGGCCGCATCATCCAGGCTCAGCGCCGCGAGATCGGCATCGGCATGGCGCTGGGAATGCCCCCTCGCCTCCTGATGATTCGCCCCTTGTTAGTCGCCGCTCAAATTGCGCTGTCCGGCACAGCCCTCGGTATCCTGCTGGGTTTACTGCTCGCCCAACTCGCCGGAACCTGGATCGAAGGCATTTTACCCCTGCCCACTTATGGCACCTTGATCTATCCCCATGTGTTTGTCCGCGCCGTAATCCTGGGTTTAATCCTGCCATTTGTCGCGGCACTGTTACCTGTATGGCGAGCAGTTCGAGTCTCTCCGATTGACGCCATCAAAACCGGGCACCTGATCGAAAAAGGCAATCGGTTGTCGCGCTGGTTAAACCATTTTCCGCTCCCCGGCCACAGTTTTGTCCAGATTCCACTGCGCAACCTGTTCCGGTCCCCGCGCCGCACCTTCGCCACCATGTTAGGCATTGCCACCGCGGTAACGACCCTGGTTGGCATTGTGGGCATTCTCGATAGTGTCTTATTCACCATCGACAAGATTCGCGCCGAGTCGTTGCAGGATCACCCCAATCGGATCGTCGTCTCCCTGGACCTTCCCTATGCCATCGACTCGCCGGAAGTGGCTTTTATCACCCAATCACCCCTTGTGAGCCTTGCCGAACCTTGGCTCCGTGTGCCGGGTAAAATGCGCCAGGACGACAAAGAAATCCTGGCCGCGATTGAACTGCTGCATCTGGATAATCCGCTTTGGTCCCCCACTCTTATCGCGGGCCAAATCCCCTCCAGTGAAAATCCGGGCATCCTCATCGCTCAGAAAGCCGCCGATGATCTGGGAGTTGAGGTCGGCGATACCATCACGCTCGAACATCCCCGCCGCCAGGGGCTGTTAGACGCCGAACTGGTTTGGAGCGAGGTCAAAATCACCGGTATTCATGCCGATCCCTGGCGGAACTATGTCTATATGGACCTGTCGCAGGCCGATCTGTTAAACCTGACCGGGCTGGTTAATCGCATCCAGATCGACCCCGCGCCGGGTGTCAGTTATATCGAGATCAAACAAGCGTTGTTTCAGAGTCCCCATGTCGCTACCGTCATATCCATCGCTAGCGCGGTAGATGCCGCGGCGAGCATCTTTGATGAGGCCGTAAAATTCCTGTACAGCGTTGAAATCGGGGTGCTGCTCTTATCTTTCCTCATTGCCTTTAATTCCACCAACATCAGCATGAATGAGCGCTCGCGTGAGATCGCCACCATGTTTGCCTTCGGCTTGCCCATCCGAACCGTCATCCGTATGTCCATGCTCGAAAATCTGGTCTACGGCATCATCGGCAGTCTGCTCGGTTCGCTCCTGGGATTAGGCGTATTGTATTGGTTTTTATCAACCCAGATGACAGGCATTGCTGCCGATGCTCACTTCAGCTTGGCGGTTGCGCCGTTCACGTGGGGCTTAGTAGTCCTGACAGGTGTGATTGTCGTCATGCTGACGCCGCTTCTCACGATTCAAAAGATGAAGCGTATGGATATTCCGTCAACTCTCCGTGTGATGGAGTGATGGGGGCATCGAGAAATCAAGAGGAGGTGATTCCTGGCAGCACAAAGCTTGTCGGTACCGGAATCATCTCCTTACCCGGTGTACCATGGCGCGGGTTGGCAACTAGCGTTGCTGCAAGATCGCGTTCATCCGTTTTTCCACTTCAGCCCCATATTCAGGGTGAGTCAGCACATAGAACTGGCCGCGCTGCATCGCATCAAACGCCGCATCGGACACTGCCTCCGGCGCGATGCCCGCAGCAACCGCGCGTTGAAATTGGGTTCGCATGGCCTCGGATAGAACCGTAACATCATCCAGATCCGCTGGACGGTTGCGCTCTGCATCAGCAATCTGGGTCCTCACAAAGCCAGGACAGACGACGGTGACTCCAATCCGCGCCTTCCGCTGCGCCATGGAATGGTAGAGATTTTCCGAAAGTGCCAGGACAGCATGTTTTGTAACTTGGTAAGGCGCAAGCGGATGATAAGGAACCAATCCTGCCGTCGAACAGATGTTGATGATGTGTGCTGGCGTACCTTGCGTCAGCATGATCGGCACGAAAGTGTGTAGGCTGTAGATCGTCCCCCACAAATTCACATCAATGACCCACTGCCAATCCGCCAGGGTGGTTTCCCAGATGGAACTCCCCGCCGCCACGCCTGCGTTGTTGACCAGGAGATCAACCGCACCAAAGGCGGACAACGTTTCCTGAGCGAGCGCGTCGATGTCGGCCTGTTTGGAAACATCCGCCTGAACACAATACAGCTCGGCTCCTGTGGGTTGCAGAGCTTCTGCTGCCCGAACCAGATTGTCGTAATTGATCCCCGACAATACGACTTTCATGCCTTCTTGGGCGCAGCGCTCAGCCATTGCCAGGCCAATCCCGCTTGCCGCGCCGGTAATTACCGCGACCTTATCACGAAACTGCTTCACCGTTGATTTCTCCTTCAAGTAGGTTAGAAGCGTATTGATGCTAGCCCTCTAGCTGAAAACCCCCAATAGTACACTTATCACGAGAGAAGCTGTATCTCCTCCTAAATCTAGTAGGGCAGGAAACAAGCAGAAGAATGTGCCCGCAGGCCAAACGAGTAGCGAATATCCTCTCCCATGGGTTGAATAGGGGAGAGGAATCGATCACGAAGTCAGAAATTCGAGGATAATCTGGTTAAACTGTGCCGGATTTTCCCAAAATGATGCATGTCCGGCCCCATTGATGACGTGCAGCTTGGCGTTAGGAATCCCTTGTGCGATGGTTTCGCTGTAATGCACTGGTTTCAAAATATCCTTTTCGCCCACCAGTATACAGGTCGGATTCTGAATTTCACCGAGTCTCGCCGTCGTGTTCATGGTATTGAAGCAGTGACACAATTGGATCACCGATGGCAGATGTAGCGCTTTGGCCGCTTCCACCCGACTGAGCAGGAATGTATATTTCGAAGCAAAAAATGCCTCACTGAAATTCCAGTACCATGTCGTTTTATAGAATAACTCATGATCACCGGTTGCTGCGATCATAGCCCAGCTAGTGGCAATTGCGCCCAACATCGCATCCACGTGGCTCACGCTGTCCGCCATAATCAGTTTCCGGCACCGCTCCGGGTATCGCAGCGCGAAAATCTGCGTGAGTTCGCCGCCATACGAAATCCCGCCGATATGCGCCATCTGGATATTGAGCCTATCCATCAGCGCCGCCAGATCATCGGCATGTTGCTCCCAGGTATAGGGCGGCTCGCCTTCAGCCCATTTTTGTGATTGTCCCTGCCCGCGCATATCGTAAATCAGCACGCGAAAGCGAGACGTGAGTGGCGGTAATTGATAAGACCAACTCGTGGTGCTGGCGATGATCCCGTTGTTCAAAATAAGCACATCATCGCCTTGCCCGTGCAGTTCATAATACAGTTCAACACCGTTCACATGAAGATGAGGCATTGGTACTGCTCCTAAAACTATTATTCAGCGCGAAAGATAGGAGTATTTTAGGCCGATCCAAGAAAATAATTTCCCACATTCTGTGGGTTTGACTCCCCTTTCCTAAGGGAAGGCTAAACATTCCCCACATCTTTTTTTCGTTGATTTCTCAGCGGCGATAGGGGCGCTGCCTTGCCGCACCCGCGGGGGATAGGGGTTCCCTGCCCAACGCCCGTCTCTCCCCTCCATCCCGACTTGTGGGTAATGTTTAGTAAGGGGATGGGGTAAAGAAAATAGTGGCGTAGCCTTACTCCTCGTCCGGTCGCACCAGAGTTACAGGGCAGCGCAGATTTTTGATAACTTTTTGGGCCACACTGCCGAGCAGCAGCCGTGCCAGCCTGGTTCGCCCATGCGTAGACATAATCACCATGCATAGGCCGCTTTCGGCTTCTACAAATTCAATAATCGTTTGCGCCGGATTCCCGCTGCGAATCATATGCTCTCTGGCGCGTAATCCTTCGCGCCGCAGCAGGTTGCGCAGCGCAATAAGCTGATCATGGATTTGCTCATAATTTTGATCGGCAATCTGCTGCTGCCCCGCGAGCGCAATTTGATCGTTGTAACTGCTGGTTGAAGATTGGTAAACGTGCAGCAGCACGATTTCAGCTTGATGCAGGCGAGCAATCTCAGCCGCTTTAGGCACCGCGCGTTCCGACCATGTAGAGCCGTCCAGCGGAACAATGATCGTTTGCAGCGTAGGCCGCACCACCAGAAGCGGAATCGGCAGCTTGTCTATTCCCTGTTCCACCTCTTTGCCAAACACCCAGCGCAGCATGCTGGTTCTGCCCCGCGCCGCCATCAGCATCAAATCGGGCTGTTCAGCCTCGATCAGCTTGAGCACTGTGGTTTGCGGCGCATACTTTTCGACCACTTGCACCTGGACGCGAAACCCGGCCTCAAATAATTGGCCTTGCAGCGTGAAAAGATCGTTTTGCCGTGCCGCGCTGTCTATGGGGGGCAGTTCGCTGTCATCCACCGCAACCGTCGGCGCGACCAGATACAACAGGATGAGGTCCGCCTGGTGAATATGTGCCAAATCTTCAGCATAGTGAACCGCCAGTTCTGCTTCCTGAGAGCCATCCAGCGGAACCAGAATGCGACGATACATGGTTTCTCCTCTCACAAAATCTGCGATAGGAATAACTTGGTTCGTTCATGTTGTGGATTCTCAAAGAAATGTTCTGGCGTTCCCATCTCCACAATGCGGCCTTCATCAAAAAAGACAATCCGATCCGCAACTTCGCGGGCAAAGCCCATTTCGTGTGATACCACCAGCATTGTCATGCCGCTTTCGGCCAGTTCGCGCATCACGTCCAACACTTCTTTAATCATCTCCGGGTCGAGCGCCGAGGTTGGCTCATCGAACAGCATAATTTTCGGCTGCATCGCCAGCGCCCGCGCAATCGCCACCCGCTGCTGTTGCCCGCCCGAAAGTTGTCCAGGATACTTTCGCGCCTGTTCGGGAATCCCTACCCGCACCAGCAGTTGCATCGCCGTTTCTTCCGATACATGTCGCGGTTGGTGCCGGACATAGCGCGGAGCCAGTGTGACATTCTGCATCACCGTCAGATGGGGGAATAAGTTGAACTGCTGGAAGACCATCCCGATCTCGCTGCGAATCGCAGCAATATTTCGAATGTCGTGGCTCAGTTCGATCCCATCCACCACAATCTGTCCTTCTTGGTGTTCTTCCAGCCGGTTAATACACCGGATAAAGGTCGATTTCCCCGACCCCGACGGGCCAATGATGACTACCACTTCTTGCGGATAAACGGTGAGATCAATACCCTTTAACACATGAAAGTTGCCAAACCACTTATGCACTTCGCGGCAAACAATAATCGGTTCTTGATTTTCGGCCATAATCGTTCGTTCCTCTACATACTGCGGCGAATACTGCCCGCCCCCGATGTTTCCAGGCGGCGGCTGATGTCAGACATGCCGTAGCTGATCATAAAGTAAATAATCGCAATAAAGATATACGCTTCCCGTTGGTACGGACGGTAAACGTTCGACCCGCTGACAATTAAATCCACAATCCCCGCCAGTTCAAACAACCCCACCAAAGCAACCAGCGATGTATCTTTGAATAGGCTGATAAACTGCCCCACAATCGCTGGAATCACAGCGCGTAGGGCTTGCGGCAGCACAATCAGCGCGGTAATCAACACGGAACTCATCCCCAATGCCCGCGCCGCTTCGACTTGTCCCTGGGGCACAATTTGCAGGCCACCACGAATATTTTCCGCCAAATAGGCAGCGGTGAATAGGGTCAGGCCGATCATCATGCGCACCGTGAGGTCCAGGTCCGAGAGTGGTGCCCAGAAAAATGGCACAATCAGTTTCGCCATAAACAAAATCGTGATCAGTGGCACCCCGCGTAGCACCTCAATAAACAGGGTGCAAATCCATTTTACTGCCGGAAGATGGCTGCGCCGCCCCAGTGCCAGCAGAATTCCAAGCGGAAACGAAGCGCCGATTCCGACTACCGTCAGCAAAATAGTCAGCAGTAGCCCGCCCCACACCGAAGTCGGAACAACCGGCAGCACACTGGAGCCAGAAACACCATACAAAATGAATAGGATGATCGGAAAAGAAAGTGCCCACGCCGCAAGACTCACGCGCTTCAGTCGTTTTTCGCGCTTACCCAGTCTCCCGATCAGAAAGGCATTGGCAAACAACACGACGCCTACCACGGCAGGCAGCACAATGCGGCGCACCAGCGGCAGCACCTGCACACTCACAAATTCTCCCAGCGTACGGGTACCTTCAAAACGATAATTCTTATCCTGAACCAGAATCGCCCGTTCGCGTTTAGGCGGTGAACCGTATTTTTCGTCGCGCGCTTTGGTATCCGACTCCAGGTTAGACAGAACCGTCACGCCATCAATCTTTAACCACGCGAAACCAAGGTTTTCGTCGTTGATTTCGTCATCACGCACCACTTCCAGCACATACCACCCGTCATCCGGCAGGGTAAGGGACAGTGTGCCGCCTTTTCCCGCTGCCAGGATCAATTCGGTGGGATGCCCGTCGTGCTCCAGCACAGCCCCCGACTCCTCAAGCAGCCGGAGCGTCAGCGCCAGATTGTAATTCTCCGGCTTCATGGCCGGATCATCCACTTTCCCAACATTGTCTTTGACTTCGCGCGCTCTGGTCGACCAGTCCGTGCGTGAGGCGCTCTCCTGGTAGCCCGCGAACGTTTGATCCGCATCAGCCACATCCGTAAGCGGATCAACCGTGAAGGTAACTTTATCCCCTTCATAGCCTAAGAAGATCACATCGGTGGGAGATTTACGAGGCTGGATGAGGTGATAGACGCTTGGATCAGGAATCTGGCTTCCCACTAAAGGGATCAGCAGCATGAATGCCAGAATCACCAGCACCACCGCCGAGAAGGTGCGTGTAATCCGCCCCCACAGCCCCATGCTTAACCCGATCAAAAACACCAGAATGCCCGCGGTCAGCTCAACTCGCCAGATTTCACCCTTATCATACTGCCCGCTGGTAATCAATCGTAAATTATTAAAGACGATGCCCCATTGAGCGCTGCGCATCGACCACCTGAGAAATTCCCACGCAAAAAGGATCGTGAGAACCGCCGTGACAACCGTAATCGCGGAGTTCAGCGCGCTGCTGAACAAGTTATGGCGCAGCCATCCCAGCCATCCAACCGAAGTCCGTGGGGGGCGTCGGCTTTCAGGTGGTTCGGGGGCAGCCACATAAAAGTCTGTATCCGAATACATTCTTGCCATATTAACGCGTCCTCAGGCGCATCCGGTAGTTCACCAGATTCATGATAGCTGAGATGACCAGACTAAGACCCAGGTAAATCAGCATCATCACCGAAAAAGCAACTACCGGCTGGCTGGTTTGGTTCTGGACCAGATTGGCAACGTTATAAACATCCAGAAAACCAATCGCAATCCCCAAACTGGAATTTTTCGCCAAATTTAAATATTGGTTCCCCAATGGGGGAATGATTAAACGCAGCGCTTGAGGGAGCACGATCAAGCGTAAAGTTTGCGCCCCTGTGAATCCTTGAGCGCGTGCAGCCTCGATTTGCCCATGTGGAACAGCTTGAATTCCAGCCCTTACAATGTCCGCAATAAAAGCGGCGGTATAGAGAACGAGTCCGATTGTCAGCGCGATATATTCCGAGGAAAGCCGGTCGCCGCCGACAAAGTTAAAGCGCTCAAATACGGGGTCTTGTATGCTGAAAGGCTTCCCCGCCAGTAACCAGCCCACCGCCGCGCACAAAAGTAAAACGGGCAGCGACCAACGGAGCGTCCGCGCGGGCTGTCCGGTTTTCTCCTGAACTCGCAGCCGCCACATCCAGAGCGCACTGGCACACACCAAACCGAAGCCTGCGGCGGCGTAAAACCACCAGACACTATCCGTCCCCTGAATAAGCGGGAAATTGACAGCACGGACGTTGATGTAAATTGGCCCCGGCAGTTTAACCGATTCCCGCACGGTTTCGGGCAAAATCAGGCGCAGCCCACGATAAATGAAATACAGTTGGATCAAAAGCGGTGTGTTACGAAACAGCTCAATATACCCATTGGCGAGGTGGCGCAGCAGAAAGTTAGGCGTCAGTCGGCCAATACCAACCAATAATCCTAAAAGGGTCGCCCCCACTAAACCGACAATGACTACCCGTAAAGTATTTTTGAAACCCTGAAAAAGCGCTTCGATATGCGATATATCCGACGAACTGAAATCCGATTGATCGGTTTCGCTCAGCGCGCTCTGTCCCTCCGATATTTTCGTTCCAAAGGGCCGTTCCAGCGTGTGATAGTTAACCGCCAGCTTGCTTGCCTGAAGATTATTTAGCAAATTATGGATCAGGAGATAGCCGAAACCAACCACAACAATGACAAAGATTACCTGAGCGACAATCTGAATCACACGGATGTCACGCCACAAGGGTACAGGTGTATGTGCGGAGCGTTCAAACGTGGAAGGTTTATCCATTTACATCTTCCCCTCGAAGCGGTTTAGCTATACATGACCCACATCTTTTCTCGCTAGCATTTGGAGCCAAGATAGAGGCCATGTCGTAGGGGCGTATCGCCATACGCCCCGCTTTGCTCCCCTTTCTCTACGCGAGTGGGGAAAGGGGTTCACTGCACACCCAACCTGTGGGTAATGTTCAGAAGCGGTTTAGAGAGAACGAGGGGACGTGTATGGCACATCGTCCCCATGAATGCAGTAACTTTAACGCCAGGCTGGAGCGTAGATCAGTCCACCATCACTCCACAGGCGATTCAAGCCCAAACCACCCGCGCGATCCAATCCGAGCGGCGTATCAATACCCACGTTCCGCTCATAAATTTCGCCATAATTACCCACCGCGCGAATGACATTCGCCGCGAAGTCATTATCCAAACCGATCAGCGATCCGCTGGCATTCTCACCAATGCCCAGGAAGCGCTGAACACGGGAATCTTCGCTGGTCAGAAACTCATCAACATTCGCCTGGGTGATGCCGAATTCTTCGGCGGTAAAAGTGGCATAGACGGCCCAATCCACCACATCACCCCAGACCGAATCACCTTCCAGATAAGACGGTGTCAGCGGTTCTTTGGAGATAACTTCCGGCAGCACAACCATCGAACCCGGATCTTCCGCCGCGGAGCGCAACCCGGCCAATTGGCTTTGATCCGAGGTCAGCGCATCGCAGCGCCCTTCTTCAAAGGCGGCTATCGTTTGGCTGGATTCCTCGAAGGGCACCAATTCAAAAGTTAAGCCGCGCGACTCCATGGCTTCTGTAATATTGAGTTGGGTTGTGGTTCCGGTCAGGGTGCAGATCGAGGCATTGTTCAGTTCATCCAGCGTGGCAACGCCCAGGTCGGCGCGTACCATGACTCCCTGGCCGTCATAATAAGTGACCGGGCCAAAATCAATACCGAGTTCGCCATCCCGCTGCAAGGTCCAGGTTGTATTCCGAACCAGCACATCGATCTGGCGCGTTTGCAGTGCCGTGAAGCGTTCATTCGCTGTGGTTGGCACGAACTCGACATTATCAGCGGTGGCTTCGCCAAATACGGCGGCGGCAATCGCCCGGCAAAAATCAGCATCAAACCCGGACATTTCCCCAGTTTCAGGATCAAGGAAGCTAAACCCAGGAACCTGCCCATTGACACCGCACAGCAGTTTTCCCCGCGCACGGACTTCATCCAGAATGCTTGTCGTTTCTTGAGCAGCGGCAGGGGAGAAAACAGGCAGGCAAAGCGTCAGTAAAAATACAAATGAAAGACTCAGAACCGCAAGTGAACGTGTGACCTTTTTCATGATCCTTCTCCTCTAAATTGAACCAGATATGAGAATCTAGAATCTTCGGTGGCACGAACCTCCTTTCAGCGATGTCTTTATCAGTGACCTTACTGCTCTGCGCCTCGTGTGTAAACGATGCCGGTCACAAATCCCTGGAAATGAGTTCTTGATTTGTCTGTATATGGAAGTATTTAGTTTATCTTTAACAATTTTCAACTTAAAAGTCAAATGCTGCGGCTATGCAAGTTATACAAGTTACCGCCAACAGTTTATTGACAAGGTTTTGGGATATATGATACACTGGGATCAGGTTAGTAAGGAATAATAACTAACTTTCTCAAACGCGAAACTTTAAACCTATTGCCAATTTTGAGGATAGGAGGCAGTAATCGCACGAGAAGCAAGAGTATCCATCTTCAACCTTCGTTTTTTACTCGTAGAAATTGAAATTACAAGGAGATGAATTCGATGAAACGTACTCTTTATTTGGCTTTGGCGCTTATCATGGTGTTGGGCCTGACAGCCTCTGTCCGTCCCGCCGCCTCGGTCAAAGCCCAAGACGAAGAAACGCTCGAACTGTATCTGGTTGGTTTACCTGATTCCGCCCTGACTTGGTTCAATGATGTCGCCTTCCCGGCCTTCGAAGCCGAGCATCCTGGCGTTAAGATGGAACTCCTGAACGGCACCTGGGCCGATTTCTATACCACCGTCGCGGGCTGGATTACCACTGGCGAAGGCCCCGATATTGTTTATCTCGGCTCTGAGCATGCAGCGACTTTCTGCGATTTGCTGTCCGACCTCGATCCCCTTCTCGCGGATTGGGATGGGCTGGATGCATTCCTCCCCGCAGCGCTGGATACCGTAACGTGCGACGGCCACATGCGTGGAATGCCCCTGCTGATGTCGCCGCGTCCCATCTTTTACCGCACCGATTTGACCGCTGATCCCGCGAACTTCGTAGCTCCTTTGACCTTCGCCGATGCACTGCAATTTGTCAAAGACAACACAGTGGTCGAAAATGGCGCTGTCTCGAAGCAGGGCTTCATCGATATTGGTGGTCAGTTGTTCGACGACCAGGAATTCATCGCCTATATCTGGTCCGCCGGTGGCGAACTGTATAACGAAGATGGCACCAGCACCTTTGACAGCCCCGAAACCGCCGAAGCGCTTCAGTATATGTATGACCGTCGCCGCGTCGTGCTGCCCACCGAAGACACCGCCGGTCTGCCTCCCATCGAAGGTACGCCTCTGGGATCGGGCTTGATTGTCAGCGGTATCTTCCCCATGTGGAACGTTCCGCCGCTGGATGACGCCGTGTGGGAAAATGTAGCCATCGCGCCGTATCCTGCGGGTGCGAACGGTCAGCCCCTGATCCAGGTCTTCATCGACTGGCTGTCGGTTCCGTCCTACGTTGAAAACAAAGAACTGGCTGTCGAATTCCTGAAGTTCATCACCACCCAAGAAAACGCTCTGGCGCTGAGTGACGTAGCAGGCTTCACCCCTGTCCGTCAGGATGCCTGGGAAACCATCAAAGCCAACAGCCCCGGCTGGACGACACTGCTCGACCTGGCTGTGGACTATGGTCGCGCCTACTCCGATATTCGCGCCGCTGCTGAACTGCGTCCGC
>DATAMF010000147.1:0-81296 GCA_036260665.1 Aggregatilineaceae bacterium | reverse complement strand
TGTCATAGATGACAACTGCCTCATCCAGCCGCGTGAGTTTGAAAATCTGGCGATAGTGCTCCTTCAATCCGAACACGAATAGCTTCTGTTTGCTCCGGTTAATACGGATCATCAGGGTGATGAGCAGTCCGATTCCGGAACTGTTCATATATTCCAGGCCGCTGAAGTTGAGTACAATGGCGCGTACATCACCCGCTTGGGTATAGGCATCCATCAGCGCGGCTTCGGCCCCGCCCGTGAATTCTCCAGTGATGTCGATCAATGCAACCCGATCATTAGGCTTCCGTACCGCGATTGACAATTGTGGCGTCGGCATTCGTGTCTCCTTGTTACAGATATAGAACCAATTCGGTTGAATTCATGTCACCTTCTCGGCTCAGCTTCAAATCATCCACTAAATTCCTGATCAGAAACAGCCCCCAGCCGCGAGGTGTTTCTCTCCCCGCCAATTTAGCATCCAGATTAGGGGTTGTGGGGATTGGTGAAGCAACTCCTTTCCCATAATCCAATATTTGCACGCTGATAGAATTCTTGGACGCCCGAACGCGGAGCGTAACCGGTTTGCCCGATCCATAACCGCTGCCGTGTTCCATCGCATTCGTGGTAGCTTCCGCGACTGCCGTTTTAAGATTTTCGAGACGATCTTGGGGAAGGTTAAACTGAGCCACCGCTTTGGCGACATATTCCATCGCCAGCCGCTCATTTCCTGGTTCGCTGGAAAGAATATATTCACCCAAAGGAATCTGATTCTTCATCCGGTACTCCAGCGTAGCAAGCCGAATCTCCTGTGTGGCACGATGTGAGATCGAGATAAAGGATGACGTACCAAACCGCTGGAGCGATAAGAGCGTAATATCATCTTCTTGTTCCCAGTTCGGTCCAATAAACCGCGCCATCTCATTCAACAGAAAATCAATTTGTCCCTTACCGTTATCATCATACGTTGCCAAAAGTGTTTGCAGTCCATCGAAACCCAGCATTTGTCCTTGTGGGTTATGCGCTTCTATCAGCCCGTCGCTGTAAAATAAGACCGTCTCACCCGGTTTGAGTGTTGTTTCCTGTTCTTCATACTGCATTTCGGGCATCAACCCCAGCGGCATTCCCCGCGCCATCAGTTCATCCACACCATGTTTGCTCCGGCGATAAGGCGCGCCATGTCCCGCATTCGCATAACGAAGGTGCCCCGTGATCGGATTCAGGATCGCGTACAGGCACGTCACAAACATATTCCGGGGCATATCCGGGCAAAGCGCATTATTGGCATTCGATAAGACTTCTCCTGGTGACGAACATTGCTGCCCCATCATGCGTAAGATAGCCCGTGTAGTCGCCATCACCAGGGCTGCTGGGATGCCCTTATCCGTAACGTCTCCGATGACGATCCCCAGCCGACCATCCTTCAGTGCCAACAAATCATAAAAATCGCCGCCGACTTCCCGTGCTGGTTGGTAATAAGCGGCCATCCGCCAACCATCCAGCGCTGGGAGTTCTTTCGGCAAAAGCGTTTGTTGAATCAACCGGGCAATCTTGAGTTCCTGATCGATCCGTTCCCGTTCGCGTGCATGGAATTCCTGCTGCTGCACCAGTTGTGCAACTCGTAACGCTGAAGCAGCATCGGTTGATAAATTGCTGAGTAAGCGTTGGTCATCGGTTGAATAGTCCGCTCCACTTTGCCGTTCGCCCAGGCTGAGCACGCCAATCAACTGCCCCTGAGCGATCAGCGGCACCACCAGTTTTACCCCTGCGTTTTTGAGCGCATCTACGCCCGGTGATGCCAGCGGAATATGATCAACCTCCACGACCGCGGAAGCTTCTTCCAGGTACACCAGTAGGGGATCATTCTCGGCCAGATCAACAGGGACCGCAATGGATTGATCCTTCGCAGTCGGCATTGTAAGTGCAGCCTGACCATTGGATCGGCGCTTTCTAAATCTCATGCTGTTTAGTTATTTCCGCGCTCCCATTCAGCCGCGTGTGGTTTGCCTAAGATGCGCCACTCGACAGCCAACGGCATCACGCCCAAATCGCGCACAATCCGCCGCGCAGCGAGGCCGACAATCGCGATATAGGTTGGATATGCGATTTCAACCTCAGCGATTTGTTCGACCCAAATATCAGCGGCCATGCCTGCGGCAATAAACTGCACGATCTCAACCGCCTCTTCACCCACGATATGCGCGCCTAATATCCGGTGTGTCTCCCGATCCACGATCATCTTGAGGAAACCCTCAGTATGTCCATCGATCAGCGCGCGATCCATTTCCGCAAATGGCACCATAGTAACCACACAATCCCGATCCGTGCGCGCCTGGGCTTCAGTTAAACCAACCCCCGCGTATTCAGGATCGGTAAAACTGCCGCGCGGGACAAGCTTATGCTGGTATGGATTGCCAATCCCCAACACAGCATTCTCAGCCGCAACCCGTGCATCGTAGCTGGCGCTTTGTACCAACATCATTCGTCCGGTAATATCCCCGGCGGCGAAAATATGCGGAACATTCGTGCGGAGATAATCATCAACGGGAATATAACCGCGCGGTGAAACTTCGACGCCAGCCGCGCTCAGGTTCAGATTTTCAAGGTTTCCCGGCCAGCCTACTGCCAGCACGATTGCTTCGACATCCAATGTCAGGATCTGTTCTCGGACCTTATATACAAGACGGACGCCACCTTCCCGTTTCTCGATTCGTTCGACGCTGCTGATACCCGCCGAAATGGATACATTACGGGTTTCGAATGCACGGTGCATTGTCTGAGAAACTGATTCGTCTTCTCCGGGCAAGATGCGGGGAGCTAATTCAAATAGATGAATTTTGCTGCCGAAGGTACTGAAAATAGATGCCAACTGGCAGCCTGTTGCGGATGCCCCCACAATGGCGACTGACTTGGGAAGTTGCTTGAGTCCCCAAATGTCGCTGTGAGTGAGCGCATATTCAGCCCCAGGAAAAGCTAACCGTCGGGCGTGTCCACCGACACACACAATGAAACGATCAGCTTCTAATCGAGTGCCATTTGCCATCATAATGCTGGATGAATCGACAAAGTGAGCATCGCCGACTTCGGTATAAACTTGAACCCCGTTTTCTTCCAGATGGCTGATAAGTTGCTTTTTTTCATGGATGGCATAAACAATCTGCTGAGTGCGTGCCATCAACTTCTCAAAGTTTACCTGGGGAGGATCAGCCATGATGCCATAGTCGGCAAACTGGCTCGCGTCTCGTAGCAGCCGAGCCGCTTTTGCTAATGCACGGGTTGGCACACATCCGTCATTGGTACATGTTCCTCCCAAATGATGACGTTCAACCAGCGTGACATCGGCACCTAATTCTCTCGCGCGCAGCGCTGCCGTGACTCCAGCGGGGCCACCACCTAACACGATCACGTTTGTCATGACTGTTCTCCTGCTTCTAGCGACACCCAGGCGAAAATATCCCGCCAAGAATACTTGTGGAAGAAAGCAATGATGCTGCCACGCAATAAATTAAATTGTTTTATGTATGAGTTATCTTTTAAAACTCTAGCATAGGACTCTACATGTAGCAAGACCAAACTTTATTGAGATATTAGCAATATTGCCGTCCTGATCTGCAAAGCGAAGGAAAAAAGCGAGGTAGGGCGAGAAAAATCGGTATTCTCGCCCTGTAGGGAGTGTTACACCGTTTTTTTAGCGACCCGCTGGATGAGCATCTTCACAAAATTGATCTCATCCTGATTCACAGTATGTCCCATGAGGGGATAAATTTGCTCTGTAACCTCTGCTCCGAGCCGCCGCAGAACATCAGCCGTGTAATGCACACGCGCTACTGGAATGTGTGGATCAGTATCGCTGCACCCAATAAACACGGGTGTATCTTCCAATTCCCCAGTATCTTGCCGCACAAGCCCATCAGGACCAATCAACCCACCGCTCAGTCCGATTACGCCTCCATAGCGCTGAGCATGGCGTGCTGCATATTCCAAGGCCAGACACGCCCCCTGCGAAAAACCGAGCAGCACGATTTGTTCGGTTGGTTTGCCCGATTTTTCGATCACCCGGCTAACCACCTTCAACGCTGATGACAGGTAAGGTTCGTTATCCTCTAGCGGGTACAGAAACGAATACGGGTACCATGTATATCCGGTGGCTTGAGGTGCAAGATAGGCGACCCCTGGCACAGCTACCTCCTTCGCTAGAGTCAGAATACTCTCTGCGGTAGCGCCCCGTCCATGCAGCATCACCATCACAGCTTGCGCTTCCGAGAGTGGGCTGCCTGCATGCAGCAGTCCACTCTCGCGGTGCGGATCACGAATATCATTCATTGGGTTGGCTCCACGTTACGTGCCAATGGGGTGCAGCCCGGCTTCAATCTGTTCCCGGTAAGATTCGAGAAATGGCGGGAGCGCAAGTGTTTCGCCCAATTCATCCAGCGCTTCATCGGCGGCAAAGCCCGGTCCATCGGTCGCAATCTCGAACAGAATCCCATTCGAAATACGGAAGTAAATCGAACGGAAGTAAAATCGGTCGATAAAGTCAGAGACACGCAGTCCCGACTGGACAAGCTGCTGTCGCCAGTACTGTTGCTCCACCTCATCACGGACTCGAAATGCCACGTGATGCACCCCTCCGGCACCAAGTTGGGCGGGCCGTTCATTCGGCTGCTCAATGACATGCACTTCGCGTCCAGGTCCGCCGCCATCCATTGCATAGACAACAACTGTCTCGTTTTCAGGATTTGGCTGCCGCTCAAATCCCAATATCGTCGTTAGAATAGGCTCCAATAGGGCAAGCCGAGGCGTAGCCAGCATAATGGCATAAAAGCCCCGAATGGCGTATGGTGCGGGAATCCCTGCGCCGTCCCAGATTTCACCCTCTATTGCTGCTCCGCCATCATCCACTAACGCGAGCCGTTGTCCTTCAGTATCTTCAAATCGAAGGCCATCCCGCCCCCCAATCGTTTCAATCCCCAGGTGAGGCACATTGTATTCATCGAATCGCGCCTTCCAATAGTCGAGTGCTGCCCGCCCATCAACTCGGAAGAGTGTCGTAGCGATGCTGTCTGTTCCCCGTCGATTAGGCCCCATTCCCGGCCAATCAAAGAAAGTCATATCGGTTCCCGGACTGCCCAGTTTGTCTGCATAAAACAGATGATAAGCCGACACATCGTCTTGATTCACTGTTTTTTTCACCAGACGAAGTCCCAGTACGTGAGTGAAAAAGTCCAGGTTCTGGTTTACATTAGCCGTGACGGCGGTCACATGATGGATACCATGAAGCTGCATTGTTCTCTTCCTATCTCTGACAGTTTAACATCGAACTGTTTGACATTAAAGAGTTTAAGCAGCTACAATATCTCTGTCAAGTAATTAGTCATAAGAGATATATAAAAAATACGCCAATGGGAACAAAATATGCGGGAACAACCGAAGAACGACGTGCTCTGGACACTTATATCAAGCTCCATCGCGCAGCACAGTCCTCGATGAAGCGCACATCAGATCATCTGGACCGCTGTAATTTGACGATTAGCCAGTTTGCGGTATTAGAAGCGCTCTATCATCTCGGCACACTCTCTCAACGTGATCTGGCCGCCAAATTACTGACCAGCACAGGCAATATGACCACGGTGCTCAAAAATCTGGAACGTGAAGAATTGGTTCAGCGTGTTCGAGATAGCCTTGACAACCGCTTTATGCGTGTCGATATCACAGCTAAAGGCAGGCAGCTCATCGAACAAATTCTGCCTGAACACGTATACGGCATCGTTGAAGAAATGAGTGTATTGACTGCGGCAGAGCAGGAAGAATTAGCACGTCTAACCCGCAAATTGGGGCTGCAAGAAAGGAAATAATACACGGTTATTTCGCATGGATAACGCCTCAATGCGTGCTGAGTAAGGTTTGCAATGCACGCAGCATATCTGTTACCGTGATAATTCCGACCAACTGGATGTCCTCGACCACAGGTAGCCCGCTAATTTTACGTTCTAGCAGGATCTTCACGGCCTCTTCTAACGGGGCATCCGGTTTGATACAGATTGGATCAGGCGTCATGCAGGCATCAACTTCAGTATGATCCATCAGCATATCATCTTGCCAGCGTTCGCGTAGTACTAGTGGAGAATTAACCGCCAGACGAACATCCCGATCAGTCAGAATACCGCAAACCCGCCCCTGATCATCCACAACGATCACACGGCGCGCCCCAATCTGAGTCATGTGGTCTACCGCCTTACGCAGGCTATCGGTGCGCTGAACAGTCACGGGGTTAGAAGTCATCACATCTCGAACGATCATCCTTCGCTCCTTTGGAAGTTCCCAAGTTGCTGCTCCACAAAACGCCTGCCGCTTGCAACCACATCCAGATTGCCCCGATAAGGGGCTTCCATAATGAGCGGGCCTTGATAATTCACCTCATCGAGCGCGCGAAAAATAGATCGCCAATCGATAATTCCCTCACCCAATGCCATATGTCGAACGGGGCCAAGGCCGAAATCGGACAAATGGACGGTGGTTAAGCGATCCCCCATCGCCCGGATTATCTCCGTCGGAGTCTGCTCCGCTTCCATAGCCTGAAAAGGATCAAATGTGAAGCCCAGCGGTAGATTAGCATCGCGTATTTGGTAAATGTGATCGGCCCGCCGGACATAACAACACCAACTCACATTTTCAATCGTCACGGTGACGCCGACTTGACGCGCGCGTGATCCCAGGTAGCGCGCGGTTTCGGCAAACCGGTCAAACATCCGATCATCATCGAGATTCTTGTCATACCCGTGCCACGTAATCGCCTGAGCACCAAGTTCTGCCGCCATATTAATTAACTGCTCAAACAAAGCATAACTTTTCAGCCGCGCGACGTTTATAAGGTGACCACAGATCGAAGTGGCGTGTATCGTTGTGTAAGGAATGAATGCGCAGCCCTAGTGCATCCAACCGCAGCTTCACATCGCTCACAAATGACGGTACATACTCGCCGCGTGTTTGGATGTAAACCTCGACCACGGCATACCCATATTTAGCTGCCACATTTAGCGCATCTTCCGTCGTGTAATCAGGATAAAGCGCGCCCGTACTTAGACCAATGCGGGATGCGCCGCTCATTTCATCACACTCCGGTAGACGGCCAGTGTTTCACGCGCCGCCCGCTGCCACGAGAATCGTGCCGCCCGTTCAGGACCAGCCGCCGCCATTTCAGCACGGAGTTGATCATCATCAAGCACGGACTGTAACACGCTGGTCATATGATTGACATCGTAAGGATTAAAGTACCGTGGGATATCGGCTCCCAATTCAGGCATACTTGACTCGCGGCTGCTCACTACCGCCACACCACATGCCATCGCTTCCAAAACAGGCAATCCCGCGCCCTCATACATAGACGCCATCACGTACACAGTCGCCGCTCGAAAGATACCGGGCAAATCTTCATCAGGAACGTAACCCAGAATACGAACACTGTCACTCACTCCCAATTCATCCACCCGCCGAAAGAAATCGTCATACAGCCAACCTTTGGCACCCACCACAATAAGCTGGAGGCGGTGGTCATGCTTACGGAGTTGGACCAGGCTTTCGACCAGGCGCGACAGGTTTTTACGTGGTTCAATGGTCCCCACTGTCAGCAGAAAGCGCGACGGAAGATTATATTTCTCACGCACCCGCGCCACTTCGGATTGAGACACTACGTGAAAATGAGGTGCCGCCGCCTCATGCACAACAGTAATTTTTTGATCCGGCGTCTTATAGTAGCGGATCAGGTCATTTTTAGTCGCTTGCGAGACGGCAATAATAGCGTTGGCACGGCGCACAAACAGCGGCATAGCGGCGTTGAGAAAAATGTAGTTGAGTTTTTTGTGATGCTGCGGAAATAGTTTGAAGATCAGATCATGTACGGTCATCACAGTAGGTGTGTCGGGCAGCGGAAGCAGCAAATGTTCTGTCGCATGAAACAGTGTTGCCCCTGGAGCCAATCGCCCAAAATTGCGCCGCAGCAACTGTCCCTGATACACCAACATCCGCCAGGGCTTATATCCCAACCGGACAGAGCGTTGTGGCAAATTCGCCCACATTGGGATTGTCTGTGCGCGGTTGGTACGGTTGTAAAACAGCGTGGGCGGCTGTTCTAACTCTTCGATCAGCGCTTGGGTAATAGAGCGCGTATAACGGCCTAATCCAGCTTGGCTGTTGATCGCTGCCGAGACATCAATATAAATGGTCACCGTCGGAACTCCCCTTAAGGTACAGTGTTTTCCCGGTATCGCATGACGGCCCACACAAATCGCGGCAGTCGTAGCATTCGCCGCCAGCGCCAGGGCTGCTTATAAAGTCGATACAGCCATTCGAGTGCCCAGCGGCGCATCCAGAGCGGCGCACGCGGCACCACGCCTGCAATAAAATCAAAAGTTCCCCCTACGCCAATCGCAACCCGAACGTTCAACCGCTCATGGTTGCGTTTGATCCACAAATCCTGACGGGGCGCACCATAAGCAACCATCAGAATATCTGCGCCACTCGTATTTACACGTTCGACAATAGCAACTTCTTCTTCGGGTGCAGGACTGCCCGCATATGTCCCTACAATTTTCAGTCCAGGGTATTGTATCATCAGTTGGTTTGCAGCTTTTTCTGCCACGCCGGGTGCTGCACCAAGCAAAAATATCGTCCATCCTTCACGCGCGGCCCGCTGAGCAATAAGTGGCACGCCATCCGATCCGGTTACGCGCTCCGGTAGTTGTTTTCTCAGATAACGCGCGGCAAACAACAGCCCGACACCGTCCGCTACACATAAATCTGATTCTTGCAGCACCCGCATAAAGTCTGCATTATCCTGGGCAATCATCACAAATTCAGGGCTGACCGTGCAAATTTGATACACACGATCCCTCTGTGTAATCCACATGGCTATAGTATCGATCATTTCTTCAAATGTTACCGGATCGATAGACACACCAAGAATAGTGACCCGCTCTGCCATAATCCCCTTCTCACATAACCTGTTCATGTTCGCATTGTACCGTGTGCTTTTAGCACTGCCCAGCATAAGTTGCCATCAGACGCTGCGTCGTTACAATTAAACATGATGGAGGTATCAACTCATGACAGATGATGAATTTGATCGCTTGCCACTCGATGCCGAATCTGAAACACAAACCGAACTGGATGAGGGCGCTTCTACGATCACAGCACAGCGTACCGTTTCAATGACGGATACGGTATTTGGTGAAACCGAACGCCTGCGCCAACCGCGCGCTTTATCTTTCCAGCGGCGGCTGCGCAACCAACTTGGAATGTTGCCTCTCGCCTTGTTTTTGTTCGTGTTGGGGATCTACTTATTTGTGAAAGAGCAGGATATTACCGATTTACCGGACTTTTCCAGTGCTGAATTGGCCGGGTTCATTGTGTTGGCCGTCGCCTTCACGGCGATCTTCCACGCCCTGCTGTCGGGTCGCCGGGAGCGTGGGTTGTTGTTTGTGGGGCTGTATGTCTGGGTAACAGCAGGTTTGTTAGCGGGCCTCGTCTATGCTATCGAGGACCGCCCCGATCCGGCTGAATGGTGGCCACTCCTCATTGCCTCCCTTGGCGTGACTCTAGTGCTCACCTTTCTGATCGAATGTACCCATGATGCCCGCCTTGTACTTTTGAGTATTATGATCCTTGTCGCCGCCGTGACCGCCTATTGGATTACCAGCGGACAGATCGCTGAACAGTATTTGAGCGATGCCACCGATTATTGGCCGCTGCTGCTTACGGTAGCGGGCATCGGGCTGCTGCCGCTCATTTTTCGCCGCACAGGACAGAGTTAGCTATGTTAAAGATTGCCATCGACGCGAGCAGAATTACAGCGGCTAAACGCACAGGCACCGAGAATTATGCCCTGCAATTGATACGTGCGTTGTTGGAACTCAACAACAAGCATCAATATCTGCTTTACTTCCGCGATACCCCACCCACCAATCTGCTGCCCGCTAATCCGCATGTCAAATACCGCGTTATTCCCTGGCGGCGTATGTGGACCCATATCCGTTTTGCTTGGGCACTGTGGCGAGATCGTCCCGATGTGACGTTTGTGCCCGCTCATGTGCTTCCGCTGTTTTTTCCTGGCCCATCGGTCGTGACAGTGCATGATCTCGGCTATATCTACTTCCCGAATGCACATCCCGGCTTTTCGCGCCGCTACCTGGACTGGTCAACCAAATACAGTGCCGAACGGGCTACCCGGATCATTGCTGATTCGCTTGCCACTGCCCGTGACCTATCGGCCCATTACGGGATTTCTCAAAACAAAATCGCGTTGGTTTATCCGGGTGTCAATGAAACTCTTTACCGTGAAGCTGATCCAGCCAAACGCGACGCCGTACGCACCCGCTATAACTTACCGCCTCGTTATCTACTATTTCTGGGCACACTGCAACCCCGCAAAAATATTGCCCGCATGGTGCAGGGGTATGCGCATTGGCGCGCCAAACAAACCAACCCAGATGTATCACTGGTTTTGGCCGGGCCAGAGGGTTGGCTCTACGATCCGGTCTGGACCCGCGATGTTGAAGGCATTGTCATGCCCGGTTATATCGCCGATGAAGATATGCCAGGGCTGTACAGTGCGGCTGAGGCGTTACTCTTCCCATCTCTGCATGAGGGTTTTGGTTTTCCCGTGCTCGAAGCCATGCGCTGCGGTATTCCAGTCATTACCAGCAATACATCATCTCTTCCTGAAGTGGCTGGGGATGCAGCTCTGCTCATCAATGCGCGCGATGTCGATGCCATTAGCGGTGCTATCGACCAGATTTTGACTGATCAGAACTTGCGCCAGGATTTGATCACGAAGGGTTATGAACAAGCAAAACGATTTACCTGGAAGCGATCTGCTGAACAAACGCTGCATGCGCTTGAATTGGCCGCGAAAAAGCATTAACCATCATCAGCAAAATGTCAGGATAACAGAGTTTGCGCGATAGTAGGGGACTTTTTATAATCCGTCCAACCGATTTGGTAAATAAAACACACTTGGGGAAAAACGTCATGCGTAAATTAATCATCTGCGGCTTGGTCGCCGTCATGATAGTGGTTCTGCTGGTGGGAACCCTTTCATTGGCTCCGGTTCGCACCGTTGCAGCCAACCCCGGCACCCAGTGGAAAGGCGAATACTTTAATAGCTGGAATGCCAGCGGCATTGCCGGAAATCTGGTGATGACCCGCACCGATGATCAGATTAGCTTCAACTGGGCAACTGGATCCCCCGATGGAACTGTCCCTGCTGATAACTTCAGCGTCCGCTGGACTAAAACAGTAAACTTCCCGAATGCCGGTAAATGGCACTTCCGAGCAGGTGCAGATGATGGCATCCGCATGTGGATCGATACCACCGTCATTGTTGATCAATGGCACGGCTCATCGAGCGGTTTTTCTGTTTACGAGATTGATCTCGATCAATTGACCGCCGGTAATCATGACCTGAAAGTCGAATACTACGAAGCCACGGGTAATGCGGGCGTACAGGTATCGTGGAGTTATGTGGGCGCGGGTGGAACTGGAACAACGGGCGGCACTGGCACATCCGGCCAGGTTTATACCGGTTCCAACTGGGCTGCCAAATTCTATAACAACACGACGGTGACTGATCCAGTTGCGGTATCGACCACCGTCAATGCCCTTGACTTCGACTGGGGCACCAATGCCCCCACGACAGGCGTCAATGCCGATAATTTCAGTGCCGTCTTCACAACCACGTTTAACTTCCCCACCCCTGGGCGCTGGCGTTTCCAGATGACAGTGGATGATGGTGCGAAGATGTGGATCGATGTCACCCAAATCGTGAATGAGTGGCACGGTTCATCTTCTGGCGTAGCAACCTATGAAGTCGATGTCTATGCGCTAACCGCTGGCAATCATGACCTGAAAGTCGAATATTATGATGCGACGGGCGGCGCGGTGATCAAAGTGAAATGGTGGGCCGTCGATGCCACCACCGGCGCAGCGGCTGGCGCGACACCCGCGCCAACAGCGAAACCCGGCCCCACTGTTTACGCAGCCACAACCGGTGACTTCGTGAATATCCGTAGTGGCCCTGGCCTGGGTTATCCGCGCGTCGGCCAGATCTTCTACCCCGATAATTATGTCGTAGTTGGTGGCGTACCCGATCTCTCCTGGCTGCTCATCGACATGGGTAACGGCTCACAGGGATGGGTTAGCAACGACTGGGTTTATCTCTTTGCCCGTCCCGACGAATTTAACAAAGACACCACCAGCGGCGGACAGCCCGATTTTGTAGACTACATTCCGCGTATAGACATTGATGTAGCGCCTCCCGCTGCGGTTCCACCGGAAAATGTCACGCCGATTATTCTGAGCGGCAGTACCACCGACACCATCAATATGCGTAACGGTCCCAGTTTGTACGGCGCGAGTGTCATCGGCAGCCTCCCCCAAAATGCGATTGTGGAAGTTCAGGCCCGCAACCGGAACGGTGCGTGGTATCTGGTGAGCTACCAGGGCATTCGTGGGTGGGTATCGGCGCTGTATATTCGCGTTGTGGGTGATCCCTATGATCTGTTGGTCAGCACCGAAGTTGTACCGTCTCCTCCGCTTGGTTCCGTATTTGTACCCGAAACTGAGTCCGGAAAACCAGCCGTAACTGTTCGTGGCCGCACCCTGAGTACCGTCAAACTGCGCAACAACGCCAGCGTCCAGGCGGACGAAATCGGCAGTATTCCGCAGGATACCGAACTCGTGATTGAGGGCCGCAACCGGAATGGTGCGTGGTATCTGGTGACGTATAACGGTCAACAGGGCTGGATCAGCTCACCCTATGTCTCATTACTCGAAGGAACACCGAGCGACCTTCCCATCCGCTAACCAGTTCGTGTTATGATAGCCAGCTGCCTCGCACCACATGTGAGGCAGTTTTTGTTACCAACGGTAGGATGACTATGGGTATTGATTATATGATCGGCTATGACAGCGAACCCAAACGGGCCTTGACGATTGCCGGGCTGATGGGCCGCCTCAAGAGCCGCGAACGAGCACAAACTATCATTGAACTCTATCGCCGCCAGGGAGATATGCGTTCACCAGAGTTTATGGGCTTTGAAATGGTGCGTCATACGGCTGACGGCACTGAAGAAACCGAAACCATCGTGATCCAGGATTTGCTCGATCTGGCTGAAGAGCTGAAACTCTACGAGCCGTATTGCGTGGGATGCCCGGCCAACCGTTCAGAGACATCCTTTGGCTGCATCGGTGCAATCAATTATCCGCTGTCCGCCGAGGCTGAACGTTGGCTGCTCGACCAATTACCCGATAACAGTCACCCGCTCACGTTTATGCTGCTGCAAAAAGCCGTGCGCGAAATGGGCTACACAGGCGATGCTGCCTCCCCGCTCCGTGTTCAGCAGGGCGTTTTCCTTGAATCCCCAATTCCGCTTGAACGTCGTATGGGCGACTTTTCCATCTCCGGCAATCAGATTTTTGAATTACTGTTTCTCTCCGGCCCAATCAAACCGGCACATGCTGCTCTGCTGCTGCAATTTTTCGGCGGCATCTCGCCCAATCTGGACGCCGATGTGATGATTCAGCTTGCCACGCCGCCCTCCCAGGACTGGATCAACGATCATGTTCCCTTCCTGCACCGGGTAGCCGCGGGCGATGATGCGTCGATTGTGTCGCTGAAACACTTTTTCCAGGCGCTCTATCTGGCCTACCGCTTAGATGTGCCCATTTTACTTGATGTCTAAGCGGGACGGTTTAAGAAGGTGCGCGCAAATTCGATAAAACGGTAGACATCCGAAAAAGTAGAGGCAATCCCCACTGAAACACGGATTGCCCCTACCGCATCCTTGATCCGCCCGCTCATCGCTTGAATAAAGCTTTCAAACGTCATACGCTCGGCCTTGCCAAAACAATCGGCCAGGTCTTCCCGGCTCAAGCCATGTGCCTGCTCGCCCGCGCCCGGATTACAAAAACACCCGGTTCGCAGCGAAATATTGACCTGATTTGCTTTGGCCTCCACATCGCGATAGTCAAACAGCTTGCCTGCCGCATCAAACATATTGATTGTGACCGTTCCCCCGCGCATCTGGGTATGTGTTGGCCCGTAAAAATGAATTAGCGGCATGCCGTTTTCATGCCGCAAATCGAGCAGATGCCGGATCAGCCAGTCGGTTAGACACATCACGCGATAATGAATCGTTTCGATTCCCACCGATGCAATATGCCGCAGCCCGATCTCTATCGCCGGAATGTTGAGATAATCTATCGTACCATCTTCGAAGGCCGCTTCCCCCTCGCGCAGGTAATATCCATCACCCTGCACCGATGCTATAGTAATTGTTCCGCCCGCGAACCAGGGGCGGCGCAGCTTGTTGAGTTTATCCCGCCGCGCGATCAGGCATCCAACCCCAGTGGGATAACCGAATATTTTGTAGAACGACAGCGATACAAAATCAGGATGCCACCGGCTCAGATCAAGCTGATTGGATGGCGCAAAAGCCGCGGCATCCAACAGCACATCCCATCCTTTTTCCTGCGCCCGTGTAATCCATTCCATCGAGTGCTGCACACCGGAAAAATTCGACTGCGCCGGGTATGCAAACAGGTTATTTGTGCCCGGCTTCGCCTGATCAAGCTGGGCCAGAAGCCGTGCCTCGTCTATTCGAAGTTCGGGCGGCATCACCGGCGCATAGGTAAACGTCGCGCCTTTGGATCGTGCAAATTCCCGGATTCCATTCACCGAGTTGTGGTTATCGAACGTCAAGACGTAGCGATCACCGGGGCCAAACGGATACGACTCGCCCACCAGTTTAAGCGCTCCACTGGCGTTCTGTGTGAAAATCACCGTGTATTCGTCTGGTGATGCATCAAAATAGCCGAGCACATAGGCCCGCGCATGTTCCGCCAGATCGGTCATCCGTTGAGAAGTTGGATTGCTCGAATGCGGATTACCATACACGCCGTCGCGAAGCATTCGCATATGAGCCTCTAATTGGCTCTCGGCATACAATCCGCCCCCGGTATAATCCAGGTAAACATGCCCCAACCGGTCCAGGCGGCCATACTCGCGCTCGCGCAGCGCATCATGTTCTTCTACGTTGTAAAAGGGATAAGTTTGCTTAAATTCAGTCAGACCACCAACATAGGCTTCGTTCAAAAAAGGTTGTGAGGGATTCATAATATTTTTCCTTCTAGGATTAATGCATCGGGCATTTCCTCTTCCACGTTTCGCACCTGCGGATGCAAATATACCGTAAATGCGGCCACCGAAGACAGGAGTCCTAATACCGTAATGAGCAGTCCAACTCCACGCCCCGGTCCTACGCCAAAAATCTCTCCTACACTGCCTGCTAGCGCCCCGCTCTCGCTCATGAGCGGCTCAAAAACGTGATCCGCCAGCGGGCCTGCCAGCAGCAGGGTGACAGGTCGTACCGAATACGAGATGGCGCTTCGAATCGCCAGAACACGCCCTTGCATGTGCGGTACGACTTTAGACTGCCATAGCGCCTCATCTGCCCCCTGTATAATGGGCAGCAGGGCATAATATCCGAAACCTCCCACGGTGATCAGCGTGAGCGAAGGTCGCAGCCCGGCCAGCGCAATAGACAGCCCTGACAGAATACCGGGGATCAGAATAGCATGAATCCGCCGCTTGGGTCCGCCCCAAATCCCCATGATGGCGATCCCCACGAACATCCCGGCGGCCATCTTTGACATCGCCTGTCCAGCGGCATCCGGCTCTGCGATTCGGAAGATCAGCGGCAGCGCCAATGGATAGATCAGTTCGAGAAAAAAATTAAAGATCACAAAGTACACCAATAACCCCAGCAAACCGGGATACTGAGCGATATACTGCCACCCTGCCCGTAGATCGTCTATCACCGAATGGTGTGTTTTACTATCGGGTATCGCCGGGATATGCCGAGGAATAGGCATGAAGATCAAGATGGCAGTGGCCAATAGAAAAGTGCCGAAGTCAATAAAAAGAATCCCCCTCAACCCGATGCCGGACATCACATACAAAGCGCCTGCTATAGTTGGGCCAAGCAGTTCCGCTAATGCATCCCCGACCTGGGACAGTGCGCTGGCGCGCCCCAGTTGTTTGGCGGGCACGAGCATCGGAATCATCGCTTTGTAAGCAGGCCATTGGAACATGCCCAATGCCGACCCGATTCCCGTCAGAATATACACATGCCAGATTTCAAGCTGGTTACTGGTCGCCAACCAGAAAACTACCAGTGAGTTAAGACCTGCACCTGCATCTCCTAGGATGATCACCGTTTTGCGATCCCAGCGATCCGCTGCCACCCCGGCAAAAGGCATCACCAGTAATCCGCACACGGCATAAAGCAGCAAATTTAAACTGAAAAGACTGACAGAATCGGTTTTTTCGAGGATCCACACCCCAAGCGCGAAACTCGTCAGCGCCGAACCAACCGTCGAAGCGACTTCGCCAACCCAAATAGTCAAATACTTTCGCATAAAGGCCTACGCCAGAATGATCCCGTCGGGTGAGATGATGAATTCCGCTTGGCACTGGCTGCATTTCAGGGAATGCGAAGTAGTGTGGGTGAGTGCAGCACACTTCGGACACTGAAATACATCGGTCAGCCCCTTGACGCCCGCAGGTGCAGACTGCCCGGCTTTACGCGCCCATACCCGATCAAAACATTTCCACCAGGGGATAATTTTGATCTGTTCAAACCCAGCCGCCTGCAACAACTCCGCAAACTTGTCGACTCCCACAATTTTGCGTACTCGCCCCGAAGCTTCGGTGCCCCGTGTCGTCAGCAGTACGCCGCCCGGACGCACCACCCGCGCGAATTCAGCCAGCGGCTCTTCCATGTTCGGCATCAATTCCAGCGCTTCCATACAGCTTACCACGTCAAAGCACTGATCGGGAAACGGTAGAGCCGTCGCCGTGTGGCGTATCAGCGTAACTCGGTTGCTGAAAGGTTTGATCTTTTCCGCTGCTTGGGCCAGCATCTCCCTCGAAATATCGAGTGCAATGATTTGTCCTTTGAAAGTCGACTCTTTCAGCAGGACAGCGGGAAGTCGTCCTGTGCCCGTGGCAATATCCAGCACAAAAGGTTCTGGCACATCAGCCAGTGCTTCTATCAATGGACGGGCCAACAGTTCGCTGTCCTGGGCTTGGCTTTCGTGTTTGCCCTGATCATACTTTTTGGCCCATCGATCATAGAGCCATCCCTGTACGCGCGGCCCCAGATGGACGGCTTCATAAAAATAAATCTCTCTATCCAGAATAAACAGTGCAACAGTCAGAACAATAATTCCGATGATCCAGTAAAGCACCGTATCGCTCTCCACGACGCTAAGCAAATAAGTCAGGATGTTACCGACGTTTAGATTGAAAAGCAAAGCCGGGTGGGATTCTGCTCTCCTGTAAGGTATAATTGTCATCCAATTCTTGGAAGAAAACGATGCATATTGAATATCTGTCCCTGCAAAATTTCCGCAACTACGCCCGGTTAGAAATGCCGCTCCCCACCGGCCCAATTTTGCTCTATGGTTCCAACGCCCAGGGCAAAACCAGCTTGCTCGAAGCAGTCTATTATCTGGCAACCTCACGTTCACCTTATACCACGTCAGATCGTCAACTCATTAACTGGGATGCGGACCGGGACATGCTCCCCTTTGCCAAAATCGGGGCTGAGGTGGTTAGTATCAAACGCACGTACAATCGCATTGAAGTGACCTTAACCGAAATGCCCGATGGGTCAAATGGCTCACGTTTTCACAAGGATATTCGGGTTAACGGCGTTGCGCGCCGTGTGATGGATCTGATTGGGCAGATCAATGTGGTGATGTTCCTGCCCCAGGACCTCGCCCTGATCGAAGGTCCACCTGCTGAACGTCGCCGCTATATGAACGTAACCCTCTGCCAGACCGATGCCGAGTACTGCCAGGCCTTGAATGTTTTTGAGAAAGTGCTCTCGCAGCGGAACGCCTTGCTCAAACAGATAGCCGAAAACCGTGCTAGTCCCGATCAACTCGACTACTGGAACGACCAGTTAACCACCTCCGGTGCGGTCCTTGTGGCGGGTCGCCAGCGGCTTCTCCGCGAATTGGAAGTGAAAGCCCGTGCGGTCCACAGCGATCTGTCGGGCGGCAGCGAAGACCTCGAATTGCAGTACCAACCGGGATTTCTGCCCGCCGCCAATCCCAGCGGTCAACTGTCGTTTGGCGTACTAGGGTTAGATTTGCACCGCCAGCTTGACGCAAAGGATATCGCCGCCCAATTCCAGGAACGGCTGACTGCTGTGCAGCGCGAAGAAATTGAGCGCGGTATGACACTCCTCGGTCCACAGCGTGATGAACTGCGGCTTATGATTAATGGGCGTGACTTAGGACTATATGGATCACGTGGACAGGCCCGCACCGGCGTGATGGCGCTCAAGTTGGCAGAACTCGAATGGATGCACGATACGCTGGGCGAATGGCCGATCCTGCTGCTGGATGAAGTCGTGGCCGAACTGGACGCCGCGCGTCGCGCCTATCTTCTCAACCGGATTCAGGGAGCCACGCAGATACTGCTGACTACTACCGAACCCGATATTTTTACGCCCGACTTTTTATCCCACGCAACTCGCTGGCAAATTCGCCAGGGGCAGGTCATTTCTATTACCAGCGCGAACTTAAGTTAGCGGTCTTTTGGTAGGCATACCCGTGCGCCGTGGATACTGGGGTGGTGTCGCTGCCACCTTCTGAATGACAACCAGATGATGTGTTTCAGGCACCTGCGGTAGTTCCATCTCCACCACTTTACTCACGTGCCCGCCCAAAATCTTGAGCGCCTGTTCCGCCTGTCGCGCCTCCGACACAGCGTTTTCGCCCTTCAGCGCGACACACTTTCCCCCAACCTTACACAGTGGCAGCAAATATTCCCCCAACACTTGCATCTGCGCCACTGCACGCGCCACCACCACATCGAACTGTTCGCGGTGAGCGGAATCTTGTCCCGCTTCTTCCGCCCGCGCCGTAACAATCCGCACATTGTTCAGGTTCAGCCGGGCTTTGATATGTTCCAAAAAACTGGTTTTTTTCGCCGTCGCCTCGAGCAAGGTGAGTTCGATGGATGGAAACATCAGCCGCAGCGGCAGTCCGGGGAATCCCGCGCCGGTCCCCACATCGATCACTCGCTGTCCTGCCGTCATCGGAACAGCTTTGATCACGGTGAGTGAATCGAGAAAATGCCGCATCTCAATCGCATCTGGCTCGGTGATGGCCGTCAGGTTGAATTTCTCATTCCATGCCAAGAGTTCGTCAGCATAAACACTAAACGCCCGCTGAACGTCAGGACCGAGTTCTAACCCTAACAGTTCCCGGCTGCACCGCACCAGTTGATCAACTTTCATGCAGATAATCCGATCCGTAAGCAAATTTTCTGGTTTATTATACCGGCTGCGCTTGTATGCGTAAAAGGCGCAGTGCGTTACACTACACCAAAAGGAGAAACGAATGCAGTACGCTGGCATGGTGGCCCGCATCATCAAAAGTCGTTCCGAAATAACGCTTATTGTCGATACCGAATATGGTCCGCGCGGCATCGAACTGGATTCCGATCTGTGGACTGCCATCCTGACTGATGCCGGGTTGGAACCAACGGCGACCATCACGGGGTGGCGCATCACCTACGATACCGACACCGGGGATCTGGAGGTTTTCCAACCGGAAGACGATGAATCCTCCAGCTAATCACAGGATAAACGTGGGTTAATCGTAATCTCAACGCCTATCGCGCCGGGCCGGAACTCCCTACAATGAAGTCCAGAGAGGAATTCGGACCATGAAACGATTCTGGCATGCTTGGAAAACAAGTCACCGCCGCCAAAAGGTCAAGCTGCTTCTGCTGTCTCTGCTGCTTCTGCTGGCAATTGGCGGGATCGCGCTTTATGAGTGGGTATTCTCCGACCTGCCGAGTATCGATGCGCTCACCTCTGGCATGGCTCTTCCCAGCACGCGTATCTATGATCGGCAGGGCCGCCTGCTCTATGCCATTACCGATCCCGAAACCGGCGTGAATGAACTGGTTGCGCTCGACAATCTACCCGACTGTATGTCCCAGGCGACCATTGCCACCGAAGACGCTAATTTTTACAGCCACCCTGGGGTGGACATCGAAGGCGTCATGCGGGCGTTCTGGATCAATTTATCCGGCGGCGAAGTGGTCGCTGGCGGCAGTACGATCACGCAGCAAGTCGCCCGTAATCTCCTCCTCGATCCTTACCAGCGTTCCGAGCGCACCTTGCAGCGCAAACTCCGCGAAAGTGTGCTGGCACTCCAGCTAACCCGCCGCTACTCGCGTGACCAGATTCTCGAAATTTATCTCAACCAGACATACTACGGCAATATGGCTTACGGCATTGAGGCAGCCTCGCGCGCCTATTTTGGCAAAGGGGCAGCCGAACTCACTCTGGCCGAATGTGCCATGCTGGCTGGACTTCCCCAGGCCCCTTCTCAATACGATCCGCTGACCAATCCTGAAATGGCACAAGCCCGCCAGGAAATCGTCCTCAATTTGATGGTCAAACATGGCTATATCACCCAGACGCAGGCGGATCAGGCGTTTGAAGAAACCTTGCAATATGCGGCGGCTCCCTACCCAATCGAAGCTCCGCATTTCGTCTCCATGGTCTGGGCGCAGTTGGAGCGAGATTACCCGGAGAAACTGCTGGAAGGCGGTTTGGAAGTCACCACGACGCTGGACTTAGACTGGCAATACGCGGCTCAGGAAGCAACAAACCATCATCTCGACTGGCTCAACAACCCGCCCGAAGGTGAGCCGCCGCATAATGCCCACAACGCGGCGCTGGTCGCCCTTGATCCTTATACCGGACAGGTACTCGCGATGTTAGGGAGTCCCGATTATTTCAACGAGCGCATTGATGGAGCCGTCAATGCGGCGTTGATGCCTCGCCAACCCGGTTCAGCGCTCAAGCCCTTCACTTATGCCGCCGCCTTTGATCCGACCCAGGCCGAACCCTGGACTCCGGCGACCATGATCCTCGACATTGGCACACCCTTTGTGACACGCCGCCTGGAAAGTTACACCCCCGCCAACTATGGTCTGGTCGAACATGGCCCGGTGCTGATTCGTGAAGCGCTGGCTTCGTCCTATAACATTCCCGCCGTCGTCACGCTGGATCACATTGGAATAGATTCACTCATCCGCCTGACCACCCGGCTGGGTATCGGCACCCTCACCGATACCAGCCGCTTCGATCTCTCCCTGACGTTAGGGGGGGGCGAGGTCCGTTTGGTAGAATTAACCGCTGCCTACGCTGCGTTTGCGAATGGCGGCTATCGTCTCGATCCGGTGACAATTTTGGAAGTGCGGGATCGGAATGGGAATGTGCTCTATAAGTGGGAACAACCATCCTACTACCAGCCGGTGCTCGATCCGCGTGTTGCTTATCTCATCACCGATATTCTGAGTGATAATTCCGCCCGAATTCCATCCTTTGGACCCGCCAGCCCGCTCAATATTGGGCGTCCTGCTGCCGCCAAAACAGGCACGACAACTGACTTCCGCGACAACTGGACCGTCGGTTATACGCCCAATCTGGTGGTAGGCGTATGGGTCGGTAATGCTGATAATACGCCCATGGTCGAGGTCAGCGGCATCAGCGGAGCTGGGCCAATCTGGAGTGAATTTATGCGGCGCGTGCTGGTTGGGCAGCCCGAACTGGAATTCCCCGTTCCCGAAGGAGTGGTGCGCGCTGAAGTCTGTGCCACCTCCGGCCTGTTGCCTACTGAAGCATGCCCTAAAACCCGTTGGGAGTGGTTCATCGATGGTACCATTCCGACTGAATACGATAATCTCTATCAGACCTATACCCTTGATCAGCGCACCGGGCTGTTAGCGGATGAAACCACACCGCCGGAAGAAAGGGTAGATCAGGTCTACCTCGTTCTCCCACCCGAAGCCCGCGATTGGGCCATCCGCCAGGGCATCCCTCAGCCTCCGGTCGGTGCCAAAATTGTCGGCGGGGAACAAGTTCCGGCTCGGCTGCTTTCCCCCGATCCGTATACCATCTTCCGCCTGACTCCCTTGCTCCCTCCCGATCAGCAGCGTATTCGCCTGACCATCGCGGTTCCGACCAATGCCCAAACAGTCACCTATTGGCTGGACGATGTTGAATTAGCCACAACTACCCAATCTCCATTCGATCATTGGTGGACGCTTCAGCCCGGTGAACATGACCTCTATGCCGTGGTCACGCTGAACGATGGCAGCACGGTAACGACAGCGAATATTCACTTTCGCGTTGGCGCTTGGGTTCCGCCTGATGAACGCCCGACGTCAGGTGCCGCCGAGTAGGAATAGCTTTCCGAAGGTCGTAGGGGCTATCCGAGAATAGCTCCATTGGTGTCAACTTAAACCCTTTTTCCCGTAGAAACGTGTCTTGCTGTGCCCGGTTTGCTCCCTTGCCCCGTAGAAAGACTGCCTTTAAGCCCGTCTTTGCGCTAGCGGGGAAGCATTGAGGGAGGGGGTCATTCGCCGGAAAACATTTAACTTAAAGCCGAGGAGCTTAGCGGGAGTGAAGTTCTATGGTTCCTAACGGAACACGGAAAAGTGTTCTATTGGTCGTGGTTTGCAAGCTATAATGGATCAGAAGTGATTTTCAGTTCTGTCCACAAAAATCAAGGAAAATCTTATGGATCAGGATGCATCAGATTATTGGGATTTTGATGAAGAGTCACCGGACGATGGCTTCTCACCCGATGAGGATCAAGCCGATTTTCTGCGGAACTTGGGATTATTTCCCGGCTACGATCCCGCCCAAATTCCACATGAAGAACAGCTTGCCCAAATTGCAACTGACATCTGTGATGAATGGCTGTCCTTCATCTCCAAGAACCGTCAGTCACCCCAGAAAATCCTCAACTTGCTGGAAGACATCTCCGATTATGTGATCGCTGCCGTAAATACAAAAGGCGATCACCGGGAGAAAGTGATCCGTTTGGGCTTATCACTCCGCTCCGATTATTGGTTGTCCCGCGGAATGTGGAAACGTTGGCGTGATACACTGATGCCCGTCCTCAAGACCGCGCTCTCTTTACCAAACTACGAGTTAGTTACGGAAGCCTACCGTCAATGGGGTATCTTTTTGTATCTATCCTCTGCCCAGGATGGTTCCCAAATCGCGTTCAATACGGCCATTGAATATGCCGAAACATCGAAAGACCCCCGCCTGTCTCTAATGGCGCACGCTGAGCGTTTGAATGCCCAGGCCGCACAGTTGCCTCGTTTAGAGGTCGAAGCCCAGGCGACAGCGATTTTGGCCAGTGCAAGGGGGCAAAACAATGTCTTTGTAATGGGCCGTGTTTATCTGACCTTAGCTCGCACTTATGCGCATCAAAACTTATACACCGAAAATTTTATGGCCGCTCAACAAGCCTTTTTGTACTTTGCCAGGGCGGGTAATTCGGAATATGTTCTCTCAGCCCTCAGCCAAATGATCTCGGCTCTAAGTTACCAGTACCAGGATACCTACTCACCGCATTACAAGCAGCACCTGCTGCGTGTCTATCGGGCGGTTGCGAAGAACAGTGCCAGCCCTCATTTTCAAGCCAATGTTTATCACTACCAGGGGTTTTTGTGCTTCCAAAAGCAGAACTACCAACAGGCTAGAAGTTATATCATTCGAGCGTGGAGCAAACAATGGTCTCTGCGCCAGTATTTTAATTGTGCCATCGAGATTCACATGCTCGGTATGATCGAGAGCAAGCGGAAAAATTGGTTGCTTGCCGAGCAGCTTTTTACCACCGCGATCAAGCGCTATCACAAACTCGGTAATCGGGTAAAAGGTGTCCAGGCCCGGTATGCGCGTGCTTATCTCCCGTTTGAAAAACAGGATTTTGAAGCCGCCGTGAGCCAGTTAGAAGCGGTTTTACCTTTTGCTAGACAAATCGAGGAACAAGCAGTACGCGACCAGCTTATTGCCGACATCCAGGCTGACATTGATGCTGCCCGACGTAATTTGGTACAGGCTCCCGTTTAAAAAAAGTAGTGGGGCGATCCCGCTCGCCCCACCCTTCCGATTAGCACCCCGGATCAATCGGACTCGGACATTCTGGCGGATTCAGCAGATCGTACTCGGTAAATCGCAGTGAAGCCAGTGTGGTTACGCCGCTTTTGGCTGCTGCGTGGGTTGTGGTCGAGCCGGGCATCACAACCGATGCCGTTAGCGACAGGGCGAAAATTACCAATAGGGTCAGAATTACCATCTTACGCTTCATGATCGTGTTTTCCTCTTTATCTAGGTCCGGTTTCAGGAAGCGTGATGCGCATCACTCTGATCACTAGAATGCCAGAAGCGAAGTCTCCTTATCGAGGCTTTGCGGCCATTTTTCGGCCAAAAATTGGACAAAATGAATGAGGTGAAAAAAACGTCAAAGGGGAACTGCTAGTTGATCAAATAGTCTTTTGGTGCCTCAAATAACCTGTTTTCTACCCGATTCAGCCTACTTATACCGGTTCCTAACTCACGGGCGGTTTGAAAATCGTTGCAATGCCGGAGGCGCAACTTTTATGATCAGCGCGCGGTGGGCGCCGCTTCGATCCGCGATCGTGCCGCCCGAATAGCATCCCGTGTCCGCACCGTTTCGTGGCTGATGCTCAGCTTTTTCATGCCGTGCCAGCCGAAAGTCGTCATGTATTCGATGCACACAGATCCGCGATAGTCCGCTTCGTGCAGGTCATGCAGCAGCTCTTGGATATTCAGGGTGCCTTCATCATGTGCGGTTTGCAGGCTTCCCTTTTTTGCCTGCCGAATCTGCACATGTGCGACATGTTCCATCAGCGGCTGAATCTCGCGCCGCTCCAGATCCTGGAACACGAAGTGAGCATAGTCGAGTGTAATGCTCAAGCCAGGGACTGCTTCCAGCAGCAGCAAGGCATGTTCAGGCTTCTGCGCCACCGAGTCCATGTGCGGCTCAAAAGAAATACGTAAGTCGGTATCTTCGGCGGCTTGCAGCATCCGCATCAATGCTGGAACAGATCGCGCCAGGCTGTGATCAAAGCCATCTTTTTGCACAATTCCCGGTGAGATAGTGATTCCTGGTGTGCCAAGTGCTGTCGCGAAGGGGATTAATTGTTCGAAGAGGTGGAGTTGGGTTTCGCGGGCTTCGGGATCAGCCGAATTGATGAAGGGCAGCATCAAGTACAGATCGGTCAGGGTCAGGTGAAATTGATCAAGCAAGTGGAGAATTTTGCTAGCTTCCGCTTGGGGATTTTCCGCCGCGCTGTCTACATTCAGATGCGGCCCCGTCCCGAGATCAATATACCGGAAGCCAAGGCGAGCAATAGTGCCAATTGCATCTTCCAGACTGAGATTATTAAATGACCACGCATGACAGGCTATCTGCAACATGGGCTTGTTTATTCCTCATCGCGCCGCATGAGAACTCTAGCCTCGATTATAGGCCGCAGCAGTGTGAGGGTCAATTCTACTCTACCTGTACTTTGATCGAGTAGCCATCGGGCGGGCGAGGAAGGGCGATCAGAAAGGGCTGCGCCAGCTCATAATCACAGCCCGGTAACACCTCGAACTGAAGCCATAGGGTGACTGTTTTCGCGCTATCATCTTGCGTCAGATCAAGAAATCGATGTGCCGCGTCACATCCAATTGCCGTATTCACAGCCCCAGCCAACACTTGCCCGCTGAAGTCGAACGGCCATCGCGCGATAGGCTCCGCACATAGTCCTGCCGTGTCAACCTGATCATAAAATGCAGCTAAAGCATTGGGCGTTGTCCATACCCAAGCTGTCCCATCAAGTGTGCTCAGATATTCAAAGCACACACCACTCACCAAAGGAGTTGCATCTCCGTATGGCCCTGTAAACGGTTCCAGCGTTGGAAAAGATGGAGATACCAGCGTAGCTTCAATCGTAGTAGGCCCTGGAGTTTGAGTGATTTTGGGCGGTTTTTGCTCGGTGCTTAAATTGCAGGCTGCCAGCGTAACGAGCAGGACCACAATCCATATTATGCGAATCTTGATCATTCTAATCCTACCTATAGCAGATTTTAACGCAATCGCAGGTTATAGTGGTGGACAGTCGATACTTGGCGGCGTATACTTTTGGGCATTAGGCTTCGGTAATGTGGGGCCGAAGCCGGTATTTCTCTGCATTACCTCTACTTTTAGGTAAAGATCATGGATAAAACCTCAGCTTATATCACTGTTGAAGGTGTAATCGGTGTTGGCAAAACTACGCTGTCCCGTATTTTACAAAAAGAACTGGGTGCCCAATTAGTTTTAGAAGTTTTTGAAGAAAACCCGTTCCTTTCTGATTTTTACACAGATCGGTCTCGCTACGCCTTCCAGACTCAGATTTTCTTTCTCCTCAGTCGTTATCATCAGCAGCGCCAACTCGCTGCGATCCCGCGTCCATTGATCAGCGATTATATGTTTGACAAAGACCGGCTTTTTGCCCAGGTGAACCTGGGTGGGGATGAATTAAAAACTTACTACAGCGTTCAGGAAGCGCTGGCTGAAAATATTGTACTGCCTGATCTGGTCGTATTCCTGAAAGCAGACACGACGACTCTCATGAACCGGATTACTGCCCGTGACCGACCTTATGAACGTAACATGGAGACGGCCTATATTGACAGTCTGCGTCTCGCGTATGAACAGTTTTTCAGCGCGTACGATAAATCACCGATCCTGACCATTGATACCAATAATATGGATTTTGTGCGAAACCCAGAAGATCGAGATGCGATTTTCCAACTTGTACGGGGTACCTTAGGAGCAGGGCCTCATCAACAATCCCTACCGGGTATGGGAACAGAATCGCCGGTTGTCTCCTCAACGATCCGATCCGATCAGCTCGCACTCGAAGATACCGCGCGGCGGTTAGGCGATTTTCAGCGTTTTCACCGCCAGCTTGACTATGATAAACATTTTCCCACCGATCCCTACTTCAATTTCCTTTTGTTGCAAGAAGAAGTAGGTGAATTAGCCAGTGCATTTGCGAAACGCTGGATTTCCCAAACAATGGGGCAGCAGGATCACTCCTTGTCAGATATTCGGGACGAATTAGCAGATGTATTGGCTTATATCGTCAAACTGGCAAACTATGCCGGTGTGGATCTGGAAGAGGCTTATCTTGAAAAAATGCGCATCAATCAGCATCGCCAATGGCGTTTAAGCCAAGAGGATTAAGCAAAATGATTCAGCCGCCCAATCCGAATAAATATTTTGTCGCCATTGCGGGCAATATTGGCGTTGGAAAATCAACTCTAACCGGAATTCTCGCTAACGCTTTTGGCTGGAATCCATTTTACGAAGCCGTAGACGAGAATCCCTATCTGGCTGACTTTTACGCCGATATGAGACGCTGGAGCTTTCATTCGCAGGTCTTTTTCCTGTCCCGCCGTTTACAACATCACCGCCAGTTGGTGGACGATCCCGGTTCTGTTGTGCAAGATCGCAGTGTCTACGAAGATGCCGAAATTTTTGCTCAAAATCTGTTTGAACAGGGCCAGATGAACCCACGGGATTATCAGGCTTACCGTGATCTGTACGACGGTATCCGGTCATTCCTGCCGCCGCCGGACTTGCTCGTATATCTCAAAAGCGACGTTAACACGCTGCTCGCGCGCATCAAATTACGTGGTCGGGACTTCGAGCGGGATATATCGCCCGATTATCTTCATCGGCTGAATATCCTCTATGATCGTTGGATCGAACGCTGGGATTATTGCCCGGTGCTGATCATTCCGGCGCATGAGATGGATTTCCAACGTGATTTGGAAGCCCGACAGTTAATCATTAATGGGGTGCGCGAAAATCTAAAACCCGTATCAATTCGTTACTTAAAGCGGCCCGCTAAAACGACATAATATACAGCCTATGCTACAATGATAAGGGTTGGACAGAACAGGGGTTTGGTACGATGAACTCATCACGCGGTCTTCAAGCGCGGCTCAGCGAAACTTTACGGTTAACGCTGCTTTACCGATTGGCAAGCGAATTAAATGCCGAACTGCGGTCTACCGAAGTTTTGCGTCGCGTACTCAATGCGACGGCTGAAGCGCTCGGAACGCCGCATGCGAGCATTGTAGCCGTCAAAAATAAAGAGCAGGTTAATGTTTACGCGCTGGGCGGGGGTGAAGTAGACCCAACGCCCGTTATACAGTGTGTGTTGGCGAATGGGCTGGCCGGGTTTGTCATGCATAATTACCGCACTGTCGTGATCAATGATATTGAAAACAATCCGCTCTGGCTGCACATGCCGAATGAGCCGCTCTCGCCACAACAAGGCTCTGCTCTGTGTGTCCCATTGATCCATGCGGGGGATGTTGTCGGTGTGATGACACTTGCCCACCCGGCAAGCAATTACTTTACATCCGATGCCGTCAACCTGACTTCGACGATCAGCGAAATGGGGGCTTCTGCCCTTGCCAGCGCGATGCTGCTGGAAGCCTCACGACAGGCAGAACAACGTTATGCTTCCCTGTTCGATGATGTGATCGTGCCCATTATCATTACGGATTTGCAGGGAAACATCCACGCTGTCAACCGGCGCACCAGTGAATTTTTGGGGTATGGTCGTGATGAGCTGCTTCATCTCAGTATTATGGCCGTTCACCGTATGGGAACTGGACCGATTGGTGCGGATCGTTTTGATAACCTCAAGTTAGGGCTGGAGGTTCGCTTCCAATCGGTGGTGTGGTGCAAAGATGGAACCAGCCGGAATGTACAGGTTTATGCTAAACGAATCAGCATGGGCGCTGATAGCGATTTGATTCAATGGATCGAATATGATCTGACGTCGCAACTGGCCTTAGAGCAACTGCGGCAAGACTTAAGTGCCATGGTGTATCACGATATGCGGGGTCCGTTAGGTAATGTTTATACGAGTTTGCAGGCTCTCAATAAACTTATCGACCACGAAAACTCGAACGTAAAGAGTCTCTTATCTGTTGCGATTCGTAGTGAGGAACAAGTCCGGCGCATGATCGACTCTTTGTTAGATGTCCAACGCCTCGAAGAAGGCAGCCGGTTGCTGAGCCGAACAAACTCTGTGATCAATACCGTGATTACCAGCGCAGTTGAGCAAGTTCAGCCGATGCTTGAGGACAAAAATATGCACATCCGGTTAGCGCTGGCCGATGATTTGCCAGTTCTGTATCTTGATCAGGACATGATTGAACGTGTAATCCTTAATCTGCTCGACAACGCGATTAAGTATTCCTCGGATAATGATACAATTATTGTAAGCAGTGCTTCGGGGGGAACTGAGGTCTATATCCGTATCAAAGATACAGGCCCTGGTATCCCGCCCGATGCTCAAAATATGGTCTTTGATAAGTTCTGGCGGGTCAAGCAGCGAAATGTACCCAATGGAGCCGGATTAGGATTAGCTTTCTGCAAATTGGCAGTTGAGGCCCATGGAGGGCGAATTTGGGTACGGAGTGAAGGGAGCAGCGGGTCTACCTTTACCTTTGCGCTTCCCGTAGAAGCACCCGCGACTCAAGAACTACCCTTGTTGGGCAAGGTTCAGTTTTGATGCATCGCACAGCCTTTATTTTCGTGCTGGGATTGTTAGCCACTCTAACCGCCTGTGGAGGAAATGCACAACCTGTGGTGTTTACGCTTGAGCCAACAACACCAGTTCCGGCCTCATCTGAAACACCGACCGCCATCAGTGTGGCAAATATTCCCGTTTATACAGCGACATTCCAACCTGCTACGACGCCGACTTTGGGTCCATCTCCTACTAATCTCCTCGCACCCACGCGTACACCCGCTCCAGCAACGCTGACGGCTACTCGTGAACCGACGCTGGCAGGGCTGACGGTTGAATATTTCACCACAGACAGTGAAGCGGTCACTCCCGGTGATAATGTTACCTTGTTCTGGAGCGTGAAAGGTGCCGATCAAGCTCAAATCTACAGGGTCAATGATGATGGGGAGCGCATCTATCGGTGGGATGTGGAAGCACAAGGAAAAATTACGGTCGGGACACGGGCTAGTGATCGAGATGTAGCTCGGTTTGTGCTGACGGCTGATATGCTAGGAACGAATGTGGAACAGGAACTGCTTATTCCGCTGCGCTGCGCTGATGTCTGGTTTTTCGAACCACCACCCGAAGCCTGCTCAGCTACCGATCCGCAGGTTTCAGACCAAGTGGAGCAGAATTTTGAGCATGGTCGTATGATCTGGGTCGCTGCTGAAGATCGGATTTATGTAATTTTTGAAGATGATAGGTCGCCTCAGTGGGCACAATATCCAGATGACTTTGAAGAGGGGCAGCCTGAACGTGATGAAAGTCTCGTTCCGCCCAGCGGCATGCTGCAACCCATGCGTGGGTTTGGTAAAGTATGGCGTGAAAACGAAAACGTGCGAAATCGGTTGGGATGGGCAGCGGGACCGGAAGTTTCTTACGAAGGCATGTACCAATCTGACTCGGCAGAACCAAGTGTTGCTACACTCTACTTACGAATGTTGAATGGTGGTATTCTGGCGCTCAATGCCGAGTCGAGAGAGTGGGAAATGCTTCCGCCGCCCGCCGAGATACCGCCAGGGTAATGGGATCGATCTATGCTGAATGAACCATCGACAATAGCGAGCGGCAATTATCATTCGCCTACACCCGCTGTTTCAACGGTTGAAAAACCGAAAAATTCCGACATGGAACAACTTGAAATGACAGTTGCTTCTGTGATGGATATTTATAAAGTTGACACTGATCCAGCTCATTCGATTAGTCTGGCATTCACCGGACGGCTGCGTATTGATAGCGAAACGGCCTATGAGCGGCTGGAAGCGAATTTTGCTCCGCTGGACTATCATCCGCTGTTATCCACGAATGAACAGGGACAACATATCATTTTGGCGCTTAAAGGCCGAATTCACCCACCGCCGCGTCCCTGGTGGCCGAATGCGCTGCTGTTTGTCCTAACGGTGTTCAGTCTGCTTTATGTGGGGGCGTTGCATCAAGCGGGGCTGCAAAATGAGACAGAAGCTCCGCCGTTGAGTGAAATCTGGCGGGGTTGGCCCTATGCTTTGAGCCTCATTCTCATTTTGGGGACGCATGAATTGGGGCACTATTTCGCGGCACGCTATCACAAGGTCAATGTCACGCTACCCTACTTTATCCCGATGCCTTTCAGTGGTTTCGGGACGCTCGGTGCATTTATTCAACTGCGGGCACCCATGCGCAATCGCAAAGTGCTGTTTGACGTTGGAGCGGCAGGGCCATTAGCAGGACTCATTGTCGCGATTCCTATTCTGATTATCGGACTGGCAACCTCTAAGGTAGAGTCGCTGCCGGATGAACCATACGTACTGGAAGGCGACTCGCTGATTTACACAGGCGCTAAAGCGCTTATCTTTGGTGAATTTCTGCCCAATGGGGAAGAGGATGTTTTTATCAACCAACTTGCGAAAGCGGGCTGGACAGGGTTATTTGTTACAGCACTCAACCTGATCCCATTGGGACAGTTAGATGGTGGACATGTCACTTTTACCCTGTTTGGGCAACAAGCGCGCCGCCTCTATATTCCCTTGATTACCGGGTTTATGATTTTGTCGCTGTTCAATCCAAACTGGTTGCTCTGGACGCTCATTTTGCTCCTTTTGGGACGATTCTACGCTGTGCCATTGGACAGTGTTACGCCACTAGACAAGCGCCGTCGTTGGGTGGGCTATGCCGCACTGATTATGTTCGTGTTGGTGTTTGTCCCGAATCCGCTGCAACTGATCACACCCTAAAACGGCATGGTTAAAAAAGTGCCGCCTAAATCCACACCGAAAAAAAATGCTCCCTGGCTTACCTTTCGTCGGGCACTGGGTATCGTTGGACTTGTTGGAGTCGTGTTGATTGCGGTCAGCATTCTGACTTCGGGGAAAATGCCATTTAGCAGCTCAAAAGCACCGCAAAATATCAAGAATCCTGAAGCGCCGCTGGCTACTTTTTATGCGCCTGGCGTTCTGTATTGGCGAAACCAGATCCAGCACTGGGCACAGGAGTATGATCTGAACCCGAATGTCATCGCGATTATTATGCAAATGGAGTCGTGTGGCGATCCATTAGCGATCTCGGGCGCGGGCGCGATTGGCATTATGCAGGTCATGCCATTCAATTTTCAGAACGGTGACAATATGCTCGATCCGGATACCAATGTCCGGCGCGGCATGGCACATCTCGAAAGCTGCCTGGCGTTTGCCGAATGGGATATGGGCGGCGCACTGGCATGCTATAACGGCGGTTTTGTGGCTCCTTCGCAATGGGCAAACGAAACACAACGCTATTACTATTGGGGAACCGGGCTATGGCAGGATGTCATGAATGGAAGCGAGACAAGCGCCACGCTCGAAGAATGGTTAACCTATGGGCAACCGCTCTGCACAAATGCATTGCAGAACCAGACCTCACCTTAAGAATTTTCGGGTTCAGCGCAAATATGGCGCTGGTAAGTTTCGTAAACTACAACCGGCAGGCCAAACAAAGGCAGGTAACGATTGAGCAAGTCCTGTACTGTTGCCCATTCAGGTTGTTCTACGGGCAGATAAACGGCCAAACTGCGCAGTCCTTCCTGTTCCACACGCTTATATAAATTCAGCAGCGTTGTTTCGACGTAACGCAAACGCGCTGCGCTCTGAGGCGTCTCTTGTACGATACTTCCGACCATCCAATGGACATTGTCGCGCCACACCCAAACGTTGCCAGGCGCATTTTTTCCTGCTGAGACACGCTTCCGGTAATCGCTGATGAAGACAGGATATTGATCCTGTAACGCCGTAAAAAATGGTGTCACATTCATGCGTCCTGCCGCGTTTAAGCCCACCAGAATGGCCTGCATACGGGTTAAAAAAATATCCCCTTGTACGAATTGGATATTCACTGTGGTCCTCAAATCTTTTTCAGAGCAAGCATGTATTTGTCAGGTTGTATGGCTCTTCTAAAACTTTTGACTGATCCCCCCCCCGCTTTTGACGTTTTGAGGGGAAAAAGTTTTACAAACTCCCCACTTTGTAAAATTTGGTCTGATTTTTTACCCCCCCTTGATTGGCTGGGATCGGAGGCGGGACCACTCTATGCATTCAGAATAGCACAAATGTTCCATGCTGTCACTAGCGTGGAATACTAACTTCGATGACTAACTTGAAATACTAATTTGGATGGTACACGCGAGTATAACAAAAAACCGGAGAACTCATGTCTCCGGTTAAAAGCCTGTCGCATCGATAGATCAACAGCCGTTTTACGCTCCGACCGTCATTGCTTGCGCTTCATTGGGGTCAACGCGGACGCCCGGCCCCATGGTGGTGGTCAAGACAACGCGGCGAATATAGGTGCCTTTCGCCGCAGCAGGGCGCGCACGACGAAGGGCATCCATTACCGCCGCCATATTGTCGCTCAACTGCTCTGCCGTAAAGCTCTTCTTGCCAATCGGGACATGAATATTGGCCGTTTTGTCATTACGGAACTCGATACGGCCTGCACGCGCTTCCTGAATGGCGCGTGGAATGTCTTCCGGCGGAATCAGGGTGCCACCTTTGGGATTAGGCATCAGGCCCTTACGACCCAGCACCTTACCCAAACGACCGATTTTGCGCATCATATCAGGTACCGCCAGCGCGACGTCGAAATCGGTCCAACCCTCGTTGGCAATCCGCGCAATCATTTCGTCGTCAGCAACAAAATCCGCGCCTGCTTCCTGAGCGATACGAGCACCTTCGCCTTCAGCGAAGACCAAAACGCGTACCGTTTTACCCAGACCATGAGGCAAGATCACAGTGGTGCGGATCTGCTGATCGCTGTGGCGGGGGTCAATACCGAGACGCATGTGAACTTCGACCGTTTCGTCGAACTTGGCCGGCGCAATTTCTTTGGTAAGCGTAATTGCATCAATGGGGCTGTAGAGTTTTTGACGGTCTATTTTTTCCAGGGCCGCCAGGAATTTTTTACCGTGTTGAGTCATTCTAATCTCCTCGTGGTATTAATGGGCTAAAGCCCTCCCACTTTGTGCGGGATGCTTAACCTTCAACTGTGATCCCCATACTGCGGGCGGTGCCTTCGACCTGGTGCATTGCACCTTCGAGATCAATCGCATTGAGGTCTTTCATTTTGATCTCAGCGATTTCCTGGACTTGCTGGCGAGTCAGCTTGCCAACTTTATTCCGGTTAGGTTCCGAAGACCCCTTGTCCAAACCGGCTGCACGTCGAAGCAAAAAGGCAGTGGGCGGACTCTTGAGAATAAATTTGAACGAGCTGTCGGTGAAGATGGTGATTTCTGCGGGAATGACCTCGCCGATACGGTTGCTGGTACGGGCATTGTATTCCTTGCAGAAGGCCATCAGGTTGATACCATGCTGCGCCAGCGCCGGACCAATTGGCGGGGCAGGATTGGCCTTGCCAGCCGAAATCTGGAGCGTAACAACTGCTTTGACTTTCTTTGCCATGACTTTTTTGATCCTTGCACACAGAGCACGCTCCCGTTACGGGAGCGGCTGACGGTCTATCGATAGTGCGACACAGTCGCTGCTAGGCTTTTTCTACTTGCAAAAAGTCCAATTCAACCGGTGTTTCGCGCCCAAAAAAGGACACCAACACGCGGACTTTCGCTTTCTCCATATCGATATCACCCACTGTCCCAATAAATTCGTTAAATGGACCGTCGATGATACGCACTTTTTGGCCGGGACGGAAAGTAACTTTAATTTTGGGTGCTTCGGCTTCCATCCGGCGCATGATCTGACTGACTTCTTCGGGACGCAGTGGGGTAGGTTCGTTGCCCATGCCCACAAAACCCGTGACACCAGGGGTATTCCGCACGACGTACCAGGAGTCTTCATCCATGATCATCTGGACTAAGATATAACCGGGGAAGACGCGACGCTCAACCGTCCGGCGCTTACCCTCACGCACTTCAATTTCTTCTTCAGTGGGAACGACGACATCAAAAATTTTGTCCTGCATTCCCATCGTTTCGATACGCTGCATAATGGCATGATGCACTTTGTTTTCCTGGCCGGAATAACAATGCACCACATACCATTTGCGCGATTCGTCGCTGGTTTCTTCAGATACTGGCTGTTCGATTGCTTCTTCCAGCCCGGCGCTAAGAACCGAGGTGAAATCACCCAGATTCGCTTCTGGTTCGTCGGCTAATGGTTCTTCGATCTCTTCGTCTAAATAAATCGGCTCTGGATCGAAGTCTACGTCCTCGTCGTGGTACTCATCATCAAACATCGTCACACCTTATACACCTATCGCCCATGGACGTAGGGCCAACATGACCAATCCGGACGGATGGTTAAATACGGTTGCGGAAGAGAGTATACGTTCCCCCAAGCACAACCGCCAGCACAAATGCAACCGCCAAGAACGTTGTTTCTGTGTCGGTATTAAAAGCCTGCCGGAACCACCAAGAGAAGAAAGCATCGAGCGCACCTAAAGCCATCGCGAATGCGATAGTAACGGCCAACACAATAGCCGTCAACCGATAAGTATCTTCGCGGGAAGGCCAAGTTACTTTGCGCATCTCAGAAGACACACCGCGAAAATAAGAGACAAGGCCACGCACCACTGGAATACGATTTATAAGTCCGGTCGAACCCACGCCACGCCTCTGTTTCTCGTGGGAACTAGGAGTGGGCCGGTCCTTACGGATTGCTGGCGCTGCGGTCGTGCCTTCCATGTTATGTTGACGGCGGCGACGGCGATCGGAAATAGGTTCAGCCGATTCTTCGACTTCTTCCTTTTCATCATCGACTTCCTCGATGATGTTGTCCATCTCGTCGGATTCTGGATTTTGAACTCGAGTGCGTGCCACTATAGACTCCTCGATCTAACTAATTACTATTGCCTATATCCAAGACACCGTCGCAAGGACGGTGTCGGCAAAAAAGAAGTTGGCAGGGGAGGCAGGAATCGAACCCACAACCTACGGTTTTGGAGACCGCCGCTCTGCCAATTGAGCTACTCCCCTGAATGGCGGGACACTACTGCCCCACTATTGTAACTACTTGGTTTCCCGATGTAAAGTGTGCTTCCGGCAGCGCGCGCAGTATTTCTGCAATTCGAGGCGCTGCTGATCGTTGCGCCGGTTTTTCTCCGACGTGTAATTCCGCTCTTTGCACTCCGTGCAAGCGAGGTGAATTACCAGACGAACATCTTTCTTCTTTGCCATAATTCACCAACCCCGTTAAACGGGAGAAAGGGCCGGGAAGAATAATCCCGACCCAATAACATCTTAGTCCAGGATTTCAGTGATGACACCCGCGCCGACGGTCAGGCCACCTTCGCGGATGGCGAATTTGGAGCCTTTTTCAAGGGCTACGGGGGTGATCAGTTCCACCATCAGGTTGACGCTGTCGCCGGGCATGACCATTTCCACGCCGTCGGGCAGGGTGATCGAACCGGTGACATCCATCGTGCGGATGTAGAACTGGGGACGATAGCCCGTGAAGAAGGCTTTGTGCCGTCCACCTTCGTCCTTACGCAGGACGTAAACTTCGCTCATGAACTTCTTGTGCGGGGTGATCGATTTCGGCTTCGCCATGACCATGCCGCGCTCGACCTGTTCACGCGTGATGCCGCGCAGCAGAATCCCGGCGTTGTCGCCCGCCTGCGCCTGGTCGAGTTCCTGGTGGAACATTTCGATGCCGGTCACGACGGTCTTCATGCTCTCGTCGCGCAAGCCGACGATCTCGATTTCCTCACCCTTCTTCAGCGCGCCGCGCTCCACCCGGCCCGTCACCACCGTGCCGCGTCCCTTGATGCTGAACACGTCTTCCACGGACATGAGGAACGGCTTGTCGAATTCACGCGCGGGGGTGGGGATGTAGGTGTCCACCACATTCATCAGTTCCCAAATGCAGGCGTATTCCGGTGCGTTGGGGTCCTTGCTGCTGCTTTCGAGTGCCTTGAGCGCCGAGCCACGGATAATCGGCGTCTCGTCGCCGGGGAACTTGTAGCTGGTCAGCAGTTCGCGCAGTTCCAGTTCCACCAGTTCCAGCAGCTCGGGGTCATCCATCATATCGACTTTGTTGAGGAAAACCACCATCGCCGGCACTTCCACCTGGCCCGCCAGCAGGATGTGCTCCCGCGTCTGGGGCATCGGGCCATCCGGGGCCGCCACCACCAGGATCGCGCCGTCCATCTGCGCCGCCCCGGTGATCATGTTCTTGATGTAGTCGCGGTGTCCGGGACAGTCCACGTGCGCATAGTGCCGCGCTTCCGTCTGGTATTCCACGTGCGCAATCGCAATCGTGATCCCGCGTGCTTTTTCTTCTGGCGCGTTGTCAATCGAGTCGAAGGCCCGGAAGTCTGCCCAGCCTTTCAGCGCCAGGGTCTTGGTGATTGCTGCCGTTAGCGTCGTTTTCCCATGGTCGATGTGCCCGATGGTTCCCACATTCACATGTGGCTTCGTTCGCTCAAACTTGCCCTTACCCATGCTTTAAAACTTCCTCCTGAATTGGGACTATTTGGAATCATGTCTCTTCAGGCATAGAATACCTGAGCCTACGATGGGATTCGAACCCATGACCTCTCCCTTACCAAGGGAGTGCTCTACCGACTGAGCTACGTAGGCGCACAAGCGAGACGCTTGCTGAGTGGGCCGGGTAGGACTCGAACCTACGAAGGCGTCTGCCAGCGGATTTACAGTCCGCCCCCTTTGCCGCTCGGGACACCGACCCATACATTTTGAAGCGAAGATACCTGCCTCAGAGCCGACGATGGGACTTGAACCCATAACCTACCGCTTACAAGGCGGTTGCTCTGCCGTATTGAGCTACGTCGGCCTAACTAGTGCGCATTTTACCATGTTCGCCGCGTAGTCTCAAGGGTCAGTCTCTTCCCCCAAGACGTGCGCGATTGTAGCCGAGGGTAGAATGTTTGTCAATGGTGCCTTGCCGTTTTTACACCAGCTTATTTGCAGACAATTTTGACGCGCCATGCTCCAAAGTAGCAGTTTTTTTCTACGAGGAGTATCCTTACGTTAGCCAAATTCAAACCATAGCAACAATACAGAAAACTCAGAGAAGTTCTGAGTAAAAAAGGAAAAAGGTTCATGGGTGACGCGCAAACTAATCCACTCCACGAAGCACGCCAATTACTGCACAATTTACGCCAGCAGGGGAATGCGGATTTAACCGCCCAACTCGATCAACTTGATCGACTGCTGTCTAAAGCTCAACAAAACGGTGAGGGAGATGATGCCGACACCCTTCGCCAAAAAATGGATGCCGTGATCCAGCAGAATGCCCAGTTTATCTCGGTGATGGTGCACGAAATTCGCGTTCCTATGACCAGCATTCGTGGGTATTCGGATATGTTGGCGAAAAATGTGGTAGGCACGCTTAACGAGATGCAGCAGCAGTTTGTTGACACGGTTCGTTCCAACGTTATCCGCATGGAACATCTCGTCACAGATATTAGTGACATTAGCAAAATTACAGCGGAACGGATTCGGCTCGATTCCAAAATGGATATGTATAAAAATATCGCGTTGGAAGTCGAGAAAAATACCAAAGAACTAGCGACCCAACACAATCATACGCTCGTTTTTGATACACCCTCTGGCTTACCACTGCTTAATTTAGACAGTGCGCGATTAGGATTGGCGCTCACCAAACTAGTCACCAATGCGTTGCAATATACCCCTGATGGGGGAACGATTACGGTAAAGGCTGAAGCGGTCGATGGCAAGCTGAAAGTTACCGTGATTGATAATGGAGTCGGAATGACACCTGAAGAACAAACCCACATTGGTGAATTGTTCTGGCGGGCAGATAATGAGCATGTGCGCTCCTTTAAAGGGCATGGTTTAGGGCTACCGATTGCCATGGGCTTCATTAAACTGCTCGGCGGTGAATTCTTCTATGAAAGCGAAGCCGCTAAAGGCAGTATTTTTGGCTTCATCGTAAACGGAATCAGTTAAATAAGGGCGAGTTTCTCAATTCGCCCCTTCTATATCCACGTGCCACTTCCCCTATGCGATTATGCTATACTTTGAGGTAGTCTCTTATTTTTTGGGCCGTTCTGGAGGCGTGTTCAGTGAATCTACACGAATACCAATCAAAATTACGTTTTGCAGAATTCGGCATTCCGACTCCCAAAGGCAAAGTCGCACACTCCCCACAACAAGCATATGAAATCGCAAAAGAACTCGGTGTTCCCATCGTTGTAAAAGCCCAAGTGTTGATAGGTGGGCGCGGAAAAGCTGGCGGCGTGAAGCTGGCAAAAACGCCAGAAGAAGCCCAGCAGCGTGCCGACGAAATCCTTGGTATGGATATTCGCGGACATAAAGTGCTCAAAGTTTTGCTTGATCCTGCCTCGCAAATCAATTCCGAAATTTACCTGGGCGTGACGAATGACCGTGCTGCACGCAAACCATTGATCATGGCAAGCGCACAGGGCGGAATGGATATTGAAGAGGTCAACCGCACTTCACCCGAAAAAATTATCCGTGAGCATGTAGACCCATTCCTGGGACTGCGCGATTATCAGGTGCGCAACCTGGCTTATGGCATTGAACTCCCCCGTGATTTATGGAAACAGTTTATGAGCATCGCAAAAGCGCTGTATCGGGCCTATGTCGAAAGCGATGCGACACTGGCAGAAATTAATCCTCTTATTGTTGATGGTAACAACAACCTCCTGGCTGTTGATGGTAAGATGACGATTGATGACAACGCCCTGTTTCGCCATCCCGACTTAGGAGAAATGCGGGACACCAGTGCGGAACCCGCCGCCGAAACCCAAGCCCGCGCGGTTGGAATTAGTTATATCCAACTGGAGGGTGAAATCGGCTGTATGGTGAATGGGGCGGGGCTGGCAATGACCACTATGGATATGACCAAACTCTATGGTGGTTCGCCCGCTAACTTTTTGGATATTGGCGGCGGCGCAAAAGCGGAAACTGTCGCCGCGGCGCTGCGCATCATTTTATCCGACCCCAAGGTTAAAGCGGTGCTGCTGAATATTTTCGGCGGCATCACGCGCTGTGATGAAGTGGCTAAAGGTATCTTGACCGCATTAGGAGAAATCCAGATGGATCGTCCGATGGTGGTCCGGCTGGTCGGAACGAATGAAGAAGAAGGCCGCCAGATTCTAAACCAGGCGAACATTCCAAATATGGTCACAGCGACGACACTTGCTGAAGCTGCTCAAAAAGCGGTTGCTGCTGCACAACAGGCATAAGGGGATACGATGGCTATTCTTGCGGATAAAACGACGAAAGTTTTGGTTCAAGGTATCACCGGACGCGAGGGGTTGTTTCATACCCAGCAGATGATCGAGTATGGCACTGATGTAGTAGGCGGTGTGACGCCCGGCAAGGGCGGTGAATGGGTGCTTGGAAAGCCCGTATTTGATACCGTCAAATCGGCATGTGAATCGACGGGGGCAAACGCCAGCGTGATTTATGTACCGGCATCTTTTGCCATTGATGCCGTATATGAAGCAATAGACGCGGGGATTCAATTAATTGTTTGCATTACCGAAGGAATCCCTGTGGCGGATATGATGAAAGTACGGGCGCGTCTCGACCAGAGTGCAAGCCGGTTATTAGGTCCAAACTGTCCTGGGTTGCTGATCCCAAATCAAACTAAAATTGGGATTATGCCCGGTCATATCGCTATCCCTGGCAACGTGGGGGTGGTTTCGCGCAGCGGCACCTTGACCTATGAGGTCGTCTCGGCTTTGACCCAGCGGGGAATCGGTCAAAGTGGATGTATCGGCATTGGCGGCGATCCGATTAACGGCACAAATTTTATCGATGTGCTGGAAATGTTCGAAGAAGACCCTGAAACAGAGAAAGTGGTCCTGATCGGTGAAATTGGCGGGACGGACGAGGAAAAAGCGGCCAACTTCATTGCGACCTATATGACCAAACCCGTTGTAGCATTTATCGCCGGACAAACCGCGCCCCCCGGTAAACGAATGGGACATGCAGGTGCGATTGTTGAGGGTGGCGCAGGAACGGCAGAGGACAAGATTGCAGCCCTCAATGCTGCGGGGGTGAAGGTTGCCAAACACCCTGAGGAAATCCCGGATTTGCTGTAAAGATATAGCAGGAGCGGTGTCAAATAACTGTTCCTGCACGCCCAGCGTGCTGCTTGTACCTACCTTTACAAGCATACTAAAATATGCTATGATGGAGCATCTTAACGCAGCAGAATCAGATCGCCTCTTTCCGGCGGTCTATTCTTTTTGCTTCAGTTATAGACACAGCGCAAGCTGTTTTTTTGTACATTGAGTAAAGGCCAATCAACGCGGATGGCCTATTTCTGGTTTGAGATATGAACTCTCCAAATCTATATCCGTTCGAATGGAGGAGTGGGATGAGCGATGAAGTCTATTACTTGACGCCAGAGGGTCAGCGGGAACATGAGGAACGGCTGAGTTTTCTTCGCAATGTGCGGCGTCAGGAAGTGGCCGAGCGTCTGCGGCTTGCGCTCGAAGAGGGTGGCGAACTGGTTGAAAATGCCGAATATGAAGACGCTAAAAACGAGCAGGCGTTTATTGAAGGCGAAATTCTGCGGCTCGAAATGATTTTGAGTAATGCGCAAATTATCGATCGGAATGGTCCCAAAGATATTGTTGGGTTGGGCGATATTGTGACGGTTCAGGAAGCGGGAACGGACCATATCGAAGAATACCATCTGGTCGGCGCAGCAGAAGCGAACCCTCGCGCAGGCAAAATCTCGCACAAAAGCCCACTCGGTAAGGCTTTGATGAATCACTATGTGGGAGATCGCGTCACTGTAAACGCCCCCGATGGTGACATCATTTTCGTGGTTAAGTCGATCAGGTAAACCGCCAACTCAGCGGCCTGCTTGCTCATCCGCCCATGCCTGCATCCGCTCGCGTGGGCTTTATTTTGAATTGCACTTATCGCGTAGGAGTCTAAAGCATGTGGGAGCCAACGAATACCCCCGAACAAGATCGAATGAGCAGCCTCAACCGGCTGCGTGAACGGAATGTGGCGGCATACCCCAACCGTGTCCAACGGACGCACACATCGGCACAGGCCATTCAAGCCTTTGAAGCCGTCGAAACGCCAGAGATGCCGGAATCGGTGGTGGTAACGGTATGCGGGCGAATTGTGCGGCAGAACCTGAAGGGAAAAGTTTATTTTGCGCACATTGAAGATGGTGAGGGACGGCTTCAGCTTTTTGTGAGCGTGGATGCCGTCGGTGAAGCGGTCTATGACATGGTGAAGCGCGACCTGGACCTGGGAGACTTTGTGCAGGCGACGGGTACCATGATGCGCACGCGCGCCGGAGAAGTGAGCGTCCGTGTCAGCGAACTGAAGATGCTGTCCAAAGCGCTCAGCCCCCTGCCGATCATCAAAGAGCGAGTGACGGAAGATGGGCAGGTCGAACGATATGGCGAATTCAGCGATGTCGAAGAACGCTACCGGCAGCGGTATGCGGACCTGGCGGTAAACCCCGACACCCGCACTGTATTCCGTGCCCGCGCCAAAACCATCAGCGCCATTCGTGCCTTTTTGGATCAAGAAGGGTTCCTGGAAGTCGAAACACCTATTTTGCAGCCGATCTATGGTGGAGCAGCGGCCCGCCCCTTTGTGACCTTCCATAATCAGCTTCACCAGGATTTATATCTGCGTATCAGCTTTGAACTGTACCTCAAACGACTGCTGGTCGGCATGTACGATGCAGTGTACGAAATAGGCCGGGATTTTCGTAATGAGGGTGTGAGCTTCAAACATAACCCGGAATTTACCCAGTTGGAGTTCTATCAGGCCTATACGGATTATTCCGGTGTGATGGATGTCACCGAACGTCTGGTGGCTTATGCTGCGGAGCAGGTCACAGGAGGAACCGAAGTTGAATTCCAGGGGAACCGTGTCAACTTTGCCCCGCCCTGGCAGCGCGTCACGCTGCGGGATGCGATCCGCGAACGCTGCGGTATTGACTATATGGATTATCCTGACAGCAAAGCGCTGTATCAGGCGATCAAGGCCGCTAAAATCGAAGTCGGGCCAAACCAAACCTGGGGGAAACTGGTCGATCATCTGCTCGGCACTATCGTCGAGCCAACCCTGATCCAACCAACCTTTGTAACGAATTATCCGCGCGACATTTCGCCCTTTGCGAAAACCGTTCCCGGTGACGAAAAACACACCGAACGGTTCGAAATTTTTATCGCGGGGATGGAATGCGGCAATGCTTTCACCGAACTCAATGATCCACTGGATCAGGAACAGCGGTTCATTGAGATGGCGCAATTGTATAAAAACGAAGATGACGAAGCGACTCCGCTGGATGAGGATTATCTGCGGGCGATGCGGTATGGAATGCCACCATGCGGTGGGTGCGGCATCGGTGTAGATCGGTTGACGATGTTGTTTACCAACAAAAGCACCATTCGGGAAGTGCTGCTGTATCCCCATCTCCGCGAACGCTAATTTTCCTAAAAGCGGTAGTCACATTCAGGCTGCCGCTTTTGATTCTCGCTCAACTGGACAATCTAATCAGGCTGACGATAATTATAAGTAATCCATCCTTGGCATTATCTTTTTGGATAAATTATGGCTGTTCCTAAATCTTTATCTGATAGTCTGGATTTTCGCGCCATCCTCGATGGCCTCGGCCAGGGTGTGCTGATCTTTGACATGGAAGACCGGCTGGTGCTGGATAATGTCGCGGCACGTACAATCCTGGGCGCAAACTTGGTTCTGGTACGGGCCGAAGGCTGGCGAGCCGCTGCAGTGCTGTTTGATGCCGTGCATGATGATCGCCCAACGGCGGATGAAATTCGCGCCAGAGCCTTGCGGCAAGCCGAACCTGTTCGGTTCCATACGTTTTTATCAGGTGCATACACGCCTTGCTGGGCCACTGCTATTTATGGACCCTCTGGCAGCACCTATACCATGATCACGCTGGAGCGGCCCGATTGGTCGGCACTTACGGAGTTGATGAGCACATTCCGGGCGGAAGCCCGCATGTCGATCACCAGCACACGTGGACATGCCGAACTGATCAAACAAGTGATCACCAAACGCTCACCGAATACCACCGTTGATCAACTGGCGAAGCGGGTAGGTGGGTTTGCGGATATTATGGCCATTCATATGTACCGGCTGGAAATGCTGATGGACCTGCTGCACCGGCTGGAAGTGATCCGTACCGGGCAACTGATCGATATTATCCGGGCGAATCGCAAGGCCGTGCCCTTGGCCGGATTCCTGGAAGACTGGCTGGAAGATACAGCCGAGAATTCACTTATCGAAGCACCCGACCCGAACAACGATCCACGTGAGCGGATCAGCATGGACATTCCTGACGATGTGGTGGTGTCGGCGTCCAAGCAGCATCTTAGCTCGATCTTCCGTGATTTGCTGCGCAACAGCATCATGTACAGCGAACCGGGGACTCCGATCACCATTCGAGCCATACCTTCACCGAAAACGCGCAGCATCCAAATCGATATCGTTGATGAAGGTTACGGAATTCGGCAGAATGAATCAAGCAAAGTGTTCATCCCCTTTCAGCGTGCCCGCCAACCCCAAATTCTGGCTGAGTTTGGGTACGGCTTAAGTCTCTATCTGGTTAAAATGGAAATCGAGGCGATGGGGGGACGCATCTGGTTTACCAGTGAAGAAGGTGTCGGTACCACTCTGAGTTTTAAACTGCTCCTTTGGCGCACGGCAGAAGAATAATGATGGAGCCTCAACCCTTCGACAGCCCAGAGTGGCTCAATTCGTTTGATGATCTCTTTATTGGACTAGATGAAAGCGCCGTTATCCGGCGTGTGGTTGGTGTGCCGCATTGGGAAACCAGTGAAACCATCGCCTTAGAGGGATTATCATGGGCTGATTTTACCATGCGGTACGCCGATCCGGAGGCTCGCTCGGGGCTGCATTATAGCTGGCTGGCTGTGGTCGAGAGACGAGTAGCACCACACCATTGGCCTCCCTTTCTGTATTTTCGAAACGGGTGGAAGATTGCATTGCGAGCCACAAACCGCGACGGTTTAGTTGCCTTTGCAGCACACATTTTCCCCTCCGTTGAAACGCAGTTGAATAATTTGCTCGGCCAACAAGTGCTGACCTCTATCGAACGGTTAGTACGGGTAAGCCAGCACTTGTATCGTGGTACAGATGGACCGCTGACCGACTCGCAAGTGAGCGACGTGGGAAAGCTGGTGGAGAAGTCAGAGTACTTATACCATCTGCTGCACCGCGCTCGCGCTGAATGGGTCCTTCCCACACTCAGCGCGCCACAACCCTACAGCCTCCCACAGTTATTCCAGTTTTCGAACCAAGATTTTATTGAACACCGAGTCAAAACACAGCAGTTGAATATTGAGTGTCAATGGTCCTCGGAAGTCGTGTATTGTTACAAGGAAATCCGTAGTACCGTACAAGCGATGCTGCATGACCTGTTGGTCGAGATACCGGCCCAAACGAGCATTAAGCTGACCGATACGGTTAATGCAGACGATGGCATGATTTGGGTCGAGATTAGTTATCAGGGGAAAACGCCAGAAACGTTGGCGATGCTGCTGACAGTGGGGCAGGCCTATCTCAGCCCGGTAAAAGGCCGAGTTTGGAGCGAACCAGCCCAGAATCGGATTATATTGGCTTTTCCACGATGGCAAGGCAGTCGTTAGATAGATCAGCATTGACGAGTGTGCCTGGGTCATGCTAAACTTCTGGCGGATGGGGGAGTGGCGGAATGGCAGACGCCGCGGACTTAAAATCCGCTGAGTGAGAACTCGTGTGGGTTCGAATCCCACCTCCCCTACAACCACGCTCTAGACAAAGCGTAGGCCCTTTGGTACAATTTCGCCCGTCTGGTAATTTGTTTGAACAGCATTGGAGACTTACTGTTGGCTAACCATAAGTCTGCCCTTAAGCGTATTCGCAGCAGCGAAAAGAAGCGTATTCGTAATCGTATCGTGCGTTCCCGCGCCCGGACGGAAGTAAAAAAGGCTCGCACCTTTATTGAAGGTGGCGATCTGGACAACGCCCGTCAAGCTACGCTCGAAGCGATTCGTACGCTCGATAAAGCAGCAGTCAAAGGCATTATTCACCCGAATAACGCTGCGCGCCGTAAAAGTCGCTTGATGAAGCGTCTGGCGCAGATCGACTCTCAGCGGTAATTTTTCTGCCGCACTTCATTCGCACAATGAGGCATCTTGATAGATGCCTTTTTGTGTTCACAAGGAAACCGCGAAACAATATCCTTCACCGCGCACGGTGAGCAGATAACGAGGTTTGCGCGCTTCGGGTTCCACAATTTTGCGCAGCCAGCGGATATGGACATCGAGGGTGCGTGTATCACCCATATAATCGGTTTTCCATACTTCCTGCATCAAAAATCGCCGACCCAGTGTTTCGTTGGGGCGTTTCATAAAAATTTCCATCAACGCGACCAGTTTGGGCGTTAGCTTTTTTTCATTCCAGGGCGTACTTAACATTTGCTTCTCCAGATTCAAGGAGAATGACCCTAACTCCAGCACTTTCCCCTCATCAACCATAATAGGCGCGATAAATCGCTCGATCCGGTTGATCAATTTGCGCGGCGTGAACGGAGGAGTGAGTATGACATTCGCTGCGCTGGTCTCACCCGGAAGATTTTCCGCACGAATATGGATGATCGGCAATTCTCCGAATGTCATACGCAAACGCGAACAGATTCGATTTCCAGAGGTATGTAGGGAAGCCGCATCTAAAACAACCACATCCGGCTTGGTTGTTTGAGCAAGCAGCAGTGCTTGTTTTCCCGTATGCGCAACTTGAACTTGATACTTCTGCTGCAGGGCGACAACAAACGAAATGCTGTTTGCACGTTCATTTTCGATCAACAGAATTCGAACCGCCCGCATGACTCACCTTCACCTAACGTTTTAACATTGAGGGGCACAAATTTTAACATTCGCGATTATAGTGGCTGGTTTCAGGCTGGCAACCTCTGAAATAAATAATGCGTATTACGACGTTCCTTCTTCTACCTCATTTAAATCGTCATTATATTCATTGACACCAGCCCTGGGGGGTAATCATGAACCATATACCCCATATCTGGCGGTAAGCAAATAGCTCCATGCATTTAACATTGTCGCGCGGTGTCTCTTAATACTGGGCACATGAAATTTAACCACATTATCCCACGTCGCGTGGGATATCAGCAGGATTAGGGAAATTGCGCCATAATCAATAAAAAATAGGCGACTTAATCTCACCCAAACTAGGAAAAATCATGCACCAATCTGTTCAAGCCTTACAAAAATTAGCCAACTCGCCCCTGCTTTCCCGCATTCGGGAGCAGATCAATATTCAGGATATTGTAGATAGCGCCATTCGTATCCAGCAGATCGCATCTCCCACGTTCGCGGAGGAACGGCGCGCAGTCTACATTCAAAGCCTGTTTGAGCGTTACCCACTACGCGATGTGCATACTGATGAAGTCTATAACGTGTATGGATGTTGGCCGGGAACCGATTCGACCAGCCCCGCGCTATTAATTTCGGCGCACACAGATACGGTTTTCGCTGCCGATGCCGATCTCACCATTCAACGAAAAGACACGCAAATTTATGGTCCCGGTCTGGGCGATAACAGCCTGGGCGTAGCGGGACTGTTGTTTTTGCTGGATGTGTGTCAAAAGCATCATATTCAGCCTGCTGCCGATATTTGGTTTGTCGCCAACAGCCGTGAAGAAGGGTTGGGTGATCTCGGCGGAATCCGCGCAGTGTGGGATCATCTCAAAGATCGATTGGGTGCGGCGGTTGTATTAGAGGGCATGGCATTGGGGCGAATTTATCATGGCGGGATTGCGGTGCGGCGTTGGCGGATCACCTGCCGGGCACCGGGAGGGCATAGTTGGCTGCATTTTGGGCAGCCCAGCGCGATTCATGGTTTGGTTGAATTGGGAGCGCAGATTGTCGCCATAATACCACCTGTATCGCCGCGCACGACCTATAACATCGGGCTGATCAGCGGTGGGCAGTCAGTCAACAGCATCGCAACAACGGCAGAGTTTTACCTGGATATGCGCTCCGAGGACAGCAAAACATTACAAGCGCTTGAACAACAAGTCATGGATGCGATTAAACGGGTGAGCAAAACCGATTTGACATTTGAAATTGATGTAGTAGGAGATCGACCATCTGGCTATATCAGCCCGAGCCACCCCTTGGTGCAGATGGCGGCGGCGGCCCTGGATGTGATCAGCCACCCAGTTTTTTATGAGTCGGGCAGTACCGATGCCAATGTGCTGCTTGCTAACGGTCTCCCCACCGTGACAATCGGGATCTCATATGGAGGACATGCACACCGTCCGGACGAGTATATCGAAACTACTCCTCTCGCCGATGGCGTATGGCATGTGATCCTGTTGGCGCTGACAGTTGCGGACCAAATGAAGTATTGGTGATAATCAGATGGTCCATTCGCCAGCCTGATCTTGAAAACAAAGCGCTTCCTGTGGCTGCCATTTGGCCCCCGCTTGTACGCTGTCGATAAACTGGTGGAGCGGAACACGGTTAAGAAACAGAGTCCGGTAGTGGGCATTTTCGATCTGATCGGCCTGCTGCTGAATAACTGATGATGCCTGCCCAATCCAATGCGCGGCCTTCTCATGGTTTCCGAATCCTAATTCCGCCGCCGCCCGCAGCGCGAAAATTTCCTGCGGAGAAGTATCTTCCAGCAGCAGCATATACTCGATAGGATAATTCAGGCTCTTACGCGCATCTTCATAACGTGAAGCGGCAATATCGGCCAGCGCCCAGGCGACTTGTGAAAGCGGATACAGGATCGGGAGTTGAATTTGAGACATGGCTTTAGAGGCACGTTTAGCCCACTTTTTTGCACCGTCGTCGTCACCCATCACCACATAACAGCGTACCAGTGCCAAGGCCGGCGGGACCATTTCGACCTCACCCATCAGGGGGTGCGGGCTTTCAAGGAGATCAAGCAGCATTTTAGCCGCAATATCGTTATTGCCGCGCCATAATTCGAGGCGTGCTAACAGCACTTGTGCCCCCAAACCGAGTACGCCCGCATCTTTGCTCACCTCAACCGCATGCTGCGCGACATCATAGGCTTCTTCAAAATTACCCAATTTCATGTAAGCAATGCCCAGATTCATCTGAGATAACCAGGCTAACGCCGGATCTAAACCGCTGGTTCTGGAGGAAAGTTTTAGCGCCAGATGCAGCACATCCATCCAACGGCCTTCATAGGTGGCAAATCGCATCTCGTTTTCATCGAGCAACCGGCGGATTTCGGGATTAACAGCCGTTTGTCCCAGACGGCGTAACGCGGTCATCAGGAAGCGAACCAGGACCATATCCCCGGCACGATAGGCAATATCGATCTGGTGCTGGGTGGCATCTAATTCTCCTAACAGATCGCCGACTTTGGAATAAAGCGCGCGGCCTCGTTCGGCGGCTTCTTTCGCCCCCGTCAGCTTACCCTGACCCAGCAGATGAATCGCCTGTTGAAGCGAAGCACGAGCCTGACGTGCTTCATCGACCTGCTCGATCAACGCATTCATCGCTTCCATCATATCGGGCGGATAATACAGCCCTGCGGTTGCCGCCTGACGCAGAAATTCCGCGCGAAGGGAAAACAGATCAAACTGGATTGCGGGCAGCGGTTCGGGCAGATTTGAAGCATCGACTTCCGAAGCATGTTCATCGAGGATACGTTGGGCCTGTTCCGCATAACGATTTGCTTCCGCCATGGCTCCGGCCAGCAGCGCCGTATGGGCCGACCACCAGTGATTAACCAGGGCCTGAGTCCACTCACGGGCCTGACTGTAGTGATAGGCCAGCTTCGAGATGCCACCGAGATTACGTGTGCCGCCATGTTGAGCCAGATAATCAGCCGTATGGCGGTGCAAAAAGCGGCGGCGCGGTGCGCTGGTATCGGCATACATAATTTCACGGACCTTGATATGGCAAAACTGGTAGAGTCCAGGTGAGGTTTCCTCAAGAATAAACGCTTTGAGCAGTTCCTCTAAGGCGAGATCAACGGCCACGGTTGGCTCGGCCAAAACTGCCAGCATTTTTTCATCAATGTCGTGTTCGACTACCGCCGCGATGGTAAGCACTTCCTGAGCGGCACGCGACAGGCGGCGAACACGCCCCCGGATCATGCCAAGTGCGGTTTCAGACATGGGTAAATCAGCCGGATCGGGAAGGGCACCGGCGCGAAGCTGCCAGTTTCCGTTTTTCTCGTATAGCAGGCCTTGTTCCACCAGAGCGCGCAGTGTCTCGACCACAAAAAACGGATTCCCAGCCGTTTCACGATATAACATCGGCGCAAAACCGCTCATATCTTCTTTCACTAACTCGACCAACAACCGTTGTAATTCGTCTTGCGGCAGCGGTGGAAGACGGATCAAAGTGGTGGGCGCGGGCGCATGCACCGAACTGGTCGGCCAATCCATGAGCGGGGAATCATAGGAAACTTCCTCGTCACGGAGGGTTGCCAATACCATCAGTGGGAGATCGTGGCAGCGGCGCAGGGCATGGTTCAGACAAGCGAGGCTGGCGGGGTCTGCCCAATGTAAATCTTCCGTCACCAACCACAGCCCATCCCCAGATGAAGCCAGCAGCCGGATCACCTCGGTTACCGCTTCTTGCAGTAAAATGCTGGCGTCTGGCCCCATGCTGAGGCGTGTTGCCGTTTCCAGGCGTTTGCCACTTTTCAGCGTCGGCACCAATTGAGCGAGATCCTGGCGAGTAGTAGCAGATAATCGATCTGCTACCTTTTCAACAGCCTGGCGCATCAGTTCGGCAATAAGTTGATAGGGCGTCCCGGCTTCCATCGCATAACAGTTGCCGATCAGCACGGTGACATTCGGGCCGGGGATGCGGCTTATGGCTTCTTCAACCAGACGGGTTTTGCCCATTCCGGCTGGTCCGGTGACGAGCAAAAGTTGGCTCTTATTGCGCTGACAAACGCGCCATTCCAATGTGATACGTGCCAGTTCTTCGTCACGTCCCACTAATGGAACCCAGTCAATGCCGGTGGCGACCGGGGCCGGAACTACCGGAGATGAAGGAAGCGCAACCGGTACGACTGCCTGTCCCTGTCGAATGTCTTCGTAGAGTTGAGTGGTTTCCGGCATCGGCTCCGCCGCCAGCTCTTGATCCAGAATATCGACGCACTGCTGGTACTGGCGAATGGCCGCGCTGCGATCTCCCATGGCGTAATACGCCATCATCAACGCCCGGTAGGCAGCCTCCTGCAATGGGTCTTGTTCGCGTAGGCGATGAGCATAATCGATGACACCGCTCCAATCGCCTGCCTGCTGGCAGACCAGGATCAAATGGCGGAGCGCGGTCAGGAAACGCTGGTGAGCGTGTTCACGCTCCAACAAAACCCAATCGGCATAAATATCTTTCAGCAGATCATCTTTATAGAGGGCAACGGCTTCGCTCAAAGGCTGGCGTGCGGGCAAGTCGGTGCGATAGGCGTTCATCAGTGCCCGCTCAAATTCTTCGTAATCCACGCGCAGATTAGCTTCTGGTGCAATCGCCAATTCGCTACCTTCAGTTGCAATCAAATCTGTATGGGGATGGATTGCCTGACGCAGCAAATACAGGGTACGCCGCAGACGTTCCTGGGCTTTTTCCGGTGCGGCATCGGGCCAGAACGCAGCCTGAACCTCTTCACGGGTAATACGCCGCTGACGATTGAGCAGCAAAAACGAGACAAACGCAGCGGGTTGGGGAGGGAGGACCACGTTGCGTTCATCGATCAATAAGCGTGGCGGGCCAAACAGGTAAAAGTGAAATGTGACTGCCATAGTTCTAACTCAGTGTTCGCGCAAATAAACTCATGTTCAACTCTAGCACGAACTGGCATTTTTGGTGAATCGATCCGGTTGGTATTCGAACGGTTGGACGCGTACAATAGAAGCGTTCATTGGGCTGTGATAGGAGTTTTGCATGGGTGCTCGACCATCCGGGCGTTTAACCGAAAGCCTGTTTGATAACCGCTATCGTTACGATACGATTTATCCTCGTGGACGGTCTGGCGAGACTCTGCGCGCGTATGATACACAGGACCAGGATCGCCCCGTCGTCATCAAACGCCCCGCTCCTCAAGACGCCCCGCCGATGCGTGCCGGGCAAGAAGTCAGCATCCGAATCGAAAAACAAGCGCTCGAACGGCTGTCCGGGCATCCAGTGCTTACCGAACTGCGCGGATCGGGCGTATTTCGCGTGGGCGGACACACTCACGACTATATTGTAATGGATTTCGCCCTGGGCCAAACTCTCGAAGAGATGGTTTTAGAACGGGCAGAACGCGGCGAATACCTGTCTGAACTCGAAGCACTGGTGGTTATTGACCATCTGCTCGATCTGCTGGCTCTGGCGCATGATAAACGCATAATCTATAACGATGTGGACGCCAAGCATCTCTTCTGGGATCGAGATCAGTATCGCCTCAAAGTGATTGACTGGGGAAATGCTGTTTTTCTGGATGAGCCGGGCGCGCTGTCGAACATCAGCCGCAGCACGGATATTTACCAGTGTGGCGAACTGATCTATTTTGTTCTGACCGGGGGCAAACGACTGGTCGTCGAAGAAGAAGGAGACACTTTTTTTGTCAACTTCGGCGTGGATGCTGAGCGTATTTCCGCCAAACTGCAATCCATTGTGACCCGCGCGGTGAACCCCGATCCCAAACGGCGGTACGGCTCTATCGTAGAGTTGAAAAATGCGCTGAGTGAGTATCGCCAGCCGTTAGAAAAAGCCCGCGATGACATTCTATCCCGCGTGCGGAAACGTGTTCGCGCTACCGCCAGCCAGAACGAACTCGAAGAACTGGCTGAAGCGCTGCGTGCCGCACAAGATATGGACCCTGGGTATCCTGAAACAAATGCATTAGCAGCACAGATCCGATCCTACCTCAAGCAAATTACGATCCAGGCTGATCTCGACGCGATACGAATTTACCTGGAAAGTGGAAATTGGCCGCGCGCATCATCACTCCTCGGTGACTTATTACCCACTGCCGATAATAACAGCCGCCCGTTGATTGAATTTTTGATCAGCGCCACGGGCACACTCGAAGAGATGCGGATCGCACCACCGCCTGCCGGATTTTTAGCTGCGCTTGCCCCCCTGTTTGCGGGAGATGTATCAGCGGCAGGGCAGATTTTGTTGACCACCAACGAAAATCGGAATGCAGCGCGGCAGGCGCAATGGCTGTTAGCAGAACAACTATCGCGGACGGTGGCCGAAGTCACGCTGCTGCGGCCTCATCTGGCGCGGCTGCAACACGAATTAGGAGAAGATAATGCGCTGCTGGATGACATCGATAAACTGCTTGCGCAGCCTCCGCAGCCAGGTTTGACGGCGCTGCAAGTCCGCTATGAAGATGTGGGCGCTTTATTAGAGCAGTTGGAGGCGGAGTCTAGCGCCGACGAAGCGCTATTATCCTCCGTCATTTATGCACAACGCGCTATCCACGCCGTTACAGAAAATTTGGGGCAGGTCGGTGAGTATGTGATCCGCGATCCGGGACGGGCAGGAGAACTGCTGCATCAGGCGCATCAGGTCGATCCCACCTCGCCATTTTTTGATACACTGCACGATTACTTTGACGAAGTTCACCAGGCTTTAGCTGCACTCGGCCAATTTAAACCCAAAGCAGACGGCACCAATCTGGCGATGTGGTTTGCTGATGTTCAGGAATTTTTACGACCCTATCTGGATGATCTGTCCGATGCACAGCTTCATGCAACGGCGGCAGCACTGGAACGAGCATCTCAGGGCTGGAATACGGTTGTTAATTATCTGGCGCTGGGACGCCGACAGCCCACAATTGATATGCTGCGCAGCACGGCTGATATTTTGCGCACCTTTAATGAAAATCTCGCTGCGTGGCTGGGTAATTTTGCTACCCGGCTGGCAGACGCCGCGCAAGTTGAGCGTCACAGCCCCAATACACGGCTGGCCGATTCATTGACCGAGGGCTGGAAAGCCTGGGATCAAGGGCGGGGCGCGCTAGCCGCTGAGATCGGACAAAAAGCACGGGAACATGCTCGGACAGAAGGTGAGCGTCTCGCCGCAGATCGACTGCGAAAATTAGGAGAACTGCTCGAACGCTGGCTGGCGGATGATGGAGTCACCGATATTGAACGGACCGATCAAGCCGAAACAGAAACCCTGAGTACGCTGCTGTCAGATGAAGATCAAGAGCGCCGGACGTTTGCCGAGCAGATGCCGAACACCACGCTCTATCTGCGTGCGATGAGCCGGGGCATTGTCGCGTACATGCAGCAGAGCAGCAGCGCAGGCTGGCGCGCACTGTATCTGCATTATGTGCTGCGGGGCATGTTATCGCTGCTGAATAATGATCTGGAAGAGTCGGAATTCTGGCGTAATGCAGCCAGCCACACCTTTGACGATGCCCGGACGCATCGCGCTTTCCAGGTGCTGGATCGGATGCTCACGGGGCGGCGTTTAGTCGAAGCGGCTGAAAAAGCAATGAACGCCGTTACCGGACCGAAAGACCTGGAAAATGTCCGGCAAACGCTCAACGCGCCGCTGGCAGCGGAATGGCTGTCGGGGACCGAGCAGGCGGTTTATGATACCAATCAAGCGTTGCGGGACTGGTCGGATGGCGAATTTTATAACGCACGCCAGCAGTTAGACTCCGCCTTATCACATATACAGCAGGCAGTAGATAAAGCTGGATTGAAAGTCGAGCCGTTCACTAATTGGCTTACTCGGTTGCGCGATGCCGCCGCTGAACTTCAACAGCAGCGCCTGGTGTTGGAAAAAAGCGCCCTGTCCACCAGTGAAGAACCTGATCCCGCGCTTACCGATGTTCACCGCCGGATTGTGAATCTGACGCAGCAAACGCTGGGGGCGGATTATGTGCATCAGGTGCGGCAGTGGGAAGAAACGTATACGGCGGTGCTGGAAACCTACCGCACACAGCGTTTTTCCCGGCGGGAGAAATTGGCCGCTTTCAGCCGCCATTTTGCCTCGCTGTTTATCACCAAACACCCACTCTATCCCTTGTTCCGCCACTGGGAGTCCCTTATCGAGCAGCTTCCGCCAGATGAAGCCGAAGATGATGTAATCGAAATGGAGGCGGTTGAAGAGGATTCCAGCGCGGCTTCGGTATCCTATCTCGAAGATGATCAGGAACCTGAAACAGCGCCGCGCCGTGAACGAACCGGCGGCCTTCCCTGGAACTGGATTATTATAGGATCGCTGGTATTGTTAGTTGCTGTGGTTGGATTTGCTGTTATACGGTCTTCAGGCGAAAACTCAGACAATAACCAACATCCTACGGCGCGCGAACCGGAACTCGTGCCACCTGCCACGCAGTTTCCGACGCGCACCACACGCCCCGAACCGAGCAATACACCTGTTACACCTGCAACAGCAGCCGTTGCGGTTGTTCCAGCAACTGACGCACCGACCAACACACCCTTTGTCATCCCGACCAATGTGCCAACCACAGAAGTACCGACAGAAGCGCCAACGAACACGCCGGAATCTACGATTGAAGTCAGTTCCCCGACGCCTGTTGTGGTTTATACACCCACCCTACAGCCGCTCGATCCGGGTGACACCCCGGCGACCTTTGCTCCCGCAGGCTCCGAACCGAATCACGATGCATTGGCAGCCCTGGCGGACATGCCAGTTGATCTACTGGGTTGGAGCGCAGACGAATTTCAGGCGGGCGACGATGACGCGTGGCGGATCACATCGGGCAGCGCCAATTCAATAACGATTGAACTGACGCCGGAATTGATCAATGCCTTATTCATGCCCGGCACGGCCAATACGATTGCCAAAGTCGAAGCGGTGATGCAACTGGTGGAGTATGATCCCGAAGCGCTGGCGAACGGTGAAATTGCCTTTGGATTGGGCGCGCAGAATAGGCACGATCAACAGGCAATGGGCGAAGTCAAATTCGAGCCAGATTTGCTGAACCTGGGACTCAATCAGAATAATCAGTTCAGTTCCAAAACGCGTGTTCCGCAGTCTGATCCTACGGTTGAAATTACGCTGTCATTGCAGCGTTTCGATGCCAATACGCTGGCGTTTTATGTGAATGACAAGTTATTGGGCAACCCGGTCATCGTTTTTCCGCAAAATGAGCCGCTGACTCTGCTTCTCTTTGTGACCGGGCCGAATGTGGTGGTGGAAGTAACCAGCCTGCAAATCGATTACCGGCCCGGCGCGGACTTACCGTAATGAGGGTGAACAATGCGTTTTACTGAAATTGCACTCGAAGAACAATATGACATTGGCAATTATATTGATACCTTTGCGCTGGGGCATTATGCACGGGTGTTAGAAGCGCAAGACGTACACGATGGGCGGATGGTGGCGCTAAAAGTGATGCGCCCCGAACATCTTTCGGGTGATGGTACTCCGCGCTGGGAATCGCGCGCCTTTATCAACGAGGCCGATCTTTTGGTCCGATTGAAACCCAACCGGGCCGCCGTCCAGTTATATGACTGTGGGTATCTTTCCGATTCTAATGAACGGCCCAGCGGCGGCGACATGATTTCCTATGAAACCAATATCGCCGCTTTCCGCGAGAATCTGTTTCCTTACATTGAGCGCAACTGGCGGCCCTACTTAGCGCTCGAACTTCTCCCGCGACAAGACAGCCTGTACTACTTGATGAAGCCCAATACTGCCAACAACCGCAGGCGTTTGCCAACGGAGGAAGGCATCGATCTTGCTCTCCAGTTCGGGCATTTTCTGCGAGAAGCCCACGCGCAGCGGATTGTTTATCTTGATCACAAGTTGGAGCATGTATATTGGGATGGCACAACGCTGCGCATCATTGACTTTAATAGTTCCAAGGTTGTGGAGACTGGCACCCATACACTTGATCAGTATGTCGTTCAGGATGTGCATAATCTTTGTGTGGGGATTCTCTATCCTATCTTCACGGGATTATCGCCGAAAAAAAGTGCGCTGGTGCCGCAGCCCGCTTCTCAAACCGAAGTAGAAGAACGCTATCGGGATGTCAATGATCTGGATTTTGGCGTCGAGCCGTCGCTCAGCATGGCCTTACAGGAACTGCTGCAAGAAGGTGCCCGGCAGGAAATTCCAACGGTTCGCGCCTTCATCAGCGAACTGGAAAAAGTCGCTGCCAAACTAGGGTGGGCGTTTACAGGACTGCACACGGTAACGGGCTTGCGCGAGGCACGGGATCATATGCGGGCGGGGTTGGTCAAACTGCGTGAAGGACAAGATGCGCTGCGTGCCGCCCGCGAGAGTCTGCTCGAAGCCGTGATTCTGGATGACATTAATGAGGATATGGAAGCGGAACTCCGCCGTTTGCTGGCCCAAATAAACGAGGCTTTGAATCATCGAGTTATTCCCTAATATGAGGTTTGGCATGGCCGATTTAAAAAAACAGCTTGAAAACCTGCGACAGGAAATTGAAGCGCTGCCCGCGAGTGCAACAGCGAGTCAAATTGCGCAGCTCGAAAGTGAAGCGCGCGCGCTGCTGGCTCAAAGCAAAAATACGCCATATGAGGAAGCTGCCCGCGAACTTTTTGCCCATCTGGCCCGGCACAGCGCACCGCCAACGCCCGAAACCGCAGCCGTTCGAGGATTGCTGCGCCGCGCCCGTATTCGGATTGAAATCGCGGGGGATGATGACGATATAGACGAAGCCATTGATATTCTGGCCCAGGCACTTGATCAGGATCCCGATAACCCCGAAACAGTAGAATTGTTGCAGCAAGCCGCTTCGCATAGTTCAGCGCTGGAAATGAAAGTGCGCGGTTTGATGGATCGGTACGGGCTGTCGATACGACGTGATGCGCCCAAACCGCCACCTGTAATGCCATCTGTACCGCCCCCACCGTCCACGCGCCGCACGACTGAATATCCATCGGAGACAAATAATCACAGCGAACTTTTAGGTGAAATCGCACAGGCGTATTATTCCGGGGATTATCGGCAAACCGTTGATCTCGCCAATCGTGTGTTGGCTGACGATCCGGGCAATGCCCAGGCGCAGGATTACCGCCAGAAAGCCGAAGAAAATCTGCTGCGTGGGGTGGTACCCGATCACCGGATTCCGTTCGATGCGCGTGTCGCGTATAACCGGGCGAACTCACTGGTCCGCGCCGGGAATTATGATGAAGCCGAACGGCTCTACCGCGAAGCCCGTGATTTAGCCGCCCGTGCGGGCATTACGAGTTGGAAAGATGTTGAGCAGGCGCTGCTCGACATTCAGGATCTGGCGCTGGCACGCGAACTGCTGGCCGAAGGAGATCGATTACTAGCAGCAGACGACTGGGATACGGCACTGCAAAAATACGAAGGCGCGATGCGGGTGGTGCCGAACGATCCACTAGCGCAGGAACGGATTGATCTGGTCCGTAATGTACGCCAGCAATTTGATCAAGCTACGGTTCAGCTTAACACGACTACCGGATCGCTCAGTGATCGGGCGCGCGGTTTGCAGCATTTACTTAACCGGTTAGCCAGTCTGCGCCAACTGCTACCAGGCAGCGAAAAGTTAAAGCGGTTAACGCGCGAAATCGAGGAGCGGATCGAAAACATTATTGCCCAACTTTACAATCAGGCTCAGGGCGCGCTGACACGAAGCGACACGGTCACAGTATTAGAAGAACGGCTGCGCCTGACTAGTGAAGCGGTACGCGCCCTTGAGACAGCGGTGGAACTGCTACCCGCGGATGCTGACATTAATAACCTGTTACAACGCGCCCGTCAAAGCGAAGCTGATATGATCGAGGCGCGGCAGGTGATTGAGCGGGCATCGGCGCTGATTGCACAAAACTATGAAAATGAACTCGCCCAGGCGCGGACGATGTTGGGAGGGCTGCGGCATCAGGCCCAAGACCCCCGCTACCGGATGATCGTATCTGATCTGCTGGCCCGGCATCTGGAACGGGTGGAAGCCGCCCTGGATCAACGTGACGCGCAAACGGCCCAGCATTGGCTTGAAATTGCCAAAGATGAACCGTTCCGCATCTTGGGTCGCCGGACCGAGATTCTACGGTTGGAGGAACAAGTCCGCGATCTCAAGCGGAGGCGGTACCTGATGTGGGGGATGCTAGGGATTGTCGGACTCGTGGTGGTGATCGGTGTGGTTCTGGCAACTCGCGATTCGGTTTGGGGACCGATCTTTTATACCGACACGCCGACGCCGCAGCCGCCAACACTCACGCCGACATTGACCCTGACGCCGACCCTGACGCCGAGTATTACACCGACGCCCAGTAATACACCAACGATCACCTATACGCCATCGATCACGCCGACACCGACGGATACACCCACTGAAACACCGACTAGTACGCCGACGGAAACGCCAACGCCGACCTACACACCGAGCCATACACCGACACGCACGCCAACGTCAACTCCTTCAGACACACCGACGCCGACGCTTACGCCGAGTATCACACCGACGCCGGAGGTGATTTGTATTGTCTTTGCCAACCAGAGTGTCAATATTCGTTATTCGCCGGACCCGAACGCCGAGCGTGTTTTTGCCACAGGCGTCCAGCAGCGGATGGATGTGGTCGCGCAGCAGATTGGGTCAGATAATCAACTGTGGTTCAAGGTGCGATTTGTGCGCGGCGAAGGCCAGATTATTGGATGGGTGCGTGCCGATCTGGTGCAGCAGGTTGAGGATTGCCCACGCTGATAAAATGAAAAATGGTCACTGCGATAGTGACCATTTCCTGTGGGTCGTACACGACTCGAACGTGTGACCTCGTCGATGTCAACGACGCGCTCTAGCCAACTGAGCTAACGACCCAAGTGACCATCATTATAGTGAACCTCCGCAGATTTGGCAAGGGTTAGAAACGCTCCAAATCGGATAGAGTTTGCTATAATTCGCACGATTCAGGATGGGAACAGTGACGCAACGAGACTTAATGATATTTACGGGCATTACCCTTGCCCTGGCACTCTTTTCGTTTTGGGTATCCGGGCGACTCTTCCGGCGCAGCCGAACTGATGTATTCTGGCGACGGCGGCGCGAAGCGGGACGTCGAGGCTGGCGGCTGTTTGTGGTGGGAACACTGCTGCTCATACTCAGCGGAATGTCCTGTGTGGGAACGTTCTTGATAGGTTCCCTTGCTAATGATAACGAGGACAAGCCAACTTCGACGGTAGCTGAAAATCCAACGGGAATGCCTACTGAAACGGCAACTCCAACGGACACCGTGCTTCCAACCACGCCGACAGTTTCGGATGTGCCAACCGAGCCATTTACACCTATCCCGATTCGCAGTGAGGAACCACTACCAAGTCCGACACCGCAACCGTCATACACACCCTTTCCATCGTACACCCCCGCACCTACACTAACGCCGATGATTATTATAGTTACACCGACTCCCGGACCACTGCCTTCCACGACGCCGTATCCGACTTTTACGCCGCTCGCCAGTCCAACCACGTTGGTTTCGCGTGTAACGCCGCGCCCCAATGCGCGGTTGACCATTACCGACTTGGATACTCAGGTGTCGGACGAGGGAGAACCAGTTGAGGCACGCACCGAATTTCCGGTGGGAACATCACGCATCTACTACTTTGTGCGCTTTAATTTTATGGGGCAGGGTGTTGCCTGGAAGCGTTATCTCTACTACCAAGGTGAACCCATTACGGGTGGTGAGTACTTATGGGGGCCGAAGATGAGCGGGTACACTTACTTTTTCTTCGGCAGCGACTCGGGTTTTGCACCAGGAGAATATGAAATTCGGCTGTTTATCGATAATGATGAAACGCCGATCAGCGCTATGTCTTTTGAAATTGTAGAATAAGTTTCAGGGTGTGAGCACTGGAATTGGGCTGGTGTCGCCATCCACAACAGTTAAGCTGCCCAAAACCCAGCCCGTATTCGCACCATAGTGAACCGCCCACCATTGTGCATCACTGCTGCGCCCAATAATGGCCGCCTGATCTCCAAAGTTCAGAGAACCAATGGCTGGATAGTTGGTTCCTGGTCCCTGGCGCACGGTCAAATTGGGGTTCGCGTTTATGCGCAAGCTGATAAGGGGTAAACTGGCGGTTGGAGCAGGATTATTGCTCGTATTCACATCCAAGCTGTTCGATGTCGGCGTTGGGATGGGGGCTGAGGAACTGGAAGGTAGTTTCACCGGGCTGGCTGTCACTTCTATCGGACGATCATCGCGTCCAATCAACGATCCGTCAGCTCGAAAAGCTTCAACCGTAATCAGATATTTTCGGGGTTCGGCAGCAGTCCAGGTGATATGCCCGTTCAACAAATTCTGCGGTTGGGCTGATGTAACATCCTGATATAACATCCCATCAATCGTAAATTCGAGGCGTACCACACCAACCTCAGTATCCTGAGCTAAAGCATAAAACTGTATCTCAGTGCCGCTGGCATAGCGAGGCAAGCCCCGCTCATAGATTTGATTTTCGGGAGCAATCAAAAAAACAAAAGGGCCTTTATGGACCGCTTGGACCGCTTTAGGGGTTGGTGTTGTGCTTAAATTGCATCCCAGCAGCAGCAGGCCAATTAACAGCAAGTTGCGATAGAGATGTTTCTGAGTCATTACGCGCACTCCTTCCCCCACGCCCAACGCCCCTCTTCTGTCAGATTAGCGAAAAAAATCGGCAAACGCAACAAAAGGCTGATATTCACCTGACAACCGTCTGAAACCACTAGTGTATTTGTGCGTAAATCAGGTAAGATAAATGAAAAATCGTCTTGTGGTAAGGCAGAATACCATGTTCCAACACAGTTATCGTGGCACACTCGTTTGGCTTTTTATCGTAGGCATGGCGTTGGGTCTGACACTTGTCGCAGGGGAAGTTCCTACTGCGGCTGGTGCGGTGCTGTTAGCTGCCTATCTCGCTTTGGTCTGGATGGTGGCACGGGGTATTCCAGTTGGGCCTGCCTTTCAGAAATTGATAGCACCCCGCGAACGCCCGGTTGAAACGTCTGAAGTTGCCCGCGAAGCTATATCTCGCGCACGCAGCCATCCGGCCTATGACTCAACCATGCACCTTGTCGATGTGGGGTTGATCGTGGATGAGCAGCGACCCGATGGGTTAGCCCTGCGGCGAGGTAGGTTTATTTCGATGGATGACCACGGCATTCGCCCCTTTGCATTGATCCATGTGCCGCAGTTGTTGGCCGAACGCACTGCATGCATCCGGTTTGAGCTGCGCAACGAAAACGGCAAACGTGAATATGTCTATGAAACCGAAAAATGGCTGCATGCGGGGGAGAATGCGATTCTGCCGGATTACCGTTTTCCCATTCGTAACAACAAATCACCCATCGAAGTTGGTTCCTGGACAGCGCATATTCTTGTGGATGGCGGATTGCTCGGCATTCACAATTTCAGCCTTTCCCCCTCATTAGCAGCGCGCCGCCGCCAGATGTCTTCGGATGGAGAAATGCGCGAACGAGTCTGGCATACCGAAGATGAGTCGCTGCCCTTAAGCCTCGAAGAACTGCTGCGCCAACAAAGCCGCGATGCTCGGCAGGCCGAATAGCGAGAAGCAATCATGGCTGGATTCGTATTACTGCTGTTTTTGATACTGTTTGTGGGGTTTTTATTCGCCCTGTTTTCAGTAGCTGAAGGACATACTGGTCGCCTTCCGCGTCCCAAAGGGCAAAAACGAGGACGTTCTGCCGTCGCTGGATCACCAGCCGCTTCAATGGCGATGCGGCGCGCAGGCTATGAGGCAGGGCCGGATTATGTTCAGGTCGTTGATATTGGCCTGCTGGCTTATCGCCAAACAGATGAGCCCAAACTGGTTCGCTATAATGATGTGTTTATGGATACCCAATATCTCCGACCTTTTGCTGAAGTATGGTTGCCCTATTCAGCCAGTGGGCAGGTGCGCTTCGAATTAATCGATGCGCAGAATCGTTTGCGCTATGCCGATGAAGCCGAATATGATTTAGTGCGTGGAACGAACACCGTTTTGCCAAGCACATGGCTGCCACTACAAGGAAAAACAATTGCTTCTGATGACTGGGAACTGCGTATTTTGGCAGGTGATACCCTGTTAGCGAGTCACAAATTTGGCTGGCAGCCCGTTGGCGGCGGTACTATTCAACAGTATGCCGCGACAGATGGTGAGATTTCGCCTACTCTGCAACAAGCGCTGCATGGCAAACCACGGCGAGCGATGAGTTTGTCGGAACTGCTGTCCGATCAAGAAGAATGATTGCCCCAAAATACTTAAATGAGGAGATTCATGATACCAAACACAACTTCTCGACCAGATCATCGTATTAATTTTCGACAGGCACTTTTCGTAGGGATACTGGCTGCTTCTGTGCTTTTGGTGCTCGTGTTAGCGGTCACAAAGAGCACATGGGCGGCAGTAGCGTATGTACTGGTTGCCCTCTTCGGATTCTTGTTTGTGCTGGCCTTGTATTTTTGGGGAGCCATGCTGTTGGGCGGCATTCTCGAAACCTTTAGCCGTCACAAAGCGCATGCGACCTGGTCCATTGGTGGGACCAAACCCGAAGCGCCAGAGCACAATATTGATCCGGGGTTAGAATTGATCGCCGCTGGTATTCTGGTCTACCGGTATGGCGAGGTCAAGCCGCGTGTTTACTTTCGTGCGGTCACGCTCACCAATGCCCGCGCCATCCGCCCCTTTGTCGTCGCGCGGACTGGAGAAGAGCGCACCTACGAATTTGATTTTTTGCTGGTGGACCAAAGTGAACAGGTTCGTTTTAAGGGTCAGTTTGCCCACGAGTTGAGGAATGCACCGCAGATGGTGATGCCTCATTACCGGCTTTTGCTTAATGCACCACATCATTTAACGGGGCAGCGCTGGAATTTGCGAGTTCGCACGGGTGTGACGGTTGTAACATCGGTCCGATTTACGTTTGTGGACGGTACTGACACACAGCTTAAAAAAAGTGCAGTATCCGAGGAAATGCAGGCGTCTCAAAAGGAAATGCTGCTTACCTTATTGGATGAGGCTATCAAACAGGACGCCATGACTCAAACGCAGGAAATTGTTTTGGAGGGCGTATGACGCGAGTAGAGTGGTGGGGATCCCCAAACGCGGTTTCAAACCGGCTGCGCTTAGAAGTTGAAATGATGCGTGCTACATTTGCCGACACATTCAAATTGATCGTACCTAAACGAGGATTGTTATATTGGATTGGGGATGTCGAGATTAACTTACGGGGAATTCCTGAGCGCGTTCACACGCTGCGTATTGTCTATCCCGAAGTTTACCCTAACCGCCCTTCGGAAGCCTATGTAGACCGCCCAACGGTGTACAGCGAAAAACACCAGTATGAAGACGGCCAGCTTTGTCTGTTTAACCCGAAAGACGGTATCACTTATGGTTGGAATCCCAGCACCTCAACATCTGTTACCGTGACGGGGTGGGCGATTCAGTGGCTCTATGCCTACTATACCTGGCGAGCGACAGGCACTTGGCCGGGCATTGAAGAACGGATGCCCCCCACCAAAGACGGTGGACGTAATCGGAGGATGCGGTAACAATGGCAGAACAAGGACCGGAAACTATGCGAGATTTCCCGCGTGTCATTTTGGCTCAACGTGTGGTGGATAAAATTACACGCGGTGCACTACTCTACCCTGAACCCGAAACCGGCGAGGCACTGATTGGCCTGATTGTCCTTCAGGCCGGACGCTCCGAACCGGATATTTATGTGTTGGATACGATTGGTCCTGGCGAAGGAACTGTGCGCGAATGGGGTATGTTTGAGCACGGCGACGATTGGCAAGCTGACGTCTTTCAATGGATGCATGTCAATTGGGAATCCTTTCGCGAGCTTCGTCGCCCTTCTTACGGAAACGCGATTGCTGCGAAATGGGATGTCGCACTGATGCATGTCGGAGACTGGCATAAGCAGCCCGGCGATATGATAGAGCCATCCGGCGGCGATGCGCAGACGGCGCGCCGCATGATCAATGATGTGGAAACACCCCTCGAGCATATCATTGCGCCGATTGTGACAATGTACCCACTGAATCCAGTGGCCCCGAATATCACCGATTTGACTCCTGTTTTGCCTCCCGCTGGCACGGACGTGATTCCTGCGGAAACGAAAGAGGAGACCCCACCGGAAAATCCCCTGGTCCAGCCAGTCACAAGTGCCGCAGATAATACGCGAATGCCGGATCAAAAGGCAAATTCGATGGTCATCCGACTGGAAGAGCAGGGCTGGTTAATTCGGATCGACTTTTGGTATGCCAGTAAACGGGTAAAGCCTTTTGTGGGCATTGCGCCGACGGTGTGGGCCAATGATCGCTTGCCGGGTTTGCCGCCCCTGGCATGGCATCTCGCCTATCCCAAGCGCTTTGAACAGGAATTAGGCCTCCTGACTGAAGCGGGGTATATGGTGGATATTGTCCGCTGGGACGCAGATGGCAAGCCACCTTACGAGATCGCCTTTTCGGTGTATAAACCCGGCAGCAACCGCGTAATTTTACTGATCACACCCGTAGACTATCCCACGCATTCGCCTGCGATCCGGCTTGCCCCATTAGTGAGTGTGGCCGAAAACGAGGATGTGTTCGAAAAGCTGTATGCAGCATCGCAGCCTGTGTTGCTGACACAAATGCCTACCTGGGAATGGGACTCGAAACGAACCTTGATTGAGTTGGTCTGGCATATCGAAAAAACACTGCAAGAGGATAATGTCAAATGAGCTGGGATCGGGTTGAAGGGCTGCTGGGTAAAGATGTACTGGCGTATCTCAAAACGCGGACGGTCGGCATTGTGGGGCTTGGTTCAGGTGGTAGTTTCGTCGCGGTCAGCCTTGCCATGAGTGGTGTCGGGCGGTTTATTCTGATTGATAATGACACCATTGAGCCAACCAATATCGTCCGCCATGCCGCAGACCGGCGTTATCTGGGCCACCCCAAAGTGGATGCCGTGGCTGATCTCATTCGTCAGCGGAATCCCGATGCGATAGTCAAAACGGTCGTCGGTCGCATTGAGGATCATCTGCAATTGCTTCAGGAAATGGACGTCGTGATTTCTGGCGTGGATAGCGAAGGTCCTAAGTACACAATTAACCAGGCCTGTATCCAATATAACCGGATAGCCGTGTATGCCGGAGTCTATGAACGGGGCGAGGGTGGTGATGTCTGCATCATTTATCCCGATGAAGGACCCTGTTATGCCTGTTGGGCAGAACATCTGCGCGAAGGACTTGCCGATCCCGCATCGGTAGAAGAGTTGGATTACGGCATGATTGGGCCGGACGGTACCTTAGCTGCCGAACCGGGCCTCTGGATTCACGTCGTGCGCATTGCCGCATCACAAACCGATATGGCGCTGAATATGCTGCTTGAGGATACGGCTGTACACCGCCAATTGCCCGCCAATACAGTGGTATTGGCAAATACTCGGTTGGAAATCTATGAGGGTCGCGTCACGCTCCCCTACAGTGCAGAGTGGATTAGTGTGCCACGTAATCCTGACTGTTTGGTGTGTGGTCATCTGCATCGCGCATCCGACGAACAGTCGGATGAGTTGTCCCTGACAGATCTGGCGAGTCTGGGCAATGTCTCTTATGAACATGATGAGGGCGAGCGCTAGCGCTCCCTATTGGTTGTTATAGAAGGAAGTAATCCATGTCTGAGAATCAAGTTCCTCCCGTTGACGAGAATGTGCCTGTGACGCCGCCTCCCGATGAACCTACGCCAGAAGATGAGAGTATGGCTGAAGATCTGGGGCCGCGTTTGGAACGCCTCGGCGGTGAGCCTGCGCCTGACATCACCCCAGAGGAGTTTGCCCGGCTTCAGCAAGCAGGCCAGATTCATATCGATCCTCGGGGGCGGGTTCGGACCACTCAGCGCGACGAAAAAGATGCGGGCATTTCGCTACGCAAACGACGCGCCTGGTATCTATGATTGCCCTGGAAAATGTCCGCGCGGCGCTGGCGCTGACCGATTTTGATTCGGTAGCGGCCCAGCGCCGGATGGCTCCTCAACCGCGCACACTTCAGCGCAGCAGTGCGCTGCCTGGTAAGCCTCGTCAGGCCAGTGTGCTTGTACTCCTTTATCCGGGAGTGTCCGGTTTGGCCCTGGTCCTGACCCAACGCACCGAAAATGAGCGCGATGTCCACAGCGGCCAGATCAGTTTGCCCGGTGGTTCGCGCGAAAACCAGGAAACCCCGCTGGAAACGGCTTTGCGCGAAACGCGCGAAGAAATTGGTTTTGATGGCGAAATTGAGATTTTAGGTTCGCTGGCGAAATTATATATTCCTCCCAGCGATTTTGATGTGTATCCCTTTGTTGGTGCTGTCCCTTATCTCCCCGTGTTCCAGCCTGATCCCCGTGAAGTCCACGCCATTCTGGAATTCCCTTTATCCTGGCTTCTGGATGACGAACACAAAGTAATTGAAGACTGGAATTACAACGGTTTCCAGATGCGAGTGCCCTGGTATAACGTCCATGACCACCGTGTGTGGGGTGCAACCGCAATTATTTTAAGTGAGTTTGAACAACGCTTGCATACAGTATTAAGTTTGTAGATGACTTGCGTCGCTACGCTAGTCATGGTAGAGTGCTAACGAACAATACAAACCTTATACTAACGCCCGATTCATGGGATTGGAACTGAGGTCGCCACAATGCCTGAAAAAATTCTCGTGATTGATGACGAAGAAATGACCGTTCAACTGATCAGCATTCTGCTTGAACGGCGGGGGTACGAGGTTATTAAAGCGTATCGGGCTGAAGATGGTCTGCGCAAAGCGTATCGCACGCAGCCCGATTTAATCCTCCTCGATATCATGATGCCGGATATGGATGGTTGGGAAGTTTGCCGCCGTTTACGAGAACTGTCAGATGTCCCCATCATCTTTCTGACAGCTAAGGACGACGTGCGTGATGTGGTCAAAGGGCTGGAAATGGGTGCCGACGATTACATTGTCAAACCCTACGACAATAATGAGCTGGCTGCTCGCGTTAAAGCCCATCTGCGCCGTGCTCCTAAACCTGCCGTGTCCGAAGAATTGGTATTTGACGGGGGAACGTTCCGCATCAATTTTATCAGCCGTGAAGTGCGCGTGCGTGAAAATACGATCCATCTAACCCCAAAAGAGTTCAACCTTCTCGGCGTGCTGGCACGCAATGCAGGCCGCGTGATTACACGTTCTGATCTGGTGAAAGAAGCCTGGGGACCCGAATACGGCGATGCGATAGACAGTCTGAAGTTGTATATCCACTATTTGCGTCAAAAGGTTGAAAAAGATCCCGAACATCCAACCTATATTTTGACATCACGTGGCGTAGGTTATCGGTTCGCCAATCTCTAGAGGAACCCGAAAGCGAACGCACCTCCTACCGCGCCACCGATCAAGATGGCAAAAATAATTACGCTCAGCAGCAAACGTCGCTTTTTGTGATGTTTGCTGTGTTTGGATTTCCTGTCCAACAGCTCGTCCAGCGCCTTTTGCTCCAAAATCTGAAGCTGCTTCCGAGCGGTTGGGTTGGACGGATTCAGTTCCAGCACATTTTCAAAGCATACAAGGCGATCTTCATTAGTCTCAACCACACTTGCCAGCCACAGCCACACCTGCTCATGATAGGGATCGATCTCGATTGCCTGACGAAACAATTCATGCGCTTTGTTTTTTTCCCCACTCCGAGCGGCCTCCTTTCCGGCTTTAAACAGATTAAGAAACTCTTGGGGAGCATTGAATAAATCTGTAGAGTACTCCATACTCGACCCTCATGCGCTGTTATCCTCATTTTTAGTCGTTTTGATCTACCGATTGAGGTTCTCTTCCACGATCATTATAACATACGTGAAGTCATGCGAGTGAGTACAGACTATTTGTGTGCTCTTTGTTATACTAGAACATGTTTACCCCGCAGAAATAGGAAAAAAGACTGTGAACAACTTTTTGCCTTCACCTTTTGAATGGTGCGCTGTTTCTCCCGGTGACGTGGTGTTAACCAATATAGAAGACCCATTCAATGTGGCAGCGTTCGACATGGCAAAGTACCCTATCACGAACGCCCAGTTTCAAGTTTTCGTCGATGCCGAGGATGGGTATTCAAATGCCGACTGGTGGAATTTCTCCCCCGCTGCGGCGCGCTGGCATATAGGGAAAGAACCCACACCAATCCCCTTTCCCGGTGATGATCTGCCGCGTTCCTCGGTAAGTTGGTATGAAGCGGTTGCTTTCTGCCATTGGCTTATGGCAAAAACAGGCGAGAAAATTGGGCTTCCAACGGAGCAGGAGTGGCAGCGTGCAGCTCAAGGTGACGACTCGCGCCTTTATCCCTGGGGCACCGCGTATGATCGGTTGCTTGGTAACACGGGTGAAGCCGGTATTAAAGTATCCACGCCGGTTACTCAATATCCGGGTGGGGCAAGCCCCTATGGAGTCATGGATTTGTGCGGTAATACATCGGACTGGTGTCTGAATGAATTCAACATGCCAGACAGCGTTTCGTTCTCCGGCTCAGAAATACGTGCCATTCGGGGCGGATCATGGGCGCTTAGTCAATACAGCGCCCTTACCAACTTCCGTGGTTATAACTACGCAGGCGACCGCGTGAATTATCAAGGCTTTCGTCTGGTTCGCCACACTTAACCGCTCCAATCATTCCCCAGATCGACCCAGGGATCGCTTGTGACCTGATAGAGTGCTTGCTCGCCCAGGTCATAGATAAAGACATTCCAATCGCCGGTCCGATTGGATGAGAACATCAGGAAGCGCCCATCAGGGGAGTAGCGAGGGCGCGCCTCGCCTGCATCCGTCGAGAGATCGGTGATCTTTCCTGTATTTCCATCTGCGAGTTGAATCAGGTATAGGTCAACGTTGGTTGATCCGGACTCTAGACCCTCAAAAACCACCGCATTACCATTCGGTGCCCAATCTGGCGATGTTTCAGTCAGGTCCGCGCCATTGCTTGTAAGGGCCGTCGTTTTACCTGAGGATATATCATACAGATACAAATCGGTGAACGGTTCGCTATCCTGCGGATCGGTGGTTGCACTGAAAATAAGTTGCTGGCTGTCAGGTGAAAATGTTGGTCTATTTTCAACTACATCATTTTGGGTTAGGCGCTTAAGATTCTCTGGGTTGTCATCCGCTCCCACCATCGACACCATATACAAATCACGCGTGCGTGTAGCCAGATCGAGTGCAGTAAACGCAATCCAGCTCCCATCTGGCGACCAGCATGGCTCACTGTAATCCAATAGCGCCGGATTATTCGCCCAACGTTTGTTGATGCCTTTTACCACCTTACTTTCCACATCGCCCAGTTGCATCAGGACTTCAAAACTGCTGTTGGTGAACACATAGGCGTATTGGGTGCTGTCGGGCGAAAGGATCGGCATCCGCCCGTTCTCCACATCCGGCGACAACACCATCCGCTGCGATCCGTCAGGTTTTATGATCGCAATGGGATAATTTTGTCCATCGAGCGCTTGTCCCGACTGCATGATAATCCATCCGCTTGCATTTGCAGCAGCGGGCAGCACCGGAAGTGCAGTGCCCAAACTTGGCTTGGGTGTCGCCGAGGGTCTGGGGGTCCATGTAGGCGGCATCGTATTTATGATATTTGGCGTTGGCGTCGCCGGGAGCGGGGTATTTTGGGGCAGCGCTGCAATTTCAGTGGTTACAGATGTGCTTTGATTGTCAGTTGGCGCTTCACGAGGCGTATTGCTGGGCTTATTTTCCTGAGTGGTGGTCGTTGGTTTGTCTTCCCCGCCCAGCATCATGGCCAACACCAACAGCAGCGCCAGGACAGCAGCTATACCAAGTCCAATCGCGACATACACCGTTTTGCGATTCACACCGGCTGCTGCGCTGGTCGATGTACTGGTTTTGCTAACGCGGCGGTTTTCCAACTGATCGAGTAGTTGTTGGGCGCGTTCATTCTGCGGGTTAATCAGAATGACATTGCCCAGACAAATGCGTTTTTCGTCTTCATCCGCTGTAACAGCGGCCAGCCAGAACCAACCTTTTTCGCTGTATTGATCGCGTTCAACCACCTGTTCCAAAAAACCACGAGCAGCTTCTTTGTTTCCGGCACGGGCGGCTTCAATACCCTGACGGAGCAGTTCATCAATTTGAGGATCGGATGTTCCCATGAGTGCCATCCACATAAGAGCCAAAATTAACGAACACTATTGTATCTTTTGTTTCTGTCAATTTCTAGCAATTGCCTAGGGTTTCCAGACACTATAACGTGTATCGCCATCCTGCCCGGTGATCAGGGTCTGCATCTCGCTCCCGTTAGGACGCACAATATAAAGGTCAAACACGGAACTGTCACGGTTCGAGCAAAATGCAATCCATTGGCTGTCGGGCGACCAGGAAGGATCGCATTCCTCCGATACACTTCCCGGTGGCATCAGCGATTCCTGGAGTGTGCCCAGTCCCTTGCCATTCATAACAAACAAATCGGCATCCCCGTCACGATCTGAGATAAAGGCAATCCACTGCCCATCGGGTGACCACGTGGGAGAGTAGCTGCTGTTGGTGTTATCGGTCAGTTGAGTCAGATGTGCCCCGTCTGGTGTCATCCGCCAGATTTCGGGAAAACCAGGACTGTTACGATCAGACGCGAAAACAATAAATTGACCGTCGGGCGACCATGCAGGATCACGATCAATGCCATCTTCAAACGTGATCGGCAGCAAATTTTCGCCTGTTACGTCAATGATATATACGTCAAAGTTATCGCCAGCGTCCGACGCAAAAACGATTCGTTTTCCATCGGGCGACCAGGCCGCGCCGCCGACATGCTCGGCTTCCAGTGAGGTCAACCGTTCCATCACCCCACCGCCGCTGGGAATGATATACAAATCCTCATACTCACTATCTCCTGTACGAAAATGAGCCGTGAGGACGATCTGGCTACCATCCGGTGAGTAAGCCGCGTCCATGACCTCGCTTAGTTCGGGTTCCGATGCTTCAGCCGTCGCTTGAGAATCGTCCGGTTGCCCTGATAAACGGACAGGGATTCGCGTTTCGCCTGAACCATCAGCGCTGATCGTGTAGAGCGCCCAACTATCCTGTCCATCGCGTCTGGCTGAAACCAGCAAGCTGTACTCCGTCAGCGGCGGGAGTGTGGGAACTGGTGTATCTGTAGCTCGAAGCGTGGCCGTAGGAGGCGGTGTCCAGGTTGGAGGTAAAGTGCTTTTCGGCGGCACGGTACGTAATACCCCACCAATTGGCGTGGGCGAAGCATACCCGCCAAAAGGTGTAGCTGCGCCAGCCTGGGTCATCGTAATGGTCGGCGTGATTTGATTGGCTGTCGTGACAGTCTTTTCATTGCCCCCATCGTCGTCATTTAGCATATCAACCAGCAGCACCCCACCCAATGCGATCATGCCTACCGCCAGCAGTCCCAGAATGATAAAGGTGACCGGTGACATACGGCGCTGACGGCGAGCATGCACGGCCAGAAGGACTTCACGCTCTAACTGTGCCCGTTGGGCATCGCGTGCATCGCGGGGCGATGGCTCCGCTAAACGTGGCGTGAGTCGTGACGAAACGGGCTGCGACGGAATCACATCCGCCGGAACAGGTGTAGCGGCAGGGGTCAACTTGTCGAGCGCTTGTTTGGCCCGAGCATTATTAGGGTTGATTTCCAATACCCTTTGCAGCGCAGTGCGCCGTTCTGCCGCCGAATCGAGTACGGAGGCCAACCAAATCCATCCCAACTCGTTACGCGGGTCTTGGTCTACAACCTGTTTCAAGATACCACGTGCAAGGGCTTTGTTTCCGCTTTGCGCCGCCTGAATGCCTGTGCGCAGCAGGTTTTGAAGTTCTTCGTTAGCCACAGTTATACCATCCTGAAATTCTGTAAATACTCAGGGGGCAATGGATCCATGCCTACCGAATCTTATCCCGGCTTTGGCAACAAGGCCAGAGTACAATCTGTGCATCCGACAACTGCCCGGCGTGTGACGTTAGCGCACAGCAATAAAAACGATGATCAGTGCGATCATGAGCAGCAAAAAGGCGAGACCAACGCCCCCGTACAAAAGTACTTGGCTGGTATTTGATGTTTCGCGTTTTTTGAGCTTTTCCAACTCACGCTGTGCGGTGGGGTTGTTCGGGTTAATGCGTAATACAGTTGTGAGGTACCGAAAGCGATCCGCAGGATTTTCGGCAACCGCCGCCATCCACAGCCATGCGCGCTCGTTTTGGGCATCCGCATCCAAAATTTGCTGAAAAATCATTCGTGCATTCTGCCGATTGCCTTGTCGGGCAGTCTGGATGCCTAACTGCATTAATTGTTCAAGATTCGGTATCTGATTGCTATCTGCGCCCATCATCAGTGCTCCCTGTCAGGTTTTGACAATTCCCTAACATGCCTAAATATAGTGTTCTCCCTATTTCATGGCAAGTCACGAATTCGCGTTGACGGCAAGCAACGCTTAGGGCACAATGAATGAAAGGAGAAGGAGATCACCCGCATGAATGCTGAAGGTCCTGTCATCGTCATCGGCGCAGCCGGAATCGATACTAAGGGACGTCCCCAAAAACCGCTGCAAATGGGAGTTTCGAACTTGGGTATGGTTCGCAGTAGTGTGGGCGGTGTCGCTCGTAACATTGCCGAGAATCTTGCCCGATTGGAAGTGCCGACCATCTTGTTATCGGCGGTTGGACAAGATGCTACCGGGGATCTAGTGCTGGCGCATACCTCGCAAGCGGGAGTAGATACCAGTTACGCCCTACGTCTTCCCGATGTGCCCACCGGAAACTACGTGGCTATTTTAGATCACAAAGGGCAGTTAGCAGTTTCTGTCAGCGAATACGATATTGTCAGTGCCATCTCGCCCAGTTACCTCCAGGAACACCGTACACTGTTGGCTGAAGCAGCCATGATTGTGATCGATGCCAGCCTCTCGACCAAAACCCTGGCATCGGTTTTTCGCTGGGCCAAACGTTTTAAAGTCCCCGTCTGTGCCGATCCGACATCCCAGCTTTTGGCAAAAAAGTTGTTACCTTATCTGGCCGATTTGTATCTGGTGACGCCAGATATCATGGAATCAACCATCTTGTGTCAGACCCCATCCTCGCCGCCCCGAACGCGCGATCAGGCTATCGAAGCAGCGCAATGTCTTGTCAGTTTAGGCGCGGGTACGGCGTTGATCACAATGGCCGAACGAGGTGTTGCTTTTGCCGATGGCACAAGCACGGGGCATGTAGCCGCGCTGCTCACTCAAATAGTGGATGCGACCGGTGCTGGTGATGCGCTTACGGCAGCCGTCATCTTTGGATTACTCAATGATATTCCGCTGGACGAAGCGGTCAGGCTGGGGGTGACAGCCGCATCGCTCACCCTGCGCACACGTGATACGGTTGCACCAGATCTCAGTTTGGATAAACTGTACGACGAACTGGTGGTTTGATTTCTGAATAACTCATTAAAAATTGGTGCCGCGCTTTAAACGCGACCCTATACCGTTGTATGCTAAAGGATGCAGCTTTGAAGGATGATATTCTCGAGTCTCGCCGCCGACAATATCGAGCAGTAGCGGATTTATTGGAAGAACTGTATGGCTATCCCGAATGGCGGCAGTATCTGGCTCCGGTTGATGAATTGGTGAGTACTATTCTCAGCCAAAGCACAACCGACAACAATCGTGATCTGGCATTTGATGCGCTTCAGGCGCGTTTTCCATCCTGGGAAACGGTGCGGGATGCGCCGGTGGAGGATGTAGTGAACACAATCCGCCCGGCAGGGCTGGCAAACCAAAAAGCCCCGCGCATCCAGGCGGCGTTGCGCACCATCACTGGGCCGGACGGACGCGTATCGCTGGATTTTTTGAACGATATGGATATTGATGCCGCGAAAGCATGGCTGACACAAATACGTGGGGTCGGTCCCAAAACGGCTGCAATTATTCTGCTTTTCGCCTTTCATCGCCCAGCATTTCCGGTCGATACTCATGTACATCGGGTAACCAAGCGGCTCGGTCTGATTGATCCCAAAACCAATGCTGATCGTGCGCATCAGGAATTAGAAGTCATTATCCCGCCGGACGAATATTATCCGGCCCATTTAAATATCATTCGTCATGGACGGCTGGTGTGTCAGGCCCGGCGACCTCGCTGTGAAGCGTGTCCCCTGCCAGCCTACTGCGTCTACTATCAGATGCATAAGCCCTTGAAATGAAAATGTGATGGACGAAACAACCCCCAAAACCACGCACCAGATGGAAATGTCGCTCACCAATGCGCGACAGAATATTGTTTTGCTTCGCTCGCAGGCTCAGGCGAAAACAGTTGATCCGGTTTATCTGGATCAACGCCTTGCCGCGCTTGAAAAGCTGCTTGATGATGTGACTGCCAATTACCAGGAATCAGTCCAGCATAAGCGCTTGGGAGCACTCTACGAGGTCAGCCGGGTCATCGGGTCCTCGCTGGACTTACAAACGGTCCTTGATCAGGTGATGGACGCCATTATCCAAATTACCGACGCTGAACGCGGCTTTCTGATGCTGCTCGATGATGATGGCAAGCTGGAAGTTCGCGTCGCTCGCAATTTCGATCAGGAAACGTTGGAAAGCGGCGCGTTTGTCGTCAGCCGCACGATTACCCGCGAGGTGGTGAACAGTGGCAAAGCCGTTGTGACCACCAATGCCCAGACCGATCCGCGTTATGCCGCCCAGGTGAGCGTGGTCACTCACGCGCTACGCAGCATTATGGCGACACCTCTCCGGGCGCGCGGCAATATCATCGGCGTGGTTTATGTGGATAACCGCATTCGGACTGGTTTATTCTCCGAAAAAGATCTCGAAGTGCTGGATGCGTTTGCGGCTCAGGCTGCGGTGGCAATCGATAATGCGCGCCTTTACAGTGCCAAAGATCAAGCACTGGCGGAGCGCGTTGAAGAACTGACTATGCTCCAGTGGATTGACCGCCAGTTGAATGAAACGTTGGACATGATCCACGCCATGAACATCACGCTGGAATGGTCGTCACGCTTATGTCATGCCCAAAGTGCCAGTTTGGGCTTACTTGATCCAGATGCACACATGGTGCGATTGGTGACCCACTATGGCGATCCGGACGAGTTTTCTGATAAATCCGAACTCACTCTGACCCACCCCTTGATCGGCCAGGTCTTTGAAACCGGCGAAGCCGCGCTGCAATTTTCACCGCCCGGTGTTGATCCGGCCAAAACGATCCTCTGTGTGCCCATTCGCCGCGAAAGTAATGTAATTGGCGTGGTGATGTTAACGGCGACGCGGGCGGATGCGTTTGATGAAGACGCACAGGCGCTTGCTTCACGGTTAGCAGATCGTGCCGCCATCGCTATCGAAAATGGTCGCCTGTACAACGCCGTAAAAGCGGCCAACACTGCAAAATCTGAATTTGTGAGCCTCGTAGCGCACGAACTCAAAGTTCCCATGACGAGCATTAGCGGCTATGCCGATTTACTGTTGATGCTTGGCTCGCTTTCCGACCAGCAGAAAACGTTTCTCGGATCGATCAAAAATGCGGTTCAGCGGATGATGGTGCTTGTCAGCGATCTGAATGACATCAGCCGCATCGAAAGTGGGCAATTGCAGGTCAAGCAAGAAGAGGTGGATCTGCGTGCAGTAATCGAAGAGTCCAAAGAAGGTGTCATTCAGCAGATTAAAGAACGCCAGCACACCCTCATCGAAGAAATTCCTGACGATTTGCAGAAAGTCAAAGCGGACCGCAGTCGGGTTGTACAGGTATTAACCAACCTTTTGAGCAACGCCTACAAATATACACCGCCTGGGGGAACCATTACGCTTCACATCGAAACCCAAGATAGTCACATCAGGATCAGTGTTAAAGATACGGGTATCGGTATGACCTCCGAGCAACTCGCCCGCCTGGGTACCAAATTCTGGCGCGCGGACAACCAGTTTGTCTCTGAACAGCCTGGTACTGGATTAGGCCTGGCGATCACGCGCAATTTGCTCACACTGATGGGCGGTGATCTAAAGGTGGAAAGCGAACTGGGCCAAGGCAGCACGTTCTCCATGCAGTTGATGACTTATATTCCTGAGTAGAATCAAGAGCGGTTTCCCTGTGCAGAGAGGCCGCTCTTATTTAGGTACTTATGCAGTTGTAGAAGCTAACTTACGATTCAATAGTCGCGGATTCGGGAAGCATGCCGGCAAGAACTCGCTCAAGAGCCATCGAGTGGCTGCATACGCCGCGCGTTTTAAAGAAACTGCAATCACAAGTCCATTGATTTTGACTGTAAGTCACGGTGTGGGGGCTGTTGTCGCCATCAAAGGTTACTGTAAAGGACTGGAAGTGAATCCGGTCGCGCTGCTCTGCATACCGCTTGGCTTTTTCGATCTTGCCGATCATTCCGTAATCCATGTGAACCTTCCTTCTACTCTATACAAATTACCTAGAAACAAAAAAGCACGGGGTATTTAACCGTGCTTTGCGGGCTGGAACAGTTGGGTTAAAGACAAGTAGCGCATAGCAAAACTTCCTTTAATTATCTAGTCAGTATAAGGGAAGTCTTAGGTGATGTCAATAAGCCCAACGTGGCCTTAATTGAACTACTATTCATGAAAAATGAATGAAATAGCAGCGGCAAAGGTTCAGCTCCCCTTATTTAAAACAGGCTGCGGCGTTGGTAGCGCTCTTCTTGCCACGGGTCTCCATCATTATGATACCCTGCCTGCTCCCAGAAGCCGGGTTTGTCCGACTTGCTAAATTCCAGTGCTTTAAGCCACTTAGCGCTTTTCCAAAAATAGCGCTGCGGCACCAGAGTACGCACCGGAAAGCCGTGTTCCGGCTCCAAAAACTGCCCGTTGAACTTCCACGCCAGCATAACATTCTCTTCCAGCATCACTTCCAGCGGAAGATTGGTGCTGAAACCCGAAGGTGCATGCGCAATCACATACTTCGCGGTAGGTTTGACCCCGAAGAGTTTGATAAAATCCCGGAATAATGGTCCTTCCCATGTCGTGTCGAATTTGCTCCATCCGGTCACGCAGTGAATATCGGTTTTGATCGTAGCGGTTGGAATAGCCCGGAATTCGTCCCAGGTCCACGTTTTTTCCGCTTCGACTTCTCCAAACACCCGCAGTGTCCAGGTTGTTGTATCAATAGTTGGCACATGCCCATAATGCAGCACCGGAAATTTCAGCGTCACAGCCTGGCCGGGCGGCAGACGTCCCTCATCTTTGATCCGACGTTCTTCCTGTTGGCGTTTTACAAAATCGTCCTGCATGATGTCCTCACATGGTTCCGATGAATAGCCAACATATAACACACATTGCCGCCCTGCTGCCAGAGAATTTTAGGATTGGAGCAAAGACCACACCCGTTCCGCTGCCGTTGGAATGCTGGCCGCGACATCTGGCGTACAGCTTTCGCCAAACGTCCAGACATCTAATGCTTCCACCGCCACAAACTCAATTGCGTCGTTATCAGGCAGCGGGGCATTAAAACGCCGCAGCGCTTCGAGGGCGGTTGTCAGATTCGTATCGTGGGCCGAAGAGGAATTGAGGGTCTCAGGAAGTGAGCACAAAGCCAGATGATAAACCGTACCGGGCAAATGGCGCTTGGTGATGATCGAATCCACGATAATTACGCGCTTGTATCCGATCATCAATTCCGCTAACGATAGTCCACCAACACACACCAACTGAATATCGACATCGCCCAGTTCGAAGTGATCACGTGTTTGCTCAACTACACGCCAACCAATCGCATCATCGGTCAGAATCGGGTTTCCCAGCCCTACCAGGAGTGTTTTTGCCATAAGAAATGCTGCCTTAACAAAAAATGGGGGCACATCTGCGCCCCCCGATACGCGAAATCTGATTATTTGACCGATTCAAGTAGTTCCGGCTGAACATACTGGCTCAGATGATGAACCAGCGCCCCCGTTACATCGCGCACAATCAATTCCAGAGGCATCTGCCCCGGCAGCGAGTGAGTCGCGCAGGACATGCATGGATCGTAGGACCGGAAAGCCATCTCGATCCGGTTCAGAATGCCATCGTTCACCTGTCCGTCATGGATCAGGGCCTGCGCCGCCTTTTTGACGCTGATATACATGGGCGCATTATTGTTGGTCGTGCCAACCACCAGATTAACTTCAGTCAGCAAGCCTTTTTCGTCCGTCTTGTAGTGATGCGTCAACGTGCCACGTGGTGCTTCGACAATTCCCACGCCTTCCGTCGGAATCGCCGTAGGGATGGCGCGGATGTTAGTGCTGGTAATCTCCGGGTCTTCGGCCAGTTGTAGCATCCGTTCCGCCGCATATTGCAGTTCGATCACCCGCGCCCAGTGAATCGCCAGCGTATGATGGACCGGTTTACCGCCGAGTGTTTCATACATTTTTTCATACTCGGCCTGCGCCAGCGGAGTCGCCATCCCATCCGCCGCATTCAGCCGGGACAGCGGTGTTGCCATATAGATGCCGCTGTCTTTGCCATCCACAAATCCCTTCCAGCCCACCTTTTTCAGATACGGGAATTTGAGATAGGTCCACGGTTCGACATGTTCGGCAATATGCTGGATATATTCACCGGGGGCATACTTGATAAATTCCTTGCCTTCCGGGTCCACCACACGCACCTTACCATCATAGAAATTGACGTGATTATTCTCATCCACCAGCCCCATATAGTACGTCTTTTGGGTGTATCCCTGGCTGACAATCAGATCAACATAGCCGCTGTTGGCCAGCACCACATCATGGAACAGTTGGATGGTAAACTGCGCAAATTCCACATTCTGCCGCGCGATTTCGAGAATCTGCTGGCGTTGTTCTTCCGTGATCGGGTGAGCCATGCCGCCCGGTAACGCTGTCACCGGATGAATCGCACGTCCGCCGATCATTTTAATTACTTCGTGGTTGCGTTTACGGCAGGCGATCACCTGCCCGCCGATTTCCAGCCCTACTTTTGCAATCACGCCTAGAATATTGCGTTCTGCTGTCGGCGCATCCGGCCCAACGACAAAATCCGGTCCGCCCAATGCATAAAAATGCGTCGTGTGGTCGGTGACATAAAACGCGCTGTACAGCAGTTCACGCAGCTTTTTCGCGGGCGATGGTGGATCAACATGGTAGAGCGCGTCAAGTGCTTTTGCCGCAGCCATATGATGCGCCTCTGGGCACACCCCACAGATGCGATCTGTCAGCCGGGGCATTTCCTCCGCGGGGCGTCCCAGACAAAACACTTCAAAGCCGCGCAGTTCAGGAATTTGTAAATAGCAGTTTTCAACATTGCCCTGCTCGTTCAAAAAAATTTCAATCTTACCGTGACCTTCGAGCCGGGTAATCGGATCAATCGTAATGCGTGTCATCGTTAGTCTCCTCCGGCGAGTTCCCGAACGCGCTCTTTGCTGGTGGTGCGCGCTTTCCGGCGCAGCAGCGACTGGGGCAGGTGGAAGCGGTAGAAATAGCCTGCCGGGTCGGGCAGCGAGTCGAAAATTGCTTCGGCTTCTTCAAATGTCATCGCGTCAATGGCCGAGGCAACCCCCGCAATCAGTTTTGCACCCTGATCGTAAACGCCCTCGTTCGGACCGTAGCACCCTCGGCAGCCCATATTGGCCTGTGGACACAACGCCCCACAGCCGGATCGAGTTGCAATCCCTGCGCAGAACAACCCTTGCTCCAATAAGCAAATATCAGGGTCAGGAATGATCTCCTGCGGACGGTAGAACTGTTTGATCTTCTTCTCGCTTTTGGTACGCGGGCACTCGTCGCAAACCGTAGTATCCGCGCCAATCACCGAACCCGGCGGCGGCAGTTGGCCCGTCACAATCGCATTCACGGCCAGTTCAATCGTTTGTGCTTCGGGAGGACACCCAGGCAGATAGTAATCTACGGGAATCACTTGATCCAGCGTTTTGACGGTCTGCCAGAACTTTGGCAGTTTGAGATCGCCTTCCTCAACAGCAGATCGGGGTTGAGGAACAATATTTTCTGGGTTATCCACCGTCGGAGACTTTTTATACACGTAGTCAAAAATCGCTTCTCGATGAGTGAAGTTGGCGAGTCCTGGCATCGAGCCGCCATAAGCGCACGCCCCAAACGCCACCAACACCTTCGACTTCTTGCGGAGTAAATGCGCCAGGTGTGCGTTTTCATCATTGCGGATCGCGCCGTTGAAGAGGCAAACATCGATCTCGTTGTCAGCCATGTTTTCGACATCCGCGTATTTAAAATCCATCACACACGGCCAAAACACAATGTCGAACGCATTCGCAACGTCCAGAATTTTTTCGTGCAGCCCCAGCACCGCGATTTCACAACCGCCGCACGATGAGGCCCAATACAGGGCGAGTTTAGGCTTGCTCATATTCGGCCTCCTCAGGGTTAGTCCAGTTGCGCGGCCATTCCAGCGGGCCAAGCGCCTTAATCTCTTCAGTCATCCTGGCGACGGTTTG
>DATAMF010000138.1:0-13520 GCA_036260665.1 Aggregatilineaceae bacterium | reverse complement strand
TTCGAACTTAAAGAAGGCAAATGGAGCAATGTTGTCTCTTAAAATCTGCCTTACTGGTACAAGTTCTTGTTTTACGCTTTCCATATAAAGCTTGTGTCTGTTCTAATTTTCGAACGCCAGTTTAGTTCGCCAACAGTATCCATAAATTGCGGAAGAGCCGCTGCTTTGCACGGCTAAAACCGTAATCCTACAGCCTTTCGAGAGGGTCATTTTGGTATGCTGTTCAGAGTGTAATCTGTGCTGAACACAGAAACAGCCAACCTGATCACTGCTAAACGAAAGATTCAAAGTGCCTGAAAAACCACTTCCGTTCTCCCAGAGCAGGCGTAATCGGTAATTTTGACATGCCAAACTGGTACTTTTACCAGCGCCAACTAGTAAAAATACCGATTAGAGGTCAGTTCATTTTGATATGCTGTTTCCAGTGTAACCAGCACTGCAAAGGGGAACAGCCATCATGACGGATCCGGATCACCTGATGCTCGACGATATTGCCTATACGGCAGACGTGAATCTCTTTCTCACCATCCTCGCCCGGATTATTGCTCGGCTATTTGGCGAGGCCGAAACGTCTGACGATAATGAACACCAAGATCAGGCCGATGAAATAGGCCTGTTAGATGAAGGGAGTGAAAGTACATGCGAGTAGTCAGTTATGTTCGTGTGTCACGCGAAGAACAGGTCGAGGGGTGGAGCCTCGATGCACAACGCGACCAGTGTACCGAGCTCGCCATCCGACGCGGTTGGGATATGGCGCGTATCTTTGAAGAGCCGGGACGCTCCGCTAAAACGGATTTGCGTCCGGCCTTCCAGCGCATGATGAGTCTCGCTGAGGCCAAACAGTTTGATGTGATCATTGTCCATAAGCTGGATCGGTTCAGCCGCAGTCTGGCCGATGTAGTGCGTAATGTCGCTCGACTGAAAGAAGCGAAGGTCGGACTCGTGTCAGTGTCAGAACCCTGGCTGGATACGACAACGCCGCAGGGAGAATTCATGTTGTATCTCTTTGCCCTACTCGCTCAATGGGATAACGAGAATCGGGCGCGAGAAACTTCGAAAGGCAAGCAACAGCGGGCCAAGGAAGGCTACTGGAATGGTACCCTGTCTTTCGGCTATGTGACGCCGCGCCAACTCAAAAGTGATCTCTGGGTCCTGGGTGAACAGTTTGAAGCCGGGCAGATGGACGAGAACACCTATTCCACCAGGGTAGACAGTATTGAAAACCATCTCGACCAGTGGCGTGATCGCACCGAAGGCGATGCGATTCCTCATCCGAAAAATGTGACCGGAACATTGCTGGCCTACACCTGCTACTCTCAAGGCAATCAATCCGATGCGGATGTAGCCGTCGTCCTCAACGATGCCGGATATCGCACAACGGGTAATTGGGGTGAGCGCTTGTTTGAAGCGGACACCGTGCGGCCTATGCTTCAGAATCGTTTCTACCTGGGCGAAGCGCAATACAAAGGTCAGTGGATGCCCGGGCGCCACCCAGCAATTATCCCGCAGGCTTTGTTTGACAAGTGCCAGGAAGTCCGGGCTATGCGGCGAGGTCGAACCGTCCGAGGCACCTCCAAGAAACGGGTCTATCCGTTATCGCGCCTAGCATTATGTGCTCACTGCGGCCAACCGATGCGCGGTCAAGCCAATCATTCGGAAGAACGTTACTATCGCGATCCGCGCCGATCCTCGTTCACCTGTGACCAACGGATGGTGCGAGCCGAAGACGCCGAACAGGCGATTGTACGTTATCTAGCGAGTATCCAGCTACCGGAAGACTGGCGCGAGCGTGTCTTACACCTGAGCCAATTGGACCATCAGGATGCAGAAAGCGTGGAAGACAAACGCCGCAAGCTGGAAGGCCAGTTGGAACGGGCCCGTAAACTGTATCTGATGGGGGACATGCCAGAAGGTGAATACTGTGCTTTGCGAGAAACTTTACGGGGAAAACTGAGTGCATTACAGCCGATGCAAGACACCGATCTGGAGTCTGCGGCTGCCATGCTCGACACACTGGGTACTCTGCTGGGAAACGCGACACTGAAGGAACTCGATGATGTCTTTCATGCCCTGCTCACCTCGGTATATCTCGATGGCGGAGAAAAGGGTCCCGTAGTCGCTATCGAACCCAAGCCGTTTCTCAAGCTGCTGATGGATGTTTCGATCCGTCCCTTCCGTCCGGATGACGATGATTCAGGGCTGGGTGATGGTATCCAGTCCTACCACCCGGATAGCGATGGTCCCAGAAGTACTGATGGTGCCAACTGCCTGTCGATGGTCGAAGGTAATGATAAGAGGTCGGTTCAGGTTGTAGTGAGTAAAAATCATGATACAATACGTGCAGACGCAGGTCAGGCAGATTCCGTGGTGGCTGACGAGGGTGCAACGCCCGTCGCTCCCGTTCGAACCCGCGATACAAATTCTGTGTCGCGGGTTTTTGTTTTCCCCTCAAACTAAGACCTGAATCAACAGCACAGCCAGTGCGGGTTCAAACATCCTGGACCCGCGATTGGCTGTGTTTTTTCTTCCAAATCGTTACCTATTGTGATCGACCGATGGATCATGATCGTGAGATCAAAAACACCGTTGTTTGATTTCGCATTACTGTGCCACTGTGATGACAACGTTGCCCTTCTTGTGTCCCTGATCCACATATCGGTAAGCTTCGACAATCTCTTCCAGAGAATACCTCCTATCGATAACCGGATGGATCGTTCCCGCCTCAACCAACTCTTTGAGAAAGAGGAGGTCTTCTTTACGTTGGTGAGTACCTGCGGATCCCAATACAGCTCTTTTGCTGCCAAATACCGAAGTCCACAACATTTGAAGGAAAATCGTTACCCCAACGGTGGTTTCGAGGAAGATTCCATTTTGCTTCAACAAACCCTTACAACGTGAAAATGATGTCTTGCCTACCGTGTCAAAAATGATGTCATAGGTCTCATCGCTTCGTGTAAAATCCTCCTGAGTGTAATCGACAACCCTATCGGCCCCCAAAGATTTCACCATAGCAACATTCGCGGTACTGCATATTCCGGTCACTTCGGCCCCGAAGTATCTGGCAAGCTGCACCGCATACGTCCCCACGCTTCCAGAAGCACCGTTGAGCAGGATCTTTTGACCGCGCTGAATATGGGCAATCCCTTTCAGGAAGTGCAGTGCGGTTAGTGCGCCATCACCAACGGCAGCAGCTTCTTCATAAGTCAGATTGTCCGGTTTGTGCGCCAGAGCGATCTTTTCAGGCAAGCAGGTGTATTCGGCACAACAAGACATACGCCATGTGGTGGCTCCGAAAATCGGGTCACCCACCTTAAAGCGAGTGACGTTGCTGCCTACCGCTTCAACCTCTCCTGCCAGTTCAATCCCCGGTATGCGGAATCTTTTTCGCGGTTTTTTGAGTCCGAGAAAGAGCCTGCCAATGAATGATTCACCCCGCCGCATTTCGCAGTCGGTTGCGGTAACGGTGGTCGCACTCACCCTTATCAGCACTTCATTGTTCTTGGGGGTTGGTTTTGCTACTTCTTGGAGCTGAAGAACTTCCGGCGGGCCGTATTTGGTGCAGACGATTGCTTTCATGTACTTTCTCCGGGACTTGAATAGCACAGTGTTTAGTCGGGCCTAGTTGTTGTTTTGTTCCACAGTAATGATAACTTTTCCTCGGGCATGGCCCTTTTCAAGATACCGGATCGCTTCCGCCGTCTCACTGAGCAGGTAACACCGGTCGATAACCGGGACGACTTTTCCGGCTTCAAGAAGCTCTATCACAAAAAGCAAATCCTTCTGGTTTGGTTTTGCCACTCCCATCATCTCGATTTTTTTACTCCCGGTCATTGACAGCAATGATCCCAGGAACAAAACCCGGATCAGTAAATGAGACATGGTGGTAAATCCGGTCATCACGCACTTTCCGTTGGGGCTTAAAGCACGTTTATAGGCCGACGCCGAACGATTTCCCACCGTACAGAATATCAGGTCATAACGCTGCCCAGTTCGGGTGAAATCTTCTCGCGTGTAATCAACGACGTGATCTGCGCCAATCGAGCGCACCAAGTCCAGATTCCGCGTGCTGCACACACCTGTTACTTCAGTTCCGAACGATTTGGCAATCTGCACCGCAAACGTTCCCACGCCCCCTGAAGCCCCATTGATCAACACCTTTTGCCCGGCTTGAATATGCCCATAGTCGCGCAGACCTTGCAGCGCGGTGAATGCCACTACCGGGATGGCTGCTGCTTGCTCGAACAATAGATTAGTCGGTTTCAGTGCCAGGTCATTTTCACAAGCGGCTACATACTCTGCAAAAGCGCCTGTAACACATCCGAACACCTCATCACCAGGCTGAAACTGCGTGACACTGTTGCCCACTACTTCAACCCGCCCTGCAATATCAATTCCAGGTATCGGGTTTTTGGGTTTTAGAAACCCACTGCTAAAGCGAGCAAAGAACGGTTTGCCTCGTATAAGGTGCCAGTCGATGGGATTGGCGGACGCCGCATGGATTTTTACCAGGGCTTCGCTGTCCTTTGGAATTGTTTTTTCGACCTCTTTGAGTTGGAGGACATCTGGTGAACCGTATTTTGTGTATACAATCGCTTTCATGCGTTTTCTCCAGGACTGCCCCATATCTTTTTAGCAGCAATGAAACGAGCAATGATATACGTTTCATCAAAAGTCGAACTAAAAGTCAGAGTTTCAGTTTCGACAATTCGGAACTTTGCATTGGTTATCAAACGCTCCAATTTGGGGATTTCCAGGAACCTCAAAAATGGGAATATTCCTGTTCGACCTGGGATAAACAGAATTCTATTCATCACTTTCGGGATTGTTTTATCGTCTCCCATGCAAGCTGTTGCAGAAACAAACACTCCTTGCGGTTTCAATAGTTCGTTTATCCTTTGTATGGCCTTCAGTGGGTCTTTCAAAAGATGCAGAATGCCGAAAGCCAAGATCACATCAAATGATTCCTTCTTCAATCTCTTGTCAAATATCGTGGCTTGCATAAAGCTTGTATTTTGAATTTCCCGTTCAGCCACCTTTCTTTTTGCAGCCTCGATCATTCTGCACGATATATCGATGCCATGAATTGCTTTCACCTGATCGGCAATTTCGACGGCAGTTGTTCCAGTTGCACATCCGTAATCTAAAACGAGATCGCTCATGTGCAGGTATTTTTTTGTGTTTTCAACGGTCTTGAGATGAGTGTGTCGATAGCGTCCCTCCAATTCATCAAAATTACCCGCTGCCATATCCCAGAATATTTTTGATATATTCATTTTTTTCTCTTTCTATATAGGCTCTTTGGGCTGCCACTTTCCATTGAACATCTGTCTGTGACAAGATGAGAGTTCCGGTATGTGTAGATGCGAATTTCCCGTTCCTCTCGCTCTCCCTACTGATACCGCAGAATGTCGGCCACCGTCTTGCGTGAAGCCATCAGCGACGGCCACAGGCTCGCCAGCATCACAACGAGCAGAATGCCCACCAGGCCGAAAACCACCAGTTGCGGTGGATAGACCAGCTCCAGGTATTCGATGGGAATCATTCCCAGAAAACCCTGGCTCATTCCCACAGAGATCGGAATCGCAACCACCCACGCCAGCAGGCCGATTAGAAAACCCTCCAGCATGAACTGGCTCATCACGGCGCGGGAGCTGGCCCCTACCGAGCGCATCACGCCGATTTCCTTCTGGCGTTCGAAGACGGCCATCGACAACGCCGCCATCAGGCCGATTACGCCCACCACCGCCATCACCACCGACATCATCTGGAAGATGACACCCAACATTTTTGTTTGCTCGGCTTGCATCTCAGCAGCTTTAGGCTGATTGAAGTAAGTCCCCTGGATGCCATAAGTGCTCAACAAGGCTGTGATCTCGTCGATCTTATCGTTCACCACCTCAATGGACGGGGCGCCCGCCAACATGACATAAACCGTGCCGACCATTGGCTGGCCGGTTTCATCCACATACCCGGCGATACGCGCCAGTTCGCGCCAATTCATGAAGATGCTTTCGAAGACGTAGGCGTCGACGCCGATGATCTCGTAGCTGTGCTCCTGGTTGTTCACCATGAGGGTAAGCGTGTCCCCTACCTGTTTGTCCAAGGCGTCGGCTAGTGGGCGTGAAATAACAATTCCCTTCCGAGTGGGATCGGTGCGCCAGCCCGTACCCTGGATCAGGTGGAAGGCATAGGTCGGCGTCGTGGGATCGAAGCCAGAGACCGGGACTTGGTCGCTGCTTTCCCTCATCACATTCTTACTGGCGAAGCTCGGCACGCTCACCAGGACATCAAGGCCCGGATAGATGGCCTCCACACCTTCCACATCTTCGCGGACCAGCGCCGCCAGTCGTTCGTAGTCACCCGCTTGTTGGGGCGTGATGCGAATCTCGTAGTCATGGATGCCAACCATATCTTTTACGACGGTATTCAGAGACCCTACCACGGCGGTGGCCGCCATGAAAGCGCTGACGGCAGCAGTCAGTGTCAGGACAGTCAGCGCCAGGCGTCCCCTCTTGTGCCAGATATTGCTTAAGGCTTGCCGTACACTGAACGGCAGCGGCAGGCGTCCGATCCTGTGCGCCAGTCGCGATTGCCCCCAATTCGAAGAAATGCCCAAATCTGTCAATGCTTCCAGGATGGAAACCCGCGCCGACCGCCACACTGGAACCAGCGCGGCCAGCACGGGAACCACCAGGCCCATGACTGCCCCAATGCCCAGTCCCAGGGGTGAGAGTTTGTAGCCTTCGATATAGGCTCCCAACCATGAGGCGACCGGGCGGGCTGTATTGGCTGAAACCGGTACCGCCAGCAGCAAACCCAGCACTGTGCCGATGATCCCATAGGTCAGCGCCATGCCCGTGTAGATTCGGAAGTTGTCGGTCAAGGTGGCCCCCAGCGCCTTCATGGCCCCGATCTGGCGGCGCTGCTCCAAGATGACGGTGTTCATCACGTTGGTCACCAGGAAGCCGGAGACGATCATCGCGACGAAACCCAATGCATCCATTGCTCCCGTCATCTCAGCCGTCATGCTCGACATAAAGTCGTCTTCAGGAGTATCCTGGTAGGTATAGTACACTACGTAGGGCGTCTCGCGGTTGATGGCCGTTATCAGATCGTCCATCTTCTCGATCGATTGGGATGTGCTCTCGTAACGCACGTGGATGGCCGATAGGCCGCTGAACCCGACAATGCGGCGGGCATCCTCGTAGTTGGCAAAGATGCGTTGTTCGACCAGGATGGTGGTCTGGGTGGCAGGAAACTCCGTGTAGTATGGGTCCAGCAGAATGCCCACGATTTCCCATTCTTCGTCGCCAGTGTTTGGAAAGCGCAGTTTATCGCCGATGCCCAGATCGGTAGCCTCGGCGAAGCGCGGCTCCACGGCAATTTCGCCCGCCTCGGGATAGCGGCCCTTGATGATACGCGAGACGGTTTCCCGGTTGCCCTGACCGAATGGCTCACTGAAGGCGAACATCACCGCGTCGCCCTGTTTATCCCCCTGCTGCCACACCACCGGGTAGACGGCCTGTCCCTCGACATCGACCACGCCCGGCAGTGATTGGAGGGTTTCCAGATAGGTCTGATTCTCCTCGGCGGTGATACTCTCCCCACCTGAGATCACGTAGGCTTTTGTATGCGAAATCTGCTCGCTTTTGACATCTTCTTTGAGCTGGCGGTTGAGCAAATCAGTGATGCTCGTCATGGTGCTCACACCGAAGACACCAAACATGATGCTCAGAATCACCATGAAAGAACGCCCTTTGCGTGCCAGGATATCCCGGAAGACCTTTTTGCTCCGTGTTTTGAACATTTCTTTTTCCTCTGCTGTTTTACTTTGCTATGCTCCAGGCGGCCCGTCTCACTCTACGGGGTAGCATCTGATATGTCTGTCTGGATTCGATGGGAATGACGGAAGCTAACGGCATTCCTAGATCGCGCACTTTTTTGAGCAATCCATCTAACGCGGCCTGATCGACCACTGGGCCGGACAACAGCGTATCGCCGTTATCTTCCGGCGTGACAGTCAGGCCCCCAAACCAGCTCGTCCATAGCTACTCAGATGACCTTTGATGCTGATTTGATAGACTATTGGTAAGCCTGAATCAACTTCTGGGTTGAGTTTGTTTGACATGTACCTGTGCCTGGTGTGGCCGATTTCCATCAACGTTGTTACGGCTCAATCTACAGGCAGCATATCGACAATACGGTATTGCTGTACAGCTACTAAAGTATGGTTTGGGGGTATTGTTCTGAGGATGCTGAGAGGGAAAGGTTCTGGAGCTATAGTTTTACGGTCTGCTGGCGGGCCGTTCTTGATCGTAGATTTTTGGAAAAGTGACGACTACAACAGCCCTAACTCGCGGGCGCGGGCTACGGCTTCCGTGCGTCTTCGAACCTGGAGCTTGTCATAGATGACCCGGCTGTGCCCTTTAACCGTGCTCAAGGCAAGAAAAAGCCGCTCACCAATCTCACGATTCGAGAGTCCCTGGGCGATGAGTTGCAGCACTTCCAACTCGCGCTGGCTCAAAGGCTCGATCAGGGGTTGGGCAAGAACCAGCCAAGAGTTATCCTCGGTCCGCCGCTTCTCAGACTCAAATGCGACCAGCAGCTTACCAATATAGTCCGGCATCATTCCATAAGCAGCCGCTTCAGACAAGAGTTGAGCCATCGGCAGCCCTTCGTCAATGAAGAACCGGATGAACCCGCCCGGCTCTGCCACCGCCAGCGCCTCACCTAGCAGTTGAACCGCTGCGTTCTTTTCGTCGTGCATATAGAGCGCAATCGCTTGCAGCACCATCACCTTGAGCCGTTCATCGTGCCAAACTTTTTCCTCCGCCTGCTGGCGTAGTGGCTCCAGAACAGCCAGCGCTGCCGAGGTGTCTCCCTGGGCGAGGAGTACGCGGGCCTGACTGAGAGGGAGAGCGTGCATTTGTGCAAGCCGGGCGGCTGCCTCCAGATAACCCTGGCGAAGCAGCACCAGCACTTGCGCAGCAGCAATCTGAGGCATTCGTTCCGCGAAGTTATTCTGGCGAGTCCTGGCGCTTGCCTGGGCCAGAACCTCCGCTGCACCAGCCACATCTCCCTGGGCGAGTTTCAGGCGGGCAAGCATCACCTCATCGGCGGAAGATGTGTCACATTCTAGCTGTAGCGCCAGACGGAGACTTTGTTGCCTGTGCTGCCTGGCGGCATCCAGGTCATTCCATTCGTAGAAAATGCGAGCCAGGCCCTGGTGCGCCTCGGAGCCAACCATCTGCGCTGGATCGCCCACCAAATTCAGGATGCGCTGGTAGGTTTCAGCCGCCAGATGGAGTTTGTTTTCGACTTCCTGGATGTTGCCCAAGGAGATTTCAGCCGCTGCTGTGAACATTATATTCCCGGACGTCTGACCGATGGATAAGACTTCGGTATAGGCCTGGCTGGCCGCAGCACGGTCCCCCTGGAGCTGATAGGCGATCCCCAGTGCGAAAACAGCGATGGTGCGAATAGATAGGTTATCGGGGTGCAGTAGCTCAAGGGCGCGATGCGCCAGAGCGATGATGGTGTCGGACTGATTCTGTGCACCAGCCAACAAGGCCCGAATGGCGGCGATTTGTCCTTCAATATCCTGGGTTTTGTCGTCTGGCTCGATGTCAAGCAGAGCTTTTTCAGCAGCCTGTAGATTCTGTTCGATGTCGGTCATGTGGCCGGATAACATAGACACGGCGGCATACGTCACCCGCAACCCTGGCCTCACATCCAGAACTGTCGTGGGCAGTGACGCCAGCCAGTTGAATACAGGGGCCAGTGCGCCGCGAAAGTGCAGGGGCATTCCCTTCCCCGCGATCAGTTGCCCGGCACGATCAATATCATTGGCGGCGGCGGCATGGTGAAAAGCTTCGATCTCCAGGCCATTGTCTTCATACCACCGGCTGGCGCGACCATGTAATTCAGCCACGCTTTTCCCTTCGTCTCCAACAGTGCTTTGTTGCAGTCGCTGCCGCAGCAGATCGGCAAAGAGATGGTGATAGCGGTACCAACGTCGCTCGTTGTCCAGGGGCACAATGAACAGGTTGGCGTGTTCGAGATATTCCAGGGTATTTTGCCCGGAAGCAGCAGGATTGCACAATACAGCATCACACAAAGGACCGCACAGGCGGTCGAGGATGGATGTGCGCAGCAAAAATGTCTGAATACTTTCCGGCTGCTGGTGCAGAACTTCCTCCACCAGAAAGTCCAGCACAAAATGATGACTGCCGGTGAACGATCTGATAAAACCGGTGGCGTCTGGATGGCCCTGCATGGAAATCGCGGCTAACTGTAGGCCCGCAATCCAGCCTTCGGTACAGGTTTCCAGCGCGGCGATGTCTTCCACGGAAAGGTTGAGACTCATCACTTGGTTGAGAAATTCGGCGGCTTCGGAAGGCGTAAAACGCAAGTCGGTGGCGCGCAGTTCGGTCAGTTGGCCCTGGGCGCGCAGCCGGGCCAGGGGGAGGTCGGGGTCCTCGCGGGTGGCAATGACCAGATGCATCTGGGGCGGCAGGTGCTCGATCAGAAAGGCGAGCGTACGGTCAACCGGTTGGGCATCCATCACGTGGTAGTCGTCCAGGACGAGGGCGAAATGTTCCGGGATGGTAGTGATTTCATTGAGCAAGGCTGTCAGAATCGATTCGGTTGGAGGCGGCTGGTGGGATTGGAGCACACCCAACACTCCTCTTCCAAAAGCTGCCGTTATCGTCTGCAAAGCCGCAACGAAGTAAGTTAGAAAGCGGATGGGGTCATTATCCCCCTCGTCCAGTGATAGCCAGGCAATCGGTTGTTCGCAGCCAGTGACCCATTCGCTGACCAGCGTGGTTTTTCCAAAGCCAGCAGGGGCCGAGACGAGGATCAGCCTGTCGTGCAAACCTTCATTCAGCCGATTAATCAGGCGGGGACGGCGAACAAGCTCCGGTCGTGTCGGAGGGATATAGACCTTGGTAGCTAGAATAGATGTCGACATAGTTCCATTATACCCTTTCAAGCCTTTGTATATCTATCACGATCAGGCTGAAGAATTCTCCAGTCTGATCGTGACATCCCCGCATGGTGCAAAAATTAATCTTCACGTGAAATGGCATCAAGCAGCGCCACTGCAATAGGCGCGGATGAGACCCCCGAGTACAGTCCGATATCGGATCGAATCCTCGATGGACACAGGTTCCAATCCGAGTGAACTACCCCGGCGGCGACGGCTTCATGCGTCTGCACGAGTGGTACGGGTTCGAAGCATCACCTCCAACACGAAGGGGACTGGATGGGGAGCGCACTTCATGGACGAAGGCAATGCGACAGGCGCAGTGCTCGCTGGTCGCCGCACTGTGGAGCAGGTTGATCACTGGGGCGGTAATCATCACGATGTCCCAATCTTCGTGCCCAGACACCGGCCACCGGGTCCTTCCGTGGCAAACTATCCGTTGGTGACGTACGTGCTCGACAGGATTGAGAGCGCGATGACGCAGGCGAAAGCTGCCGCCGGGGAGCGGAACGTGCTGGTGCACGGTGCATACATGGCGCAACGGGCACTCGAGGCCGGAGTGCTGGATGAATTGCAGATCCATCAGATCCCGGTGCTATTCGGCGGTGGCCGTCGCCTGTTTGACGTCTTGCCATCGCGCATCGAGTTGGAGAGCCTCTAGGTGATCGACACACCAGAGGCTACCCCCATCCGCTACCGCGTCGTAAAGTGAACACAATACGAGTCAGGGCTAGACGTTACGCGGTCGGGCGGAGGATGAAGACACCCCAACCAACGTAATCTCGCACGATTTCAAAGTATGACTGTTGGCGTCCTTCGAGCCAGTCCCGGAACGCATTCACATCGGGATCGGTGGGATTGGCATCCAACCACCGGAAACCGTTCAGCCAGACATCACCTTCGTAGCGATCCCAGCTATTTTTGTCAGCCAGGACCATGCTCAGTAGTGTGTATCCGGCATTACGTATGCGTTGCAGCGTGCCAGGCAGCGTCAGATACATCTCGGCAGAGAACCCCATCGCCTCCAATACGGCAGCGGTCGGTTCCATGTTCCAGAAGGGTTCGCCAATGAGCAGCAGACTGGCGGACGACTCCTTCAGGGCCGGGCGCATGAGTTCCAGCGTGCCGACCAACCCATCGCCGATCCAGGTTGCGCCAATGCAACTGACAATATCGAACTGCTGAGCCGGATCCGACAGCTGATCACGGTAGTGTGCCGCATCACCTTGCAGAATCGTGATCTGGTCGCTGACGCCGAGTTCAGCGGCCCGTTTGCACGCATTAGCGCTAAAGACCTGGCTCAGGTCGATGCCGGTCCCGTGCAGGCCATATTGGCTGGCCCACTGACAGAGCATTTCGCCTTCACCGCAGCATAAATCGAGCATGGTAGTGGCAGCGGTCGGTTGGGCAATATCGCCCACTCGCGCCAGCCTATCGGGGGTGAATGGGTTCAGGATGCGAATACCTGCTTCAGCAATTTCGTGAAAACGCAGACTCATCGTGAGAGTTGCTCCTCAGTAGTTTATATGATTGTTAGTTAAGTGAATGAGAAAGATTGCCTGACGCAAGCTTCTCACAAAGGCTTCCGAACAACTGGCTGTATTCGTATAATGGGTGGAAGATCGCCTCAGATGTCATTTCCGTGCCATACGAATTTGAGCACTAACTATGCTTGGCTAGCGAATCTAGACATAAAAATCGAAGGTATCCCACTGTAAGCCGGCGGGGCGTTCACCAGACTGAATGTAATCTCTGAGCAGGCTCATGGCCCAACGCCGGGGAAGAATAGCCGCCGCCGGACATTCGAATTCCTGTCCATTTTCGTACCTGAAGGGGCTATTATCTTCCAATCGAAGCTTTGGATCACCACGATATTCAGGGTTAATAACAAACTCGAAACGATTGTAGACAAGGACTGCTTTATCCTGAGCGATGAAGATGATCAGTGAATCGTCCTCATATCGAGTTAATCCGGCAGCCACAGGACTATCACCCTCGAGTAACTCCAGGCGGGCTAACATCTCCTCCACGGTACGCGCGTCATAGATTTCGTAGCCAACGCGAAATCGCCACAAAAACCCGCCGACAGTGAACCAGACCTCTTTCGACATTCGTGGCAAAATCTCGAACAGGCGGGTTCCCCGCGGTGGTACCATCTTGGAACCATCGGCCTGTCTGCAAATACATAGGAGTTCTTTAAACCAAAGCTGTCCAACATAGAGGAAGGCAGATTCTGTATGCGACCTGACAAACAGGAAGAGAGTTGAAGCTTGGGTTGGGTCATTGCGCCTGGGTCTCTCGTTCCGATGCAGCATGTCCTTCCAGCCACCCGGCTCATTTTCGACGACGAGAACATTAGAGACGTTGCGATCCGGCCCATCAGGCGCAACCGTAGTTAGCGGATGCTCCCCCAAAGAAGTGTCTTTTTTCGACCTGCCTCTCACAGCCCACTCGAACTCCTCAGGGGAAAAAAAGCGAAAATCGCTGTTTGTGCTATCAAGATTGTAAAGGAACACAGCATTTCCACTGCTCG
>DATAMF010000128.1:0-11252 GCA_036260665.1 Aggregatilineaceae bacterium | reverse complement strand
CGGCTGGACCGGGTGAACGCGGTCTTCGGCGCGTCGTCGTGGGTGGTGTTCCGCATGTTCGAGGTGTTATGTCTCGCGTCGGCGGCGTACGCAGCGTATACCCAGGTGATCCCGATCAATGAAGGAATAATGCTGCTGCGCTTCTTCGGCAAAGCGGTCGGTCAGCCGTTTGACCAGCGTCTCCGACTTATCCGAATAGCTGACCAGCACAAAGTTATCGCTCCCCGCATGCCCCACAAAATCGTTCGGCGTGCCGAGTTCGTCCAACACTTCGCCCATAATCAGCGCCATAAACCGCAGCACTTCATTCCCCGCCACGAAGCCGTACACATCCTTAAACGGGTCATAATTGACCAGCTTGATGTCGAGATACGTCCACACCTTATCTTCGCGCATCATTTCCCGCAGTTTTTCTTCGATCAGTGAACTGCTCGGCAGCCCGCTGTTCGGATCGGTGTAGTTATCTCGTTCCGCGCGCTCAATATGGTTTTTGACGCGCAGTTTCAGTTCTTCGATGTCGAACGGCTTGGTGATATAGTCGTCCGCCCCCAACTCCAATCCGGCGATCTTGTCGCTGCGTTCATCCTTCTGTGTTAGAAAGATGATCGGAATATGGCTGGTACGCGTCGTGGATCGCAGTTCACGACAAACATCATAGCCGTTCATATCGGGGAGCATGATGTCCAGCACGATCAATTGGGGCAGTTGTTTGCGTGTCAAGGTCAGCGCGTCGCCCCCACGCGGCGCAACCTGCACATCATAACCTTGCCCGCTGAAGTAAATACGCAGCATATTCGAAATATCAAAATCGTCTTCGACAACTAAGATTCTGCCCTTAGCCATGCTCACCTCACTCTGTGGAGCCTTAACGGAATAAGACCGGGCCTTAAAATTTGCCTCAAATATACATTCAATTTACTTGAAATACCAGTGAGGGACAGTACGCCCTTTCCATCATTTTAACCTTTTCCTCATCCCGCTTGGGTTTGCGTTTCGTTAGGAGACGTACTCACACCGCCTGCCGCCGCTGCAATCGGGCATATTTCCCGTTCCGTGCCAACAGTTCGCTGTGTGTTCCCGCCTCAACCAGCCGCCCATTTTCCAGCACCAGAATCCGCCCGGCGTTTTGTACCGTGGACAGCCGGTGCGCCACAATAAACGTCGTCCGGTTTTGCCGCAGCTTGTCCATCGCCTGCTGGATCAGCGCCTCGGACTCCGTATCCAGCGCCGAGGTCGCCTCGTCCAGAATCAGCACGCGTGGATCGCGGATCAGCGCCCGCGCAATCGCGATCCGCTGCCGCTGCCCGCCCGACAGCCGCGCCCCATTCTCCCCGATCCGCGTATCCAGGCCGTCCGGCAGCCCCGCGATAACATCGGTCAGATTAGCCTCTCGAATCGCATCCTGGAGCTTTTTCTCATCAATGTCGGTGATCCCATACAGGATATTTTCCCGGATCGTGCCTTCAAACAGGATCGTTTCCTGCGGCACCACCGACACAAAATGCCGGTACGTGCGCAGATCAAGCATATTCATATCCCGCCCATCCAGCAGAATCCGTCCCATCGTGGGCCGGATAAACCCGATCACGAGATTCAGCAGCGTCGATTTCCCCGCGCCCGAATGTCCCACAATCGCTACGGTTTCCCCGGCCTTCACCTCGACCTTCAAATCTTCCAGGCACGAATCGAAGGTGTCCGGGTATGCGAATGACACATGCTCAAATTGAAAATAGCCCTTCACATCCTCAACCGGAATTTTCCCCTCATTATGTTCAATATCCGGCGATTCCAGAATCTCCCCCACCGAATACAGCGACTCGAATCCCTTGCTGATCTCCGGCATCAGTGTCGTGATGAACAGAATCGAATTGGTCAAACTACCGAAAAATCCGGTCAGCAGCACCACATCCCCCGCCGTGATCGGGATCACCTGGGTATACGCTGCGTACGCCGCCGACGCGAGACATAACACCTCGAACATGCGGAACACCACCCACGACGACGCGCCGAAGACCGCGTTCACCCGGTCCAGCCGCATTCCCGCCTCGCGCACCGTGTTGAGCTGCTGCTCAATCCGTGCGATCTCCACCTCTTCGATGCCGTGCGCCCGCGTCACCGGAATCAGGTGCAGCATTTCAGTCAGGCTGGACGACATCGCTTCCATTTCTTCACGGAAAGCGCGGTTCCGTTTCGTGACATTCCCCCGCAGCGTCCAGATCAGCACCGCCGACAGCGGCACCGTCGCCAGAAAAAACAGCAGAAAAATCGGCGCGCGAATCGCCGTCACCACCAGCGCCACCAGCAGCGTAAAAATCGCCGACGGCATATCCTGGCACAGCCGCATCGTCAGTTGTTGGATCACCTCAACATCCCGCAGCAGTTTCGCTTGCAGCGCGCCCGTCGTCCGCCGGTGATAAAAGTTCATCGACAGATATTGCAGCCGCCGCGTCAGCGCCGACCGCAGCCGGTTTTCCATGTTGCGGTTGGCCGTGCTGATGAACCGGATAAACAGGTAATGTCCGGGAATATTCTGGATAAAAATGCCGAACAGAATCGCCACATACAGCCACAAATCCGCCAGCGAATGGCTTTCCGGCTCGGTCACGACGCTCACAATCGCCGCCGTCAGAATCGGCATCGCCCACACGCCGCTGTGTTTGATCAGAAAGAAGAAAACGGCGGCGAGCATCCGTCCATGCTCGCCCGTGTACAGCGTAAGCAGCGTCCGCAGCGGGTTTTCGCCCCGGTAGCGCCGCTCCAATAAGTTCAACTGGCCCATCATGTTCCCTATAAAGACCGCGATGCCTGTTCCCGCACCCGGTCGATTTGTTCCTGTGTCACGGCCCGCTCAAAACTGCGGAATCCGCTGAGTTTGAACCCATGCCGCCCTGCGATAGCGCCGATCTCTTCCACCTGCTCCAGCGTGATATGTTTGCCCACGCTGTAATCCTCAAAACGTCCTTCGAGCGCCAGCGCCATCGTTTCCGCCATACACGCGTAAGATTTTCCTTCCGGGAAACCGAAATTGAAATGAAAATCGACGGGTCCCGGCACTTCGACCATCCCGCCCTCGATCACCAGCACATCATCGCGTTTTTCCGCCACCCGCACCGACACATCGCGCGGGCGTGCCACGTCACACACCACGGCCCCCGGTTTCAGATGCTCCGGCTCGATCACCGACGACACCGCGCTGGTCACGGTCAGAATCAGATCGCATGGGTAAACGCTGCTCATATCCGTGCTGGTGGTGATATGCGCCTTCTGTCCTTCGCATCGTTCCCGCACGGCGTCGAGCGCCTCCTGCCGCCGCCCGACCAGCACCAGTTCCGGCACGTCGCGCGCCAGAATCTCCGCGCAGACGCTCCCGATCACGCCCGTCGCGCCGACCACGGCTGCCGATGCCTGGCGCGTCTCGATGCCCATCTGCCGCGCCGCTTCGCGCACCGCTTCCACCGCCATATACACGGTATACGCGTCCCCATTCGTGACAGGCATAGCCAGCCGCTGGGCAATGGTATCGCCTGCATCGCCCACCACCGACGTATATGCGCCCAACCCCAGAATCATTGCGCCGAGTGTTTCCGCTTTATGCCCGCACGCGACAATTTTGTTGTATACCCGCTCTACCGGTAGCTTAAGCATCGTCTTGGGTGTAAACGGGCACGCGATAAACCACCCCTTGATCTCTTTGCCCGTTGCTGCCGACTGCACCCCCGTAATCTCGGAGATATACACCGGGGGGAAAAATTGCGAAAGGTAATTGACCTGGCCTTCGGTCAGCACTTTACCAACCAGCGGCCATTTCCGCGACACGTCTCTTTTCGGATCAATTGGATGAATGATAAACGCGAAGGTGTCCACAGAATCCTCGTAGCTGAAGCGAACAGCAGTGCGACTCTACCATGTTCCCTCCCCCTAAGAAATAGGTATCTGGTCGTAGGGTCTTATCTTACCGCATATTCGCTTATTCTGCCTTAAGTATTTCTTATGGAAACCCCAGGACTACTCCCAGGGTTCGAGGAACGCATCTTCCGACTCGATATTACGTGGATAGCGCCGCTTATGTTGTTTAGCTACCGCCGCGCGCACCTTGTGATGATCGCTCTCTTCATACGAAATATTGCGGTTAATCACGCGTCGATCCGGCGAGGCAAACAGAATCACATCCGATTCAATCATCCGCGCTGGCATCACGAGCATCCCCGCGCCAATCCGCGAGTTATGCCCCACACACCCGCCCAGCACGGCCTGCCCGGTATCTTCCAGTTCCCCGTGGACATTCATCGCCCGCATCGGCGCTGGCAGCAGGTTGAAATCCGTGAAGGTCGTACCCGCCCCCACGAAGCTGTTCCGCCCCACCACACACATTTGCAGGCACGTATTTTGGGCCACAATCGTATATTCCATCAGCGTCGTCATAAACAGCGCCGCGCGGAACGGCAAAAAGCAGTTGTTGCCGACCACACTCAGCATCAATTGGCACCCTTGCGCCACGTTGACGTTATCCCCGATCACGCTGTTGTCCACCACCGCCCCTGGGCCAATATAACACCCGCGTCCAATCGTTGTGGGTCCCAGAATCGTCGCCGATGGATCGATGATCGTGCCCTCCCCCACCTGCACCACTTTCGAGCACGACAGCACCTGTTTTTGTTCCAAAATCGCGCGGAACAGCATCTTCAGCGCAACCATATTATGCTCTGTCACCAGCTTTTCGAACCGCCGCCCGCGTGAGAACACGCCCATAATGATGTTGGCATAATAGATATGCACCCAGCTATCAATCGACAAACAGGTGCGCAGGGTCAGCAGATGGGTCAGGTCCATTTCCCGCCCCATCTCGCCCCCCTTACCACCGGGACGCAGATTGGTCATCGAGTCGGGGATATTGTAGTATCCGATCTCTTTGAACTCGCTGTAAATCGGCACTTCGCGCCAGTGCCGCGCTTCGACATACCCGTTGGGGAAATACCACATATCCAGCGGGTAATAGAGCGCCCGCCCGTTCATATCCCCCATCGGTTCCAGCCGTGACAGCGGTACCGCGTATTTCATCCACGCCGCGTCATTCGCGGGCAGCACCGCACGGCTTGGCAGTCGGCTGGACCGCGCTTGTTCGAAAAATTCGCGGAAGAATTCCTTATCGAAATACAGGTTATCCCGGTATACCACAATCTCGCCGCCTTCGGGCGCGACATGCGCCAGATCGCGGACATGATCAATTGACAGTTCGGCGGGCGTGGGGCCGATCACCTCGTCTAGAATATCAGCGTGGTGCAGCTTCAGCGTCTTGTTCATAATGCTTAAATCGCGGGCCGGTTCGTTAAACGGCGCGACGAGGTGTTTGTCTTCAATAATAAACTTGCGCATCGGGAATCCTTCGATCTATTTCAGTTCAAGCTTAAGTATGGTCTATCACGCGCGCTGAAGCAAACAGCGGTGATCGGCACCCAGTCAGGGGCGACTCCGCTTTCAAGGGACGGTAGATAAAACAATTTCCGCCCCGCATCTGGAATAATACATCCTGATCTGTATTTTATCTGGATTTTATTTGATCTGGCAGGTTGGGAAAAGTGTCATGTGGTGGTATACAGCCACGTACGCAGCGTTGTGATAAATCGATCCGGGGAATCCATCATAATAAAATGTCCCGCATCCGGGAACCATTCGATCTGGGCATGCGGAACGCCCGCCTTGAGGATTTTGTGTTCGCTGGGTCGCACAATAATATCGCGCTTCCCATACATCCCCAGTGTGGGCACCGCCACCTGATACAGGTCGGGGCGTAAATCCGTTTGGCGCAGTGTGCCAATGCTCTGGAAAAACGACTCCATACTGATCATCGACACATCTTTGTTGATCATCTGCGCCATCGCGCGCCCATTTCTCGCCATAAAATAGCTGTAGCCGCGCAAAAATACCCGCAGCCCCCGCCCGCCAAACAGCCAGAAAAACGAGGCCACCGTCGGGTTGCCCGATACCTTCAGCAGCATATTCAGCGATTGCCCATTAATCGGGGAGCCGATTACACAGACCTTGACGACTTTTTCGGGGTGGCGAATCGCCATGCTCAACGACACGGTACCGCCCATCGAATGCCCGATCAGTGGGGCTTTTTTGATCCCCATCCGGTCCATGAACTGGTAGACCATCTCCACATAGGTCGGAACCGTAAAGGAGTCGCGCGCCTGCCGTTCCTCCGGCCCCACCACGCCCGATTCCCCAAACCCAAAAAAGTCCAGGGCATAGGTCCGAAACTCGCGTCCCAACACTTCAATCGTTTCACGCCACAATGCCCAGGAACCGAGCCAACCGTGCAGTAACAGCACGGGGCGGCCCCGCCCGTATGTTTCGTAATGAATGATTCCAGGGTCCGTGACAAGTGATGGCACGTCTGGTTCGGCCTCCAGAGCGCAAGAGATAGCACGCAACGCTGCCGCGCATACAAGGCAGCATCCCCGGCCTGTTTTACGCCGGGGAGATCAGGGAGACCGCTCTAGGTATCCATCTCTTCGAGGATCGAATATAGCAGCTCCAACAGCACGTTTTTGACGCTTTCTTTGTTCGTCGCAATACACGGCAGCAGCTTGACGTTTTCCTCGATCCGCAGCGCGATCCGCAAATCGTCCGGTGACCAGGCCTCAGGGTGATCCTGTTTATTCGCAGCCACCACATAGGGCGTGGGGGCATACGCCCGGAACGTTTCTAGGATACTCTTGGCTTCGCGGAACGTCTCAGGTTTGGCGCTGTCCACCATCACCACAAACCCCAGCATTCCTTCTGCCAGAATTTCCCACATAAAGTCAAACCGCCGTTGACCGGGTGTACCAAACAGGTACAGCACCAGATCGTCATCCACCGTAATACGACCAAAGTCCATGGCGACGGTGGTTTGCGACTTTGTGCCGAACTCTGCTGACTCCGCTGAAATGTTCTCGTCCGTCGTGACGACATCAATTTCGCTGATAGAGCGGATAAATTCGGTCTTGCCCGCGCTGAACGGGCCGGTGATGACCATTTTGACTGTTTGCATGGGCATGGTCAGTCTCACTCTTCCGTATAATAGATAAAAGTTTATGATTCCTTGATCTTAGCGATCAAGCGTTCAACAACACTCCGTTTAACCATCGGGGCCTGGACGGCACGGGGGCGCGGGGCCGGGGCTTGCATCCCCTGCGACTTCACCAGTTCCACCAGCCCCGCCTGCAACAGGCCATACACCACCTGACGAATCTGCATATCCGTCATATTGCAGGCTTTCGCAATCTGCCGGATCGAGTTTTTGGGATTCACAAACGACACCACGCGCCATTCTTCAACGCTCAGGTGCATCCCTTTAAACTTCTCTCCGGGTGGATCCACAATCTTCAACGCCATATCCAGGTTCGGCAGTTCGTCTTCCAACGGCTTCACCGCTTGCAGACGCCGCGTCCCCTCGATAATCACATTTTTCAAATCAACCGGAACCGTAATCCGCTCAGGCGGCGGCGTTACGTTTTCCTCAAAAACAAATGGCTCCTGGTTCCAGGCCATCACATCATACACAATATCCAGCGTATGCTGCTGGATACTCCGCACCACATCGACCTGGGTGACATAGTTGGCGTTGATCAACATCAGCGCCAGGGCTTTATCCGAATATTTACTGCCCCGCTCACGGATCACGCGCGCTTGCTCGGCATTCAGTTTGCCCGCCTTATGCAGCACATTCGCCAGATGTCCGTCTTGCTCGCCCACCGAAGCCAAAACCAGCTTCCCTTCTCGAAAGGCGAGCGTCGCCTTTTCTTCACCAGGGACCACTTTGGGACGCGACTCGCCGCGCCCGTCTTTGATCATCTCTTTGGTGACAATCGGCTCATACACATGCAGCGTGCCCGTTTTACGCGCGAGGTTGATGAGGTGCAGTATCTGAGTCGTACTGAAATCCGCCAAATTACCTTTGAGCGCCATGGACGACTTTACCTATAACTAGATACGGCGGGCAAGTTACAACTTGCACGTTGGAATAATGCGCGCATTATACCTTGCCCCAAAAGCCGAGTCAACCGGACCAAAGAGGGAAACCAGACCCGGCGTCAATTGGATATCCCCCATAGCCCTCCCTACCCATTCTATGTTACATTCGTCATCGATAACCATTCATTGTGGAGCATATTCTATGTTAAGGCAAATCGGCTCGAATGGGAAATGGAGCTTAATAGTTTTTACGGCTGCGGTCTGCCTGCTCTTGGTTGCCTGCTCGCGTGCCGAATCCATTATCATCACCGCGACGCCAGGTCAACCCCAGCTCAGCACGTTGGTTCCCGGCGCGCTTGGACCATTCGACTTTCCGCCCGGTGTGAACCCGCTTACCGGTGAAAAAGTCAGTGATCCCGCTGTGTTGCATCGTCGCCCGTTGGCCGTCAAAATTTCCAACGCGCCTGATTTTGTTCGTCCCCAGGCCGGAATAGCCGAGGCGGACTTGGTTTTTGAGCATTATGTCGAGGGCAGCCTGACGCGTTTCACCGCCATTTACTGGACCAACACCCCGCCGCGTGTCGGCTCCATTCGCAGCGCCCGCTTGCTCGATCTCGAAATTCCCGCCATGTACGGCACGCTCCTCGCCTATTCCGGCGCGTCCGAACCCATTCGCCAGCGCATCGCTGGCCTGCCCTTTGCGCCGCGTGCCTACGAAGGCATCACAACGGGTCAACCGCTCTACTTCCGTGATACCACCATCGAAGCGCCGCATAACATGTTCATCGTCCCGGCAGAAGTCTGGGCGCGCGCCGAGGAAGATGGGGTAAACGACCCACCCGCCAACTTAGGCGGTATGGTCTTCTCCCCTGCCCCACCCGCCGCCGACGAACAGGTTTCCCGCCTGATAGTTAATTACGGCCCCGATGTGGTCCAGTGGGACTACGATCCCGAAACTGGCCGTTATTTTCGGTCGGTCGATGGCGATCCGCACACCGACGCCAACACCGGCGAACAAGTCTCCGCCGCGAACGTAGTGCTGATTTACGCCCATCACCAGCTTGACCTGAGCATTGTCGAGAGCGAATGGCAGGGCGCGAAGAGTTTTTCCACCGAAATCCAGATTTGGACGCTTGGCCCCGCTGTGATTTTCCGTGATGGCAAAGTCTACAAAGGCTATTGGATGCGCTGGCAAGAAGAGGATATGTTGAGCTTTTGGGCCGACGAAGCCATGACGGAGCGCCTTTATCTTAAACCCGGCAACACATGGTTTCAGGTCGTCCCGCTCGATTTCACCGCCGTCACCACCGAATAACAATCAGGATGATGTCATGGCAGAACATCTATGCTATCATGAGAGGCATACTATAATTTCTATCTTCTAACCTGAAAAACCTATGTTATTTGATGATCGATGTTTACTGTTCATTGTCGCCATTTCGACCCTGGTAGCGGCGGCTGCCGCCTTCTATTGGGGTGCCATCGTGAGTGGTGTTTATAAAAACCCCATGATGGCCCGTTTTCGCCAGTATGGTGAAGAAAAACGCCCTTACCCGATCTGCCGCTTTCTGGAATCCGTTGGTGTGTTGAGCGGGGCGATTGCGATCCTCATGAGCAGCCTCACCACGCCGGGATTTTACTTGAATGGGGTCTTCCCGCCGTTGATCTTCACGATTCTGTCCATCATGGCCTTCGTCGGAGATTATCTACTCCACCGCAAGCCTGAATACGCCCAATTACTCCCGCTCTGGTATTGGGAACTGCTGCGCGAATCGACTCGCCAGGAACGGCGTTTTATGGGCTATGCCTGGTTAAAGATTCCGAATGCCATGCGCTGGCGCATGAACGGCGATCAGGCCGCGTTCCAGGTCTGGTCCGACATGGTGCGGATTTCCGTCATCTACGGCGCACGCGACTCCGACGATCCCTGGCGCATCTGGACCTAACGATGATCAATCCGTCTCTTCAGGCTCCGGCGGATGCAGCAGCAAATACCCATTCACCTGCGCCTGCTGCTCGACTCCATCCACCATCAGATTCAGCATGGCGCGCTGGTCGATCTGCTCCTGCGTAACCCACATCCCGCCGCTGTCCGGTGACGCGGCCAGCAGCCGTTCGCACGCGCCGGACGAGCTAAAGCACACATCATATATTTCCAGAAAATAATGGGTTAGCATCCCCGTCTGGCCGTGCCGCTGCGTGAAGCCTTCATCCTCTGCCGTCCACAGCAGTCGCCATTTTAACTCGCCCGCTTCCAGCGACGGCAGCAGTCCTGCTTCCTCGACCAGTTCCTCTTGCAGCTCGCGGAAGGGCGACTGCTCGCGCCCCTCGCCCGAATAAAACCACTGCCGGAACGCTGACAGCGCGGCTACTGGCATCGTCAGTCGCAGATCACGCGTGCTCGGATCGTCGAAGGCCGCGTCAAATTCCTCCAGGCGCGACGTATCATACAGCGACAGCGCGCCCCCAACCGGAGCCAGCACATAAATCCCACGCAGTCGTCGGCTGGCATTCAGCAGCAAAAAGTACCGTCCGTCATGTTCAATCCGGCACAAACACGCGCAGCTAATACGGATCCGGTTGATCTTCAAAGTGGGTTCGGTTGACATGAATCTCATATTAGGCCATCCCATGCACCTCATTGTCCCCTTCATCCAGTTTGACTCCCTGTCCCAGAGGAGGGGGTAACGAACAATTTGACGCAGCCTTACAGGTTTTACCACCAGCTTCCCGCTGGTACAAGTTGCATTCGTCAGATAAAATTTCGGACATTGATTAATTGCACATGCGAGCAACCTTTTGGAACCTCAGAACTCTGCCAAGGCCACCCGTCGAAACTTCTGGCTGAGCATTCTCAACGGCGCGCTGATGATTGGCACCACCAATTCAATTGCCAGTCCTGAACTCGTCCTCACCGCTTTCGCTGCTTACCTGACCAGCAATCCCCTGATTCTAGGTGCCATCGCGCCGATCCAGAATGCCACCTGGGCGCTCCCCCAGATTTGGACCATTCCTTATGTCCAGCGTGCCCGCCATGCCCTGAAAATCTACAACTACGCCGCCTTTCTCCGGCTGATCGGGTGGACCACACTCACCTTGACCGTCCTCTTCACGCGCGACGCCACCATTTTATTGTTGACGGTGTTCGCCTTTGTCCTGATCGGAGGGACTGCGGCGGGCGTCGCCGGGCTGCCATTTATTGAGGTCATCGGCAAAATCATCCCGGCGCGTCAGCGCGGTCTGGTTTTCGGCTGGCGTGGAGCCATCGGCGGCATCCTCGCCATTTTCGGATC
>DATAMF010000117.1:0-2048 GCA_036260665.1 Aggregatilineaceae bacterium | reverse complement strand
AATGTAATTACCTCATGTTGATCACCACAAAAACCATGCCGACGGGCGACATGATCAGCTATTTTGGCGTGGGCTGGGGGATTGCGGTCCTTTTGTGGATTATTGCTGTCGCGATCTTCTTCCGGCGGCCTGCCAACTCCGTGGTCCATATGATCGCATGGCTGATCGCTGCCCTGGCGGTTTATCTCGCGGGTTCATTTGATGCTGTGAGTACGCACCAACTGGTCCCAGCATATTTACTTGCGGGACATCTTCTGGGCGGCATGTTGATGATGTTCGCGCTTGAATTTCCTCACCGTCTGGAATGGGTACAAAAAACCCCTGGTATGCGATTTGCGCCGCTGGCTGTGGCGGGAGTTCTGGGTGCCATAGCGGCAATCTTTTACTACTCGGCTGATCCCAACCTGTATAACATCGCCTTTATCATGCCCAATGCGGTAGTCGTGCTCGGTGGGATAATCCTCGGTGTGACGATGTTCGTGCTGCGGGAGCGGTCGTCATCTCCTATCGCGCGCAATCAGCGCACAATTGTCGTGATGGGTCTGGTTCCCTGGCTCCTTTTTCTACTCGGCGGGACGATCCAACTGTTCATGGATGAGCCGTGGGTGAATCTGACGGTATTTAATCAGGTGCTCCCGCTGCTGCTGCCGCTCAGTCTGATTTATGCGTCGTCACAGTTGCGGCTGGTAGATACAGATCGTGTAATTACACAGTCGATTATGTACGGTATGCTGGCGATGTTGGTGGTAGCCTACTGGCTTATCGTGACCGGCATTGCGCAGATATTCGAGCAACTTACGAACAATACTGTTCTTAATACTCCCGTCTTTATTGCGGTCTCTATTTTTCTGATTGCGCTATTTTTTGAGCCGCTGCGCGTTTTTATGCAGCGCCAGATCGACAACTTCTATTTTAGAGCGCGCCATAATTACCAGAAATATCTGCAAGATTTCGCCCGTGAGGTGACTGACGCCGCCAGTTTAAAGAATGTTATTTCCTTGGTGCAGAGTTATCTGGGCGAAGCGATTAATCCCGATCATGTGATTCTGTTTGTCCGTAACAATGTAACCCAGGACTTCCGTCCCGAACCTGATCCTGCCAAAGGGTATCCTTTGACGGATATTACTTTTACTGCTGAAAGTGGTTTGCTGCGTTATCTTCGGGAGCAGGAGAACATCTTGCACCTGAAACAAGGTGAAGCCCTGCCGATGGAAGTGATCAGCGATGGAAAGCGGTTGGGTGTCTTAGACTCCCGTGTGCTGGTCGGACTCAAGAGTCAGAATAACCTCATTGGTTTTCTCGCGATTGGTCCCCGGCAGGGTGGCGGTCTCTATGTGCATGAAGATCTGCGTTTTATCGTGAGTCTGAGCGACCAAATCGGGTTGGCGGTAGAACGTGCCCGCGTGATCGATGACCTGGAACACCGTGTGCGGGTTCAGGACGTGCTGAGCCAGGTGAGCCGCGCGCTGAACTTCGCGATTGACTTCGACACCCTGCTGGAACTGGTGTACGCACAAACGATCCGCGTCATCGACGCGCCTAACTTCTATATTGCGCTGCGCAACCCGAACACGGATGAACTCACCTATGTGTTTTACAACGAAGGTGATGAGCGTGTTATGCATATGGAAGGACACCGCTGGCGCATGGGGCGCGACCTGATTAGCGAAATCGCGCGCACACAGCAAACCATCCGCACCGACGATTTTGTGCGCGAGTCGCTGCTGCGTGATCCGCGTGCCCAACTAGATAATTCCAGCCTGAAAGCCTGGATGGGTGTTCCGCTGTTGGCGGATACAGGCGGCGGTGTGCTCGGTGTGATGGTGGCCTCGACCACTGAACCAGGCAAGGTCTTCACGGATGAACAGCAGGACCTGTTCTGGGACATCGCGAACCTCGCGGCGAGCGCGTTGGATAAGCTCCAACTGTTCGAGAAAACTCAGCAGCGTGCCCGCCAACTGAGCGCAATCAACGAAATTTCGAGCCAGTTAGCCGCTGAACTGGGTGACGTAGACCGTCTGCTCCGTCTTATCACCGAAAACGCGGTG
>DATAMF010000110.1:0-26717 GCA_036260665.1 Aggregatilineaceae bacterium | reverse complement strand
ACACGACTGATTCGGGAGCGACAGCGGATGATGTGAATCACGTGTTGAGTGAGGTAAATGAGGTTTTTGCGCAGGCGGGTATTCCCGTATTGGCGATTAACTTCGTGCAAATAATTGACGAAGTTACACAGCGCTATACCTCTTTTCAAGTGATCTTGCAGCTTGTGGCGCTGCTGATCGCGCTGGTTGGGGCGCTGGGGCTGGTGATTACCCTCTCGATGAGCGTATTCGAGCGCCAGAAAGAGATCGGTGTGATGCGTTCGGTTGGCGCAAGTTCGGCGGCGGTAGCTACTCAGTTTGTAACCGAGGGCATGACTGTAGGTGGGATTGCCTGGGTTGGGGGGATACCGCTGATGATCGGATTGGAGTATGCCCTCATTCAGCTCACCGGATTCGAAGGAGTGCTCCAGCTAGAACTGACGCCATCCGCCATTTTCATTGGACTGGGAGGGGTTCTGCTGCTCACCTTTGTCGCGAGTTTGATACCGGCGCTTTCAGCGGCGCGCCAGACTGTCTCGAATATTCTACGTTACGCGTAGATCGTGGTCAGTAGGGGGAACCCAATGCGTTCCCCCTTGAGGTGTTATCAGATGTTTGAGTGTTGTGCAACCGCATTGATCATGTCGTGCAGCAGCACCACATGGGTAGGGGAATGGGGTGTCGTGAGCAGCGGGAAAGTGGTGAGGATGAGTGAGCCATTTCCATAGGAAACACGCCCCGCGATTGCTGCCGGTAAATGTACCCATCCGACAAACAGCCCCGCCAGGGCGTCTTCATTTTTTAACCCGGTGATCACATGTTTGGGCAGCACATCCTTCCAGGTGAAGTCCAGCAGGGGGCCACCGGGAATGCGGGTTAGGCCGGGGCACACCCAGCTAAAAGCGCTGACCCAATCGCCTGTCCAGGGGGTATGTTTGCGGGATTCAACACGTACCCCCGGTAAGACCTCTATCGCGCCCGGATCGTCTACACAAACGAGCACTTTCCCTCCTGTTTCTACGAACCGGAGCAGGGAATCATCCAGCCGTGACTCGATCCGCACACCGCTTTCAGCATCCAGTTCATAGCCCTGCGCCGCCAGCCATTCGTTGATCATCCGGTTACTGCTCCACACCCGGTAGGAAAGCGATGCGTGTTGAAGGTCTGATGGAAACAGCGTGATCGCTTGCGTGTTGCGGGTGATCTCATGCCCATCAGCGGTGGTGAGCACAAACAGCACTTCGAGTGAAGTTGGCTGCAATACCGAGGGGGCAGGGAAGCTTACGATACCTACCGAAGTAACTTCACCGGGCAGTAAAGTCAGGGAATCGGAATAGCCCTGAATCGTGTGCCCCGTCAAAGTCCAGCGCAAAATTGCGTTCTGATAGGTTTCGGCTCCATGATGCGCGATGCGAAGATCAAACCGGATTTCTTCACCAGACCAGTAGTCGAGTGATTTCCATGACGGTACGATCACCGTATCGGCATTGAAGTGGGGCATCACATCTGCAAAGATACGTGGATTACGGGCCATATCAACCAAGCCGTTACATTCCCAATGAGGATCGCTCCACTCGGTGATTATGTAACCGGACAGCGCTGATTCGGCGCGCATGGTTTCGATTTCGTATTTGAGCGCGCGGTACTGTGCCCATTGCGCCGCTTCAGCCAGATTCGACCAGCTACCGAAGATATTTTCTAACCCCGCCGCTATAAAGCGATCTTCAGCATTGTTGGGAGAAACAATAGGAGGATACCATCCTTCGCCAGTTTTAAACCACCAGGGATCGCGCTGATGATAACTTTGGCGCAGCTTTTCAAGGTTGGGCAAGCCCCAATTGCCAAATTCTGAGACGATCAGCGGTTCGTTCCACGAACGCTTCGCTCCCCCGTTGAGGCTAAAGGTAAAGCCAGCACGGGATGCAAAATGGTGGATAAAGTCGCGCCAGCGGTCCGTTTCTTCCGGCATAGCAGCATAATAATGAAAGTCTTCGATGTCGGTGTTGAGATGAAAATTGGGCAGACACGGCGAATTATCCACGATCAGGCGCGTCGGGTCTACCTGTCTGGCCCAATCGGCGGCTTCTGCCAGCCATTGGCGCGCTGCTAGGGAATGATTCAAACCAGTCCCCCAATCTTCGTTGACAAGAGTCCAAATGACGATAGAGGGGTGATTCCAGTCACGCCGCACCATCCCGGAGAAGGTTTCTTTTACACGCTGGGCTGCGCTGAAAGTCAGGTCTTTCCAGCTTGGCACTTCAGCCCAGATCAAAATACCTTCTTCATCGGCGGCTTGCAGGTAACGTGGATCGGGAACTTTGATATGGCAGCGCAGGCAGTTGAGACCCAACTTTTTGGCGAGACGCACCTGATCGCGTAAAAAGTCGATTGATGGCGGGGTGTAAATGCCTTCGGGATAATAATCCTGATCGAGCGCGCCGCGCAAGTAAAACACACGCCCGTTGAGCCACAGCTTGCCATCACGTGCTTCAAAGGTGCGAATGCCAAAGCGGGCTTCCTGATTGTCGAGCAGCATTGAACGCGTGCCGAGCATTACGCTCAGCGTATATAAAGCCGGGTGATCCAAATCCCACCAGACAGGTTGTTCGATATCAAATTCAATTGAGTTATCGAGGCCGACGACAGCCGTTTCATTCAGGCTGACACAAACCCCCTGTTGTGTTATGTATTCAATACACAACCAGCCATCTTGGGGAAGGTCATTGAGTTGAATACAAGCGGAAATGTGCCCCGCCAACCCTTGCGGTGTCACCTGGATACGATCGATAAACTGAGGCGAACGAGCCTCAAGCCGCATGGACTGCCAGATGCCACCGACCGGGCCATACCAGCTTTGTTTGCCACATGGGATTTCGGCGGCGGGGAATTCAGGGAAAATGTCGCCATGTTGCAGGGCTGGATCGGCCACCCGGATTAGAATTTCATTTTCAGCGCCGAGATGGATCGCAGCGGTGACATCAAACTCAAAGGGAAGATACCCGCCTTCATGCTGCCCAACACTCTGCCTATTGAGCCAGACTTCCGTATAATAATCGGCGGCATCGATCCTTAAAAAGATGGCCCGATTATTCCAATCCAGAGGCACCTCGATGCAGCGGCGATACCAGCCTACGCCTGCCACTAAGCGCAAATCTTCAAACTGGGCCTGCCAGGGGCCAGGAACTTGAATGGTACGCCAAACATCAAAATCATGAGACGAAAGGGTGCCAGCCGGATCAATCTGGAAGTCCCATGAACCGTCCAAACTCAGTTGTTGTCTCAATACAAATGCTCCATTATCGGCCATACGTGACTAATGATAGGGGTATCCTTTTGCGCAATAGATGGATTAAATGCGAAACCGTAGCCGCATTTGGATATCTTGGGGGTAATTGCCAAATCGTCGGCCAAAAATATTGATACCCCCGCTATGGTAGGATCGTTTTTTATGGATGTCAATCAAAAGGTGCAGGATATGCATCCTGCACCTGATTAGCTGAGTTTACTTATAATACGGGAAGCTAGGGGGGCCTTACTCTACACTTACAGCGGAAGTGAAAACATGTTCTGCCGCCGTAACTGGTCCTACGATCTTAAATGTCCCGCTTAGCCGAATATCCGTAGATGAGCTGCCAACACGGACTACGATTTCTCCTGGCTCAACAACCAATTCCATCTGTCGATTATAGAAAGCCATGATCTGAACCGGAAATTCAAAACGAACGGTTTTCTGTTCGCCAGAATGTAGGGTAACTCGTTTGAAACCTTTAAGCTCTTGTACAGGACGAGTCACGGTTGATACCGGATCCTGCAAATAGAGTTGGACTACTTCGTCGCCAACACATGGCCCCACATTTTCCACGTCGAGCGAAACGGTCACGACATCGTGGGCTTGTGCCTCTCGCTTTGAAATGGCGAGGTTTTTGTACTCAAACTGCGTATAACTCAGCCCGTGCCCAAAGGATAAGAGCGGTTTAGTGCTCAAATCGACATAATCTGTGTGCCAGTGCGACCGTCCCCCGGAGACTTTATGGTTATAATAGACCGGAATCTGGCCTGAGGTGCGTGGAAATGACATAGGTAGTTTTCCACTGGGGTTGACTTGGCCGAAAAGGATTTGGGCAATTGCTGTGCCGCCTTCCTGAGCCGGCAACCAGGCATCCATAATGGCTGGAATATGGTCCATAGCCCAGGATATCGCCAGCGGACGGCCACTCAACAACACGAGCACGATCGGGGTACCTGTTGCATAAACAGCTTCCAACAGTTCCTGCTGGATACCCGGTAGGCCAACATCCGCGCGATCAATTGACTCGCCGCAGGTCGCGCCTTTTGCTAATCCCGATTTGTCGCCACAAACCAACACTGCTACCTGAGATTTGCGGGCGGCTTCCACGGCGGCTGCGATTCGAGAGCGATTATCAGCCAGCACTTCACAGCCCAGTTCATATGTAACTTTTGTCTGCGGAGAAAGCAGTGACTTGATCCCTTGGAAGACTGTGGTCGAGGGAACAAAATGCTCTAAAAATGTGCCGGTTGCCAGTCCAATGCTCTGGTTGGGGTTAGGGGAATCCTGGTTCACTTCTTTAAGGAATAGGCCTTCCAGATGCGAAGGATAGTGATAATCACCTTGCAACATACGGATGCTGTTCGCCCCTGGGCCGATCACAGCAATGGACTCCAGGTCGTCGCGCAGTGGCAGCAGACCGTCATTTTTTATCAACACAACCGATTTTTGAGCAATATGTAAAGATAGTTCGCGCTGTTCGGGCGTGTTGAAGACGTTTATCACGCCATGAACATCTACGTAAGGGTTCTCAAACAGCCCCATATCAAGCTTCATCTTCAACACACGAGTGACTGCCGCGTCGATGAGATCCATGTCAATCTGCCCCGCTTCAAGGGCTTTGCGCAAGGGATCGCCATAACAATCCACGCCGGGCAGTTCGACATCGATTCCCGCTTCCAACGCCATGCAAGCAGCTTCCTGCTTATCAGCGGCAACATGATGATAATGAGCGAGTGAATCAATCGTGAAATAGTCTGAAACAAGCACGCCCTGGAAACCAATTTCGTCGCGCAGCAAATCAACGAGTAATTCCTTGGAGCCGCCGCAGGGAATGCCATCCATTTCGTGATAGGCATTCATCACGGTCGCTACATGAGCATCCTGCACAGCAGCACGGAACGGCATGAGAAACACTTCGCGGAGTTCACGCTGTGGCACATGAACAGGCCCCCAGTTTAAACCACCCTCCGGCCAGCCATGAGCAACAAAATGCTTGGCGGTAGCAGCAATCCCGCTGCGCAGATCAGAACCCTGCACCCCTTTGATGTAGGCTTTGCCCATCTGTGTAACCAGATAGGGGTCTTCGCCAAATGTCTCTTCCACTCGGCCCCAGCGCGGATCACGGACAACATCCAGGTCGGGGGCCAGCGTTTGATGTGCGCCAACGGAGCGCATCTGTAAGCGAATGACCTGGCACATTGCTTCAACCAAGTCGGGGTCCCACGTCGCTGCAAGCCCGATGGCTTGAGGGAAGGTCGTGGCTTCGCGCGCCAGATAACCAGCACAGCTTTCCTCATGAACAAGGGCCGGAATCCCCAGGCGCGTCTGTTCGATCAGAAATTTTTGGATCGCATTTGCGATGGTCGCGCTCTCTTCGGGCCGGGGAAGTACCGAGCCTGCTATCCGCGAAATATGACCGATACCCGATGGGATAATTTGCTGGGCTTTAAGCGCGGAAAAGGTTGGGCCTGCGTCAATGAGCATATTTGCCCAGACTCCGGCAAGCTGAGCCAGCTTTTCGTCCAGTGTCATCTGGCCGAGCAAGTCGTGCGCCAGATCAGAGATCGATTGATTAGTGTTTGCAGTAATCCCCATAGTTATCTCTACTTGTCAGAATAGGCCAAGTTTCAATGTTGAATCGGTCGTTACCCGCAGGTTACTGACCAATCACTAACCTTTCAATTCGCCGCCTGTCAGACCAGTGACGATGTATTTCTCGGTAAGGAGATAAAAACCAATCGCCGGAATGATGAGGAGCGTGACATAGGCCATGATCTTGGCCCAATCGGTGCCATACTGCCCTTGATACTGCATAATTCCTAATGGCAGCGGCCATTTTTTCTCGTCTACAAGCACGAGTAACGACAGAAAATAATCGTTCCAAGCTGTGATAACACTCAATGTGGCGACTGTGGCTAACGCTGGACGTGCCAGCGGGAGAATGATGCGGGCGAAAAAGCTGATGCGGTTACACCCATCGAGATTTGCAGCATCTTCCAATTCGTCGGGAATAGCGCCGAAGAATGTTCGAAGCACGATCACATTCAGCGGCAGCGAAAATGCGGCTAGTGGGAGAATAACACCCCAGAATGAGTCAAGTAAATTCAGAGAACGGATCTGGAGAAAAATTGGCAGTGTCGCAATACCCAGCGGGAAAAGGATTCCCAGGGAAAGGATATTAAACAGCAGTTCGCGCCCCTTGAATTCAATCCGGCTGAAAGCAAAGGCGAGCGAGGATGACAAAACCACATTTAACACGGCCACGCCGACGGTAATGATCAGGCTGTTTCGCGCCGAACGCCAGAAAGAATTACTTTCCAGAATGCTGGTGTAATTTTCCCACTGAATGCCCTTGGTTGGTAAACCAAACGGCCTGGCAAGAAACTCACCTGTGGTACGGATGCTGCCCAGAACAGCGGTAGCAACCGGCGCAAAAATGATGATGCAGATCAGGATCAAAACTACGTACTTAGTTCCCTGAATGATTGTTCGCTCGGATAGCAGCTTCATCGGCCTATGTGCCCGTTGTTTAATAAAGGATTCCTTGCCTATTTCCATATGATTCCTCGGTTAACTCTTGCTATAGTCTTTTTGCATGGCCATACGCTGATATCCCAGCGAAAACACGAGTGTGATCAGGAACAGCGTAATTGCGATAGCGCTGCCATAGCCCAGGTAAAATGTCTTGATGCCGAATTTATAGAGATAGGTGGAGATGATATGGTTGGCATTGGCCGGGCTGCCTTCGCGGGTCAGAATCCACACGACTGCAAATTGTTGGAAGGAACCCAACACAGAGAGAAAAACGGTTAGTCGAAGGGTGCTTGCTAATGACGGCAGCGTAATGAAGCGTAAAACGTTCATTTCATTTGCGCCGTCAACACGAGCTGCGTCTTCCAGATCACGAGATACGCCTTGCAGACCTGCCATGTAGATGATCATGTGGAATCCAAAGTATTTCCAGGTCAGGACGGCAAAGACGGAGTACATGACAGTATTTTGTCCTGGAGAAGCCAGCCAGGTCTGAGGTTCAAAACCAGGAATGAGCTTGCCAAAGACCAAATTCGCCAGACCATTTGGAGAAGGATGAAGCACATAGGACCAGATAATCGCGGTAATAACTTCCGAAAAAACGTAGGGAACGAACAAAATAGTGCGGAAGATGCTTTTGCCACGAAGCGTACCACGCCCAACAAGCAACGCCAGAGATAGCGCAATCGGCAGTTGAACTCCCACGGACAGAAATGTGATCAGGAAACTGTGCTTGAGAGCGCTGCGAAATATCTTTTGATGAAATAGCCGATCATAGTTATCCAACCCTATGTAATTCGTTAGCTCACCAAAGCCTCGCCACTCGTACAGGCTGTATTGGGCAGCCTTGAATATCGGGATCAAAACAAACAGGACGAAGATGAGCATTCCCGGTAATACGAGCAACCCTACGGTTAGATATTTATTGATTTCTTCCCGTAGCTTATCGGTGCGCTTTTGGTCACGTAGGAGCGGTTGTATCCCCAAACGTTGGCGGGTAGCAGCCATAACTGAATTCCTTTACCAAATTCCTATGCGATTATCAATCTTAACAACGTATAAAGCTGCTCAACTTGAGTACCATTAAACTGCCTATTGACAGGCATGAGGCCGTTGGTGCGTTTTAGCCTTGCGGAGGTACCGCGCAACAATATACTGCGGGGAAGATGCAGCACTACAAAAATAGTACCGCACCTTCCCATCACCCCTGTCAGAGACTAGTCAAGTTCAAACGAGGCTGAGTCTTCAATTGCGGCGGCGACATCTTCGGGGGTCGATAGACCAGCGAAGAGGCCTTCAACGGCGTCGTTCACAGCCTGCCCAACCGCGGGCGGCAGGAATTGGTCATAGTACAGTTGCAGGTAAGGCGCATCATTGCGGGCTTGCAAAATAGTCGCCAGGATCGGATCTTCGATAGCTTCTTCTGCGGCACCAACGGTCGGCAGAATGAAGAACATACCGGCTTCTTGAGCTTCTGCGGAGGTGATGTACTTCAGGAAGTCAACCGCTTCGTCTTCAGCGTTCTTGCCGAGGGCAAAACCATCGCCACCACCCAGCACGTCACCAGGATTACCAGCGCCACCTTCGACAGCGGGGAAGGGGAACCAGCTCATATCGCCTTCAATCGCCGCGCCAGCGCTTTCGCTGTACTGGCCCATCGCGCCCGGTGCCCATTGGCCCATCAACTGCATTGCGGCCTTGGCATCGCCCATCAAACCTTCTTGTTCAGGGTGAGTCATGCCCAGGAAGCCTTCTTGGAAGGGTTCCATGTCGATCAACTGCTTCAGATACTCGCCAGCTTTCACGAATGGCTCATCGGTGAATGCACCTTCGCGGCTGTAAGCTTTCAGGAAAGCATCTTGACCACCGAGACGGATCGCCAGATAGACCCACCAGAAATGACCGGGCCATTTTTCGCCTTCACCCAGAGCGAGCGGGGTGATGCCAGCGTCTTTTAAAGCCTGAACTGCGGCCAGGAACTCAGTCCATGTCGCAGGAGGAGTCTCGGGATCGAGGCCAGCTTGTTCGAAGAGAGCTTTGTTATAGAACATGCCTACCGCGCCCCAGGTCCACGGAACGCCGTAATATTCGCCGTCTTTACCGAAGAGTTCGAGAGCAGCCTGAGCCGAGAAGGAATCTTTCCATTCGCCTTCCAGTTCGGGCGCAATGTTACGCAGCATGCCAGCATTGGCAAATTCCCACAGCGTACCACCACCCCAGGCTTCGAACAGGTCCGGGGGATCGCCAGCTTGCATCACAGTGACGAGACGTTCCTTGAATGCCGCATTTTCCAACACAGTGATTTCGATTTCGACGTTGGGATTCGCAGCCATGTACTCGTCGGCCAGTGTTTGCCAGTAGGCGGCTTGATCTTCTTGAGTGGAAATGTGCCACCAGGTGATGGTGACTTTATCTTGCGCAGCGGCTGGTTTGCTGGGCGTAGCGCCAAAAGAAACAACCGTCGCAACGATTGCAAGCAGGGTGAACAGGGTGATAAACTTCTTCATTTTTTAAACTCCTCAGATTTAACCACACGAAAGAAAACATAGTTGTGAGCCAGAACGTTTTCGAATTTGAGAGCACCTCCTTCGCTCAAAGAGCTTGGCATGAATTTCGAATAACGAGTTTGGTCGCTAGAGTAATATGACGTGGTGGAAGTTCCGGGTTTTCAATTTGTTCAACGAGCATTCGAGCCGCCATATGGCCCATCTGTTCAAGCGGCTGATGAATAGTGGTTAATTGAGGATAGGCCAACAGACACTGAGGAATGTCGTCAAAACCCATAATAGAAATATCTTCGGGTATTCTTAACCCACGTGCGCGCACGGCTTCTAATGTGCCAAATGCAGACAGATCATTCGCTGCAAATATTGCTGTGGGTGGAACAGGTAAATCAAGTAATTGATGGGTTGGTTGCTCAGCGCCACTATGCGTATAATTGCCCACGTGAACAAGGTCTGGATCAAACTTGATGCCATTATCCAGTAACGCTGTTCGATACCCATCCAAACGATCTTGAGCACTGATTAGGGCCATAAGTCCAGTAATGAAGCCGATACGTTTATGGCCTAATTGGATGAGATATTGGGTGGCGTCATACGCTCCCTGCCAGTTCGTGCAATCTACTATGAAGCTATTCGGAGCACCCTGATCAACGAGTACATAAGGGAACGACTGGGCTTGGAGCGTTTCAGTATAGGTGTTATCCAGCAGCGGAACGATCAGCAGCAGGCCATCCGCCAGGCCCTTAGTGAGCTTAACGGCATAGGATGCTTCTTTACCGTTGTCACGGTGCGTCGTGTAGAGCAGGAGATCATAGTCCAGCTTGTTAAGCTCGGCGTCAATCCCCCGCACAATCTCGTTGATATACCCATTATCCAACGCCGGAACGAGCAGCCCGATAACTCTTGATTTACCGCCAGCAAGACTGCGCGCCTGTGGGTTTACCACATACCCTAAATGATCAACCGCTTCCAGGACGCGCTGCTTCGTTGATTCCTTGACAAATTCAAATCCACTTAGAACGCGAGATACGGTGGAATAGGAAACATTAGCTTCGCGGGCGACATCGAGAATGGTGATGTTAGGGTTTAAGTTTTTTGACGCCATGAGTAATTCTCGTCATTCGCTTTTGCACACGCTTGCAAAAGTCATCAAAAAAAAAGTACATGACCTGCTCAAAAAATAATTTCCACTTTTGTTTAAGCAATAAAAATAGCTATAAGAGATTAGGAAAATAATCTAATCACTCGATACTAACCACAAAATAATTGCAAACGTTTGTAAAACAGCATAACACAATGAAAATTTGATGTCAAGCACCGAATTGCGGATTGACTACGATGCAACGCTCAACTGTCGCGCAGTAGGGGATAGGAATGGTACACCTTTGATTGATGGTCGATTCGCGTGTGCAGTATCAGTATTTGTAGTTTAAACAAGACGAAAATCGTCTTTATTCAACCTGACTGAATCATCTGGCAAACATGTCATCAATCCATTTTTCGCCACTGCCCAAATTCGAGGGTTAGACCTCAATTCCAAACAGCAACCGGACTATATTCCCGATGATGAAGGATAATCCCGCTACACCGAGGCTGATGGTTGTCATTTCGATAAAACGGCGGCGAAACGGAAGATCTCGGGCTATCGAGATGTAATAGTTGAATACCGCGATGATCAAAACCGCATTCACCAATGTCCAGATCAAACAGGCGATATAGTTATTTAAAATCAGGTAGGGTAGGATGAGAATTGTTACCGTAAAAACGTAGGCAATACCTGTGTAAATTGACGATTTGAGCGGGTTTTGTCCATCCTCTGAAGCTTGAGTCGATAGGTATTCTGAGGCAGCCATAGATAAGGATGCCGAAATGCCGGTAATAAAGCCCGCCAACGCGATGACCTGCGTATCCTGAAAGGCAAAAGTCAGACCCGCCAGCGCGCCGGTTAGCTCCACGAGGGCATCATTTAGCCCCAACACGACCGAGCCAATATACTTCAGGCTTTCCTCGTCGATCATGTTTATGAGTTCAGTCTCGTGCCGTTCTTCTTCTTTGAGAACTTCTGCAATTTCGGGGATGGCTTGTAGAAGACTTGTGTAATCGTGCTGGGCTGCTTCTTCCCCTTTTTCCATCAATTTGATAGCGAAAGTCAGTCCAAACAGCCTGGCAATCCAGAAGTAAAGCCGCACCTTGAAGTTATCGGGCTGAACATCTGTCTGGGTGTAGTTTTTCCAAATCAGATAGTGTTGGTGTTCCTGTTCGGCAATCTGATGAAGGGTTTCTTTGTTATGGCTATCTGTTACCATGTCAGCGAGCTTATGATACATGTGGTAGCTGGATATCTCGGCTTTTTGCATCGCTAGAAGCTGACTGCGCAGCTCAGGATTGATCGTTTGGGCATTCATTTTGGGTTTTCCCTTGGTAATTAAGTTATGTGAAATAATTCACTAAGAACAATGCAGTTTTTGTTAGATGATATAGGAGATGCAATCCTTGGTGTTATGTTTCGGTAACAAGCGGGCGCAGGTCTGCATTTTCCGGCGCAAATACGAAATCCCAGAATGCGGCTCGTGCTTCATGTGCGCGAAAATCGGTATTGCGCGCCATATAGAGTTTTTGTACCAAGCGCAGCCCCTCAACGGGAACCTCCACAACCAGCCCTTCGCGTAAAACGTTCAGCGCGGCAATATGCGAGACAAACGCCGGGCCGACCCCCTCACAGGCGGCTTGTATAATCGCTTCGGTATTCTCCAAAACTAGCCTTGTCTGAAGCATTTCAACATTCAGATCATATTTGGAAAGGTCACGATTGAGGGTGATAGACGTTCCCGAACTTGATTCACGCAAAACAATGTGATGTTCAACCAGATTCTCTGGTTTCAAACGATCCCGTTGCGCCCATACATGGCTTTTAGGAACAATCAGTACAAGCTGATCATCAGCAAAATGCTGGTACTCGAGATTCTGTCGTGGAACACGCAAACTGCTCACCGCCAGATCAACTTCTCCGGCGGTCAGGCTTTCCAAAGCCCGGTCACGCGGCCCTACCCGGCAAACCGTCCGCACATTAGGGTAACAGGTCATAAAGCGGGCCATAATTTTAGGGAGAATGTATTTCCCTGCCGCCGTGCTGCAACCTAATGTGAGCGTGCCCTGCAACTCGCCCCGCTGGGAGCTAATCATTTCCTCCAGGCAGGTGGCGTCGCGCAGCAATTTACGCACGCCGGGAACCGCCGCCTCACCAATATCACTTAAGCGGATGCTGCGTCCTACCCGGTCGAATAACCGGATGCCAAGCTTTTCTTCCAGGGTTTGAATATGGGCGCTCACGGCGGATTGGGACAAATTCAAGATGCGCGCTGTTTCTGAAAAGTTTTCAGTTTCAGCCGCAATGAGAAAAATTTGTAGTTCATAGAGTTCGAGCATGGTTCCAACCTTTAAACAGCGACCATAAGCTTGAAAGAAAGCCACTGTAATTATGAATCCTTCATAGCAGATTTTGGAAGGGGGGGATACAGCCAAACATCACAAGAAAAACGGATAAATGCCAGTGCCTCTTATCAGATAATCCGTTTACACTGTGTTTTAGGAATAAGTATCACGCACTATTTGGAGTGCAGATGAAAAAATTTAACAACAGTGGGCTGCTTGCCCTTATGGGCGGGCTGGCGACAGGGGTAGTGATCCTGGCTGGCTGTGGCCCAGATCGGACAGCCCCTGAATTTGCTCAGGTTGCCCAGCCAACGACAGTCACCCTCGAACCTACCGCTACGGCAACAATCCCCCCCGATCTTTTCACCGATGTTGAATGTTTGGTCTGCCATCAAGATCAGGAGCGGCTGCAAGAACTGGCAGTTGAAAACGTGCAGACAGAAAGTTTATCCGAAGGTCCTGGCTGAGGTGGCTCGGTGCCTCCGTTGGAGGCCTGGGAGAAAGTGTGGATCAACGGCGAGACCTTTGCCGACGATGTGCATTCGTATATCAACTGCACCACCTGCCACAGCGGACAGTCGGTGGATGATAAGGATCTGGCGCATCAAGGGTTAGTCAACGATCCATCAGAAGACCCGGAACATGGCTGTGCAAGCTGCCACCCTGATGTGACGCCGCATACCGCAGACAGTTTGCATGCAACACTCGCAGGATACGATACGGTTCTACAGGAACGTAGTTCCTCCGAACATTACGAAACATTGGAACTGGTGGAGGCATATCACTGCGACTCATGTCACGCGACTTGCGGACAATGCCATGTCAGCCAGCCGACATCGGTGGGCGGAGGGCTGTTGGAAGGCCATACCTTTGTGCAAACCCCGCCTATGAGCCGGACCTGTACCGGATGCCACGGCAGTCGGGTCAAAAATGAGTATTACGGTTTGAATGAGGGCTTTCCTGGCGATGTACATCTCCGCGAGGCGCGGATGGCCTGCACCGACTGCCATACCGGAACGGAAATGCACGGTGACACCGATCCATTGGAAACCGTCGATGTGCTGGTCAGTGACGGGCAAGAAACACCCGCTTCGGAGCCGGTGGCGCATCGTTATGATGCGCCTCGCGAACCCACGTGTGAGTCATGCCATGCGGAGCAAATCGGCATTGGGTCGGGCATCCCCGAACATGAAGTCCACCCGGTAGAGCTTCTGGCCTGCGAAGTTTGCCATAGTGTGAGCTATACCCACTGCACAAACTGCCATGTCGAACGAACTGAGGACGATGTGCCATTCTACAGTATCGAGTCGCATAGCGTCGGATTCTACATTGGACTCAACTCACGCACATCAGATCGCCCCTACAAATATGTCCCGGTACGTCATGTTCCCATTGACATTAACTCATTCAGTTTCTATGGAGAAGGGCTGCTGGAGAATTTCCTGAACCGCGCCACCTGGGCATATGCCACGCCGCATAATACCCAATTGGATACACCACAGACACAGACATGCCTGGCATGTCATGAAAATGACGCGGTATTTTTGACCCCCGACAAGGTGGATCCAGCCGAACGGGGCGGGGCAAATTTGGAAGTGATTGTTGAACATGCCCCAGCTTTCCCCGAAGGGTATGAAGAATATCTGGAAGCACAGGAAGCGCAGTCCACCGAGTCGGCGGGAGAAGAGACATCTCCAACCGGAGATAGCGATGCCGATTTCTGGGGTGAGGACAGTAATCCTGCGCCTACTGAAGCCAGCAGTGATGCGGATTTCTGGGGCAGCGACAGCACCCCTGAATAGATTTTTGATTACGCTGAAAAAAGAAAATATGGAGGCCCAGTTATATGCGAAAACTAATCTCTTTCCTGTTTGTATTGGCGCTCATCGTGCCACTGGCGCTGCCCTTTGTGCCAGTTCTGGCCCAAGACGGAACTGCGGTTGTCGCACGCCTTGAGGAATACAACGCCAACCTGCCCAGCGGATACGGTACCGTATCGATTACCGATCTTTCGGCAGAGCTAGTTGATAATCCGGGCATTGTTCTGCTTGATGTGCGCCAACCCGAAGAGTATGCCGAAGGCCACATTGCCGGGGCCTTCAATGTGCCCATCCGCGATGTCGCGAAGAACCTCAATCTGCTGCCCGATCTAAACGCCAAAATTGTGGTGGTCTGTGGGTCCGCGTTCCGTTCCGCGATTGGTATGACCGCACTCCAAATTCTGGGCTACACGGACGTTCGCAGCATGTCCGGCGGTATGAATGCCTGGAAGGAAGAAGGTCTGGCTACCGTTACGGATGCCTTTACGCCGGAAGCCGGTACCGCGCCTGAGGTAGATGCTGATGTGTTGGCGGCGGTGGATGCTGGGCTGTCGGAACTGCCCGAAGGTTTTGGTGGTGTCAAAGCGGAAGACCTCAATGCCGAAATGGCGGACAATCCTCCAGCCTTATTGATTGATGTACGTACGCCTGACGAATGGGCCGCCGGTTACATTCCAGGCGCAGTTCACATGCCTCTTGAATCCTTCATGAGCTTTGCCGCAGAACTACCGACGGACAAAGCGGCTAATCTGGTTGTGTACTGCAAGGGTGGGCATCGTGGCAATATGGCAGCGACCATGCTGCGCACGCTGGGTTACACCAATGTTCGGAACCTGTCGGGTGGTATTGGCGGCTGGACGACAGCCGGATTGGCGATTGAAGGCGCGGCCCCGGCTGAACCTGCGGCTGAACTCGATCTGGTCGCCCTGCTGGACAGCTACATCACAGGCCTACCCAACACCTTTAATGCCGTCAAAGCGAGCGATCTGGCAGTTGAATTGGCTGAAACGCCCGATCTTCTGCTGGTCGATGTCCGCACCGTAGACGAATATATTGAAGGGCATATCGAAGGCGCGATCAATATTCCAATTACCGAAATTACCGCCCACCTGGATATGCTTCCCGAACTCGAACAGCCGATGGTCATCTACTGTGGCAGCGGTCACCGTTCGGCTATGGCGATGACCGTGTTCAACCTGTTGGGTTACGTCAATGCTCGTAATATGTTGGGCGGCGTGAAAGCCTGGACAGCGGCAGAACTGCCTTTGACTACGGATGAAACCGCTTATGAAGCTGGAACAGCTCCTGCTATTGACCCGGCTCTGCTTGCGGCGTTAGATGCCTATGTTAAAGCGATTCCGGCGGGTTATTACGCTATCAGCGCCGACGATCTAAATGTGGCTCTGGCTGAAACTCCACCGGCACTCATTGATGTTCGGACCGATGAAGAGGTTGCCAATGGGATTATTGAAGGCGCGCAGCACATCGAGTTACGCACTTTCGTAGCCAGCATGAGCGAATGGCCCATTGACAAAGGGTCTCCTATCGTCATCTACTGCGGCAGCGATCACCGTGCTGTAATCGCCATGGTGGCGATGCAGTTGATGGGCTACCAGGATGTGCGTACCTTAGGTGGTGGGCTTCAAGCCTGGTTAGCCAAAGAATATCCTGTTGTACAGTAACAAACAGTTTTAGGGGGGAATCAAGCCTCGGCGCTGTTGTATGCCGGGGCTTTTTTATTGTGAACCGTGCTGGTTTGCATTAGGATCAGTAGATGTTATGTTAGGCGAATAATTGTGATTGTATGAAACGACGCTTATCTCTCATTCTAGTGCTGGTAGTCACGAGCGGTTTCGCCTGTTCTACCGTCTTTTTTCCCGTTTCACTGTCTAAGAGTGCGAAGTCCTCTGCTGTGAATTCACCGACACCATTTCCGCAATTACCGGGACGTCCCACTCCGACTGTACGTCCCACCTCTACTCCAAGCCCGGTGCCGGTAATCACATCTCCTTTTATTTTTCCGACGAGTTCGGCTATTTCTTCTACGCCTGTGTACGACTGTTCATCCATATTCCCACTGGAAAATATTGAGGCGATTGAGTTTGGCCGCACAACAATTCAACAACTCGAGTCTACTTTTGGACGTGGAACGTACCATACCGGACGACCTGTACGTTTTAAGTTTGAAGAGGGCGGTTGTACCTTATTCATCGAGGTGGGCACCAATGAGGCGCAGGAAGTTGAACTCTTGAATTATGGCACTCTGGAAATGTTATTGGAGCGCTATGGGCGGCCCGTGGAAGTGGGGATTTCGCAGGGCAACTTGACGCTGCTGGCAGTCGATGCCGCCGTTCTTTTTTACCCGGAGCAGGGTGTCATTGCTGTATTTGATGTCAGCCCCGATCAACTTACGCTAACCACGCCCATCAGCCAGTTATTTTTCCGCTTAGCCTACCAGGTGGACAAACAACTGAAGCGTTTGAATGTGCAACCTGTAGAATGGCAGGCCCCAATTGTTCCTTCTCCATAAGATCGTGTAGAATCCAGCCATTCTTACCTCGTCTTTATGTTAATTCTTCGTCAAGGAGTAGACGAATGGAAAATTTTAATGAAATGCTTGATTTGCTGGGTCTCACGAATCAAATCCAATGGGACTTGGCCCTTTACTGGATTTTCTTCATTAATGTCATTTTGCTGATGGTTCAACCCGAAGGTTCAGCCTTTGCAACATTACTGTGCATCGTGGTGTTGGTCTCAGCAGTCATCGATAAAACCTTGGCGTTTGGCTATATGTTAGACCCAGGAGCCTATACACCCCAAAAGTATCATGAGGAGGTCTTCATTGGGACCTATCTCATTCGGGTGGCGATGTTTGTCGGTCCCTTAACGATTGCCGGATCAACCAAAAACTCGAAGGTTCGCGGGCTGGCAATCCTTGCGGGCATTTCGGGTGGGGCTTATATGTTTGCACGGTGGTTTTTCCAACAGTACAAATCGGATGTCAAAGGCCGCATCAGCTACCTCGACATCCAATTTGCGCTGCAAGATGTTGGGTTACTGCTGCTTTTGGGGCGTGTTTGGCTGCGTTACCACTTCACGGTAAACCGGGATATTCCAGTTACTGTATCGGGCAACATTGCCTCGGACGACATTGAAATAAAGATCGCGTAGCTGGCGGACTACAGGTCCGATTTTGCCTGTTCCAACCGCGCGATGATCGACTTCCGTGACGGCGACAACCTGGACGCCAGTTCCGCAGAAGAAAACTTCGTCCGCGATATACACTTCTGTCCGGTCAATCTGACGGATCTCGACGTCCAGTCCTATTTCGTCCTGAAGTAACTGGATAATTGTACGGCGGGTGATGCCCTCAAGAATATTGGCACTACTTGGGGGCGTAACCGCAACTCCGTTGCGGATCATAAAAAAGTTTTCGGCGCTGCCCTCAGCAATATGCCCATCCTCATTTAGCACCAGTGCTTCATCAAACCCTTTTAAAGCCGCATCAGTTTTGATCAAAGCCGAGTTTGCATAAGCGCCTGTGATTTTGCCGCGCGCCGGAATCGCATTATCGTCAATCCGTCGCCATGATGAAAATGTAGCGTGTGCGCCTTCTTCATTCGGGATATAGCTGCCAAACGGAAGCGCAAACATCGTAAAATCGCTGTCCAGGTTGTGCAGTCGTACCCCAATTCCTGGTGAGGATGCGTAAATGAGAGGCCGGATATAAACATCTTGATGGTAATTTTCTTGGTGAAGGAGGTCCAATAAAATTTGCAGCATGGACTCAGGTGTGTAGGGTAAATTCATTAAAAGGATTTTGCCTGAATCGAGTACACGCTTAAAATGGTCAAGGGGACGAAAAACATATAACTCTTCGTGCTCCTCATTCCAATACGCCCGAATTCCTCCAAAGGCACCTGTACCATAATTCAAAGCGTGCGTCATGACGCTGACTTTTGCTTCTTCTATTGGTACGATTTTCCCCTGGAAATACGCAAGTGACGGTCCTTGGGACATTCAATCGCCTCCCGAATATTGCGATCAGCCGAAGTACTACCAGATTATAATCGCTTGCAGGGCCAGCTAACAGTCCAAGCAGAGCCAATACAGCCTAAAAGTAGATCGCCTATGGCTCAAATTCAAGATAGGTCGTGGTCATTTGATCCAAATCGCTGTAGCTTCCCCGACGGTTTGCGGGTAACAAGGAGGCTAGCTGCCACATGGCTTCGCGCGTCATTTGATGCATTTCGGCACGCGGAGTTCGCTTGGGATTACTCGATGTCAGCCGAAATGGACGCCCAATTTTGACTTGGACATGGGCGCGACGCAGTCGTTTGAAACAACCTGGAAACTCATGAGTCCCATCCAATCCAATAGGGACAATTGTCGCGTTGGTTTTCAGGGCGACATAGGTCATACCATCTTTGGCCTCAATAAGCGCAGGGTTTCGAGTTCCCTCCGGCGCGATGAGCACCGCATAACCCTGGTTTAATAAATCCAGGGTACTGGCAAGTGCCTGCCGGTCAATTTCCCCCCGACGCACCGGATAGGCCCCCCAACTGCGCGCCATGATCCCAATAATCGGGTGCTGATAATTTTCGATCTTGGACATGGGAACCAAAAAACGATTTTTCACCACGCCCACCACGACAAATGGATCAATACCTGCGATATGGTTCATAATGACAATAACCGGCCCGGATGAAGGAATGTTCGCCGCACCTTCAAGATGCACTCGAACAAGAAAACGGAAGGCAATTTGCCGGAGCAAAAAATCACGGATAAAGCGGCGTATCCGGTTATAACGTTCCTGGTGCTGGGTAACAGGATGGCCTTGAAACGATGTCGGACTCGATGTGGCATCCATTGGACTGCTTACTCCGTTCGGCGCTGTCTTTTGAGTTGCTGGACTTCGGCGGGCGACAAGGTGCGAAACTCGCCGGGGTGCATATGACCAATATCAATCATATCTATTTTGACGCGAAGCAGGCGTTTGACCCGGTATCCCAGAAGCTCGGCAACGTTACGAATCTGCCGTTTTCGTCCCTCGCGCATCACAATCTGGACCCATGTATCCTGGTTAGTCTCAGATAGGACTTTCACTTTGGCAGGGGCAGTCATTTTATCCTCTAACATGACTCCCTGCCGCCACTGATCTAAGGCTTTTGGTGTGGGATGTCCATCAATCAGCACCTGATACGTCTTAGTGTGTCCGTAGCGGGGATGAGTCATCAAATCGGCCAATTCGCCATCATTGGTGAGAATAATCAGGCCCTCACTATCCGCATCCAACCGTCCTACCGTAAACAAATGGCCTTCGTAAGGGATCAAATCGCGAACCAGTTTCCGATTTTCGTTTGGGAAACGGCGGTTCGTCGAGAGCACATTCACGGGCTTGTGCAGCAGAAAGTAAACATAGTCTACCTTGGCTTTAAGTGTGATTTCATCCACCTGGACTTTATCATGTTCCAGATCAGCTTTATCCCCTAACTGGGCAACTTTTCCATTGACACGAACGCGTCCCTGGCGGATGAGGTTTTCAGCCGCCCGGCGTGAGGTGATACCGGCTTGTGAAATGAGTTTTTGTAATCGTTCCGCTGTCATTCCGAGTGGGATTCCCCTGTATAACGAACAACAATGAGTGTCGTGTCATCGAAAGGTGGTGCCGCTCCCATAAACGCAATCATCGAATCGGTGATCCGCTTTAAAATTTCGGTAGCGGGAAGTTCGGCTGAAGACCGGACAATATCCAACAAGCGCTCTTCACCATAAGGTTCGGCACTTAGATTTTCCGCTTCGATGAGACCGTCTGTATAGTAAACCAATACGTCACCCGGTTCAAGGTGATATTCGACGGCAGCGACAGGCAGGTCTTCAAACCATCCCAGCGGATACCCTCCGCGCGGTAAAAATTCATGGCGTTGCTGTTTGGTATGGTAGAGGAGAGGTAAATTGTGGCCCGCATTCACGCCAATAATCTTGCCATCGGCATGGACAATCGTGTAATAAACCGTTACAAACATACCGGATTGTGTATCCGAGAGAATAACCTGATTAGTCTGCTTGAGCATAGCTTCGGGAGTAGATGCTGTTAAAGCATTCCCGCGAATCAAGCTGCGGGCTACCGCCATAAAAATCGCCGCAGGTGCCCCTTTATCCGACACATCCGCGATAACGACCCCTAACCGATTATCGGGCAAGTTGAAACAGTCATAAAAATCACCCGCTACTTCCCGTGCAGATTTCCAATCGGCGGCGATCTCGTAGCCGGGGATCGTGGGCAATACACGCGGCAGCAATCCGCGCTGGATGTCATGCGCCATTTGTAATTCTTTTTCCATGCGCCCCTTTTCAACCGCTACTTTATAGAGCCGCGCATTTTCAATCGCGACGCCGGATTGACTAGCAAAGGCGGTCAGCAGCGCGAGATGTTCCGCGTTAAATAACCCCGCTTGCAAGCGGTTATCCACATACACCAGCCCGATCAGCATCTCTTTGATCATAATAGGCACACACAGAATAGATCGTAGTCCAAGCAGCATAATGCTTTGTCCGCTGGCGAACCGCGCGTCAAACTGAGCATTATCGGTCAGCAGGCCCTTACGATCTGCTACCACGCGTTTAACAATCGTCGTGCTGACTTGAAATTCCGGCGATTCAAGATCGCTCCGGTTGATTCCCCGCGCCACCTTAAATACCAGATCATCCTTCTGATCCTCATGAATCATCAGAAAGCCGCGTTCAGCCCCGGTAACCTCGATAACCCGATCCATGATGTTTTCTAACACCTCATCCAGGTCGAGGGTTGAATTTAAGGTTCGTGTGATCTCATATAACGTGGCAAGGTGTTCTTGTTTCGGGCTAGAGGTGGACTCTGCATTGACCATTGGCGCATCCCCTACTGTAAATGCCTCGCATTATAGCATTCCACGCGGCGCTTTGCCCAACTGATGCTATAATCGGCCCGACGATTTATGCTTGCCTTTGGGAGTGGATCAATGAATCCCTACGAATATGTTGACGCACATCAGCAGGAGTTTCTGGAAGAACTCAAAGAAGTGCTGCGCATTCCCAGCATCAGTGCCAACACCGACTACAAGCCAGCGATGGTTCAAACCGCGGAATGGTTCAAAAAACAGCTTGAATCGATTGGCATGACTCGTGCCAGACTCTTCGAGACCGCGGGTAATCCCATTGTATACGCCGAATGGTTAGGGGCCGGGGAGCACGCGCTCACCGTGCTTATCTACGGTCACTATGATGTGCAGCCTGCCGACGATCCGGATAATCTCTGGAAAACCGACCCGTTTGAGCCTGTTATCCGCGACGGTAAGCTGTATGCACGCGGTTCAGCCGATGACAAAGGCCAAACCTTTACGCAAATTAAGGCCATTCAGAGCATGCTGGTTGCGGGCGGACTCCCGGTCAATGTCAAATTTGTGATCGAAGGTGAAGAAGAAAACGGTTCAGACCATTTTTATCCATTTCTGGATGAGCACGCGGATTTGCTCAAAGCTGATGTAACCGTTATTTCTGACACCAGCATGTTGGGACTCGATCACCCCTCGATTGTTTACGGGTTACGCGGCATCGTCTCCTTTGAAATTGAAGTTCGTGGGGCGTCACATGACTTGCATTCAGGGGCGTATGGCGGTCTTGTTCATAATCCGCTTCACGCACTGGTTGACATTCTGGCTGCCATGCACGATGCGAACGGCAGCGTCTCCGTCCCCGGCTTTTATGATCGGGTGCGTATTCCTGACGCAGATGAGCGCGCTGAACTGGCAAAAACGCCGTTTCCAATGGATCGTTTAAAGAACGAAACGGGTCTTGATAAATTCTGGGGTGAGCCAGATTATGAGCCACACGAACGGTTGGGGGTACGGCCCACGTTTGAGGTGAATGGTCTGGTCGGGGGTTGGACCGGAGAAGGCGGCAAAACGGTGCTGCCTGCGAAAGCGCTGGCGAAAATTAGCTGCCGTTTGGTGCCCGATCAAGACCCCGCTGAGATTTTCGAATTAGTTCGCCAATATGTTCAGCAAATCACACCGCCTACTGTGACCAGCGAAGTTCGCCTTTCACATAAGGGCCTGTGGGCCATCGTGGATGTCCACTCCTCCTATATGCAGGCCGCGCTCAAAGCGTACGAATTTGGCTTTGGCAAGCGACCTGTTTTTATGCGCGAGGGAGGTTCGATCCCGCTCGTGGGGTCATTCCAGGATGTGCTGCAAACCCCGGTGATCCTGATGGGCTTTGGCCTGCCCGATGATAACGCTCATGGTCCCAATGAGAAATATACGCTGGAATGTTTCCAGAGGGGTATGAAAACGGCAATTAACTTCTACGAACAAATCGGCAAATTGAAATAACCCTCCTGAGGGGTGAATTGAAAACTCACCCCTCTATACTTCATATAGTCATCATCTTTTTCTATAAAGTTGGCGCTTCAACCAAATCATCCTACAATGTTCAATACTCCCCATCATTCACTAATGGAGATTGTGACATGGCACGCAATGGTGATTCCGCCAATAGTGATGTTTATTACCCACCCGATCTAATTAAAACTCAGGCTTATATTCAAGATTACGACGCGACTCATCAGGCGATGCGCGCCGATTTAGCCGGATCGTGGGATCGGATTGCCCGCGAGGAGTTTGAGTGGTTCGAACCCTGGCATACCACACTTGATACCTCCAACGCGCCGTTTTTTAAGTGGTTCGTGGGCGGTAAAACCAATATTATTCATAATGCGCTGGACCGTCACATGCATACATGGCGGCGCAACAAAGCAGCCCTGATCTGGGAGGGAGAAAATTACGAAGAGCGCTGTTACACCTACCAACAACGTCACCGCGAAGTCAGCCGCTTTGCCAGTGTGCTGCGCGCAATGGGCGTCCGCAAAGGAGATCGCGTCACCATCTATATGGGCCGCGTCCCTGAACTGCCGATTGCGATGCTGGCTTGCGCGAAGGTCGGAGCCGTCCATTCCGTTGTTTACGGCGGGTTTTCGGTCGAAGCACTGCATGGTCGCATCGAGGACAGCCAGAGTAAAGTCGCCATTACGTCCGATGGTGCGTGGCTGCGGGGCAACATTGTGCCGCTGAAGGATATTATGGATGAAGCGCTCCAGCGGGCACCCACCATCCAAACCCTGATCGTCGTCAAACGTACCGGGCAGGACGTGAAAATGGAACAGGGGCGCGACTTCTGGTATCACGACCTGATGAGCCTGCCGATTGCTGACATGCATGTTGAAACGGAAGTGATGGACGCTGAAGACCCACTATATATGCTCTATACGAGCGGAACTACCGGCAAGCCTAAAGCGATTCTGCACACACACGGCGGCTATATGGTCGGGGTAGCCACGACGCTCAAATGGGTGTTCGATCTCAAGGAGGAGGATACGTGGTGGTGTGCAGCCGATCCCGGCTGGGTGACAGGCCACAGCTACATTGTCTACGGCCCGCTGCTGCTGGGTGCTACCAGTGTGATGTACGAAGGCGCGCCGAACCATCCATTCCCGGATCGCTGGTGGGATATTGTTGAACGGCACGGCGTAACGGTCCTCTATACTGCGCCGACTGCCATTCGCGGACTGATGCGTTTTGGCGATGCATGGCCTGAACGCCATAACCTGAGCAGCCTGCGCCTGCTGGGAAGCGTCGGGGAGCCGATCAATCCTGAGGCGTGGCGCTGGTACTACCGCGTAATTGGCAAGGAACGCTGTCCCATTATGGATACCTGGTGGCAGACGGAAACGGGCAGCTTTATGATCACGCCGCTGCCTGTCACGCCGCTCAAGCCCGGCAGCGCGACTAAGCCTTTCCCTGGCATTGAAGTCGATGTGCTGGACGAAGAAGGCGAGTCGGCTGGCCCTAATGAAGAGGGCTATCTGGTCATCAAAACCCCCTGGCCTGCTATGATGCGCACCATCTACAACGACCCGGATCGCTACGTCAGTCAATACTGGAGCCGCTTCCCTGGCCTGTACATGACCGGAGACAGCGCACGCCGTGACGAAGATGGCTATATCTGGGTCATCGGACGGGTGGACGATGTGATCAAGGTCAGCGGCTACCGGCTGGGCACGGCGGAAATCGAAAGCGCCCTGGTCAGCCATCCATCCGTGGCCGAAGCTGCTGTGATCGGTGTACCCGATGAGGTGCGAGGGAGCGTCATCAAAGCCTACTGTATTCTGCGGGCGGGTATCGAACCGTCGCCACGCCTGGCGGAACAGCTTCGTGACCATGTCGGACACGAGGTCGGCCCTATCGCCAAGCCTACAACCATCGAATTCGTGGATACGCTGCCCAAGACCCGCAGCGGCAAGATCATGCGGCGGGTGCTCAAAGCGCGGGCACTGGGCCAGGAAGAAGGCGATCTCAGCACACTGGAAACCTAGTACAAAGACGAAAAAATAAAAAACAGAATGCACCCCGCTTTGCCGGGGTGTTTTTTTCGTATAGCCATGATTAACAGACCGGTTTTACACAAAAGGGCGGACCAGCAAAGCAACCATTTTCTAACCGGCTGTAGGTTGGAATGGGGTCTATTTAGGTTAAATAATAAGCTTTATGTGGGATAAATTAAGGCTTATTTGGGATAAAAAACCATGAGATTCAGGTTAAATGGGCTAAGATTTAAGCTAAATGCGGTGTGATTCAGTCTAAATTGGCCGGGAGCAGGCAGAACTCTCATTTTTGGGACACAACACGCCAAACGCGTACATTGCGCTTGATGGCAGTGCGCTCGAATATGTCCAACAGCTCTAATTTTAAGCCGAGTTTATCTGCCGGGAAGGGAATTTCATCGGGCTGGTATTTGGTCATCCATTCATGGCCGTTGTAGACCAGATACGAGGTTTGGAAGTGGCGCAATTCTTCGGGACGCGCAAAATCGTTCAGGCACTGCACCGGCAGCGTGGTATAAAAATAGAGTGCCTGACAGGTGCCGTGCGAGGCATAGATGGGTTCAGAAGGCTGGCGGATTTGCTCCAGGAGGGTCACAGCCTGCTGGATCGCCTCGCCGCCAAAATTCCCACTGAAGTACCGTTCGACATCGCTATGCCGCAGGGGAAGATTGTTCGCATCGGTCCACATGTTGTAGTTGAGCGGCAGTGCAAAAAACACCAACCAGGCGGCACCACTAAGCAATACTGCCGCTTTGAACACAGCCTGCCGTTTGTCCCACATGCGCCATGCCGCATAGCCCACCACGACAGACAACGGCATCGCGGTGGGCATCATATAGCGCGAACGTATGCCATTCGAGGCGATGAGTGGAAGAGCAACGATCAGTGCCAACCAGACCAGCAAAAAGATAGCATTCCGCCAAGTGCCAGAATCGAATCCGATCAAATAAATAAGGGCGGCTGCACTCACCACCAACAGTGCCCATGAGGTAAATCCGGCAATTTCGGATGCAACGGTCCCCACCTCATCCAGCCGTGTCGATGATTCGTCCAGTTGGCGCAGGTTATGGTCATTCACCAAAACAAACGCCTCATCAGTTCCCGCGACGCGTACAGCCGGAATCAGGATGGGAAACCAGCACGCGGCCATGACCGCAATTGCTACTATTCCACTGGGGAGGTAGCGCCTCATCCAGCCGCGCAAGGCCGCCATTTTGCCCTGCGGCCATGCATAAAAAAGCACCGTCGCTGTAACCGGCAGCAGGGGCATCAACCCCATCGTCAGCTTCGCCATCAAGGCTAGCGCGGTGAGCAGCCCGATCAACGAACCTTCGCGTCGGTTGGGGCGGCGGGCAAATACCAGGGACCGCCACGCCAGCAGCGTCGCAAAACCACCGGCGAACGAGTCCGCGAGGGCCATTCGCTCGAAGAACACTGCCAGCGGTAAAACCGCATAAACTGCCAACGCTGTCGCCCCAACCTTACGATTGGCTAACTGCCGCCCAACCCCATAAACAGCCGCCGCGCTGACCAGCGAAAAAATCGCCATTGATGTACGAGCGGTATACAAGCCCGTCACCGGACGAGGATCAAAAAGGCCAATCCAGAAATAGAGCAGGAACTTGCCATGTGACTCTTGAGCGGGGTGGCTTTCAAAGTGCCAGACTTTCAGCGCGCGGTGGACGTGGTAGCCTTCGTCAATAAACGGTTCCTGTCCGGTGATCGCATGGACTCGAACCACA
>DATAMF010000106.1:0-3772 GCA_036260665.1 Aggregatilineaceae bacterium | reverse complement strand
TTACTACAGACTGATTATACATCTATTTTTAACAACCGTCCAATTTGTATTATGTAATATAACTTTTTACATTGTATAATCATAAAATATTTTATTAGAATTCAACATACAACTGTTTTTGCCTCTAATAACCAATGGCGCTAGTGGTTCCGTTATTTCTTGAATATCTCGTCGAGTTCATCCTCGTCCAGTTCAGGGTTGCCAAGTGTTGCGCCGAGAAAGACACTGTTGTTGTTATCATCGAACCCGAATAACTCGGCATAGCGTCCCCAATTAATGGCAGTAATAAGCTGATGTGGCGCTTCAATAGGGTTGAAGTCCAGTTCGAGAGCAGTTATCAAGATGTTCTTATCAAGTCGGTGTCCCGCCGTCGACATCAACATTTGCTCAATCCAACTGATCAGAGGCACACGGCGGATTTGTGCAGCAAAGACATCTTTGCGTTCCTGAATATTCGCTTCTGCAAATTTCCTGCCGACTGGTGTCAACACCAGATCACCTGCTTCCAGGGTCACAAGGCCCAGCAGTTCAACCGCATCCACTACTGGGAGCTGTTCATCAAGCGGCAAACCGGTCAGTGGAGAAACCTGGTAAACATCGGCACGACCGTCCGCTTCATTATGGATGTGCTCGATCAGGCCAGAAATACGGTTAATGGGTACGTGAGGCAGTGCCCGGATATTGGGCGAAGCCGTTCCCGGCGCGCCGCCCAACTCGGTGGCCTCGTCCTGGGTTTTACCAGTGATGATGCCATATACTTGATCCACCATATCGAGAAAAGCTGGATCCTTCTTCCGGCGCGGGTAAGATAAATTGACCGGAATTTCCTGGACGATATGACCTGGACCTTTATCCATAATGATCAGCCGATCCGCCATAACCACCGCTTCTTCGATATTGTGACTGACCATCAAAATAGCTTTGGTCGGAACGGAGCCATTGAGCCACAGTTCCATCAATTCGCCACGTAAACTTTCTGCGGAAAGGACATCGAGCGCCGAAAAAGGCTCATCCAGGCACAGCAATTCCGGTTCGACGGCCATAGCACGCGCGAATCCAACTTTTTGGCGCATTCCCCCAGATAATTCGCGCGGATAGGCCGCTTCGAAGCCATGCAAGCCAACCCGATCTAGCAGGCTCAGCGTGCGTTGAATGCGTTCTGCTTTGCCTATGCCGAGTGGTTCCAGAGCCGCTTCGATGTTTTCTTGCACGCTCAACCAGGGATATAAGGCAAACGACTGGAAAACGATGGTCGTATGTGGATTAACGTCCGCCAGTGGTTTGCCCCGATAAAGCATTTCGCCATCGGTCACTGAGGTCAGCCCGGCGACAATTCGCAGCAACGTCGATTTTCCACAGCCGGAAGCACCCAGCAGCGCGACAAACTCCCCCTCTTGAATGGTCAGGTTAATGCCGCGTAGGGCTTCAACACGTTTTTGACCGCGCCCATAGGTTTTCCCAGCATCTCGCAAGATGACCAGTTCCGCGCCCAATGTTTTATATCCACTGAGTTCCATGTTCGTTATTCCAGCCTATACTTTGTTTCAGCTAGTCGATATAACCTGCGCCAGAAAAAACGATTGATACAGACCACAACCAGAATCATGGTCAGGGTGGATGCCGCGAGGAGGGCATAATCTCCGCTGGCGGTTGCCCCACTGATCAGCGATCCCAGCCCGGTGACGTTGTACGTTTTGTCGCCAAAGGTCGTGTACTCAGCGATGATACTGGCGTTCCAGGCACCACCACTCGCTGTGACCAGACCCGTAATGAGATACGGAAATAAAGCGGGCAGGATAAGCTTGCGCCAGCGGCTGACCCGATTCAGTCGCAATAAGTCAGTCGTGTCGCGCAGGTCTTGAGGAATAGCCGTCGCACCGGCAATCACGTTAAACAGCACATACCACTGCGTGCCCAGAAGCATCAGAAGTACTGCCGCTATATTTAAGCCAGCTGGCATGCTGAGCAGGACCAGCAAAAGAACCGGAAACAGCGCCGTGGCGGGGATAGATGCTGCGATCTGCACCGCAGGCTGTAAAATCGTTGCGACTCTTGGGTTCGAACCGATGGCTACCCCAACGGGGACAGTCCAGAGAACTGCAACGATTAAAGCAATGGCCACTCTCAAGGCAGTAGAAAGCGTACCTGTGAAGATACGCCCATATTCGGCTAATGGTACGGTGATAAGCAGTTGACCCAGGCGGAGTGCCCCATAAATTGCCGCAATGACCACCACGGCCAATAGCACGCGACGAACCCATGATACGTGTTCGTTCGCACTATTTTCGCTAACACTCCCTGGTTTTAACGCTCCCCCTAATCGCTTATCGAGCGCATTGAGTCCGCGGATCATATAACGGCGTGTAAAGGCGGTTGCCAGCCGGGAGTGGTTGAGAAAGCTGAGGAACCAGGAAGTTGTCGGATTATCGCTCCCTACCATTTCCACTTTAAATCTCGCTGACCAAGCCAGCAGGGGGCGCCAGATAAACTGGTCCAACAAGACGACGACAAATACCAGCATACCGATGCCTGCGAGAACAGCCCCTTCGTTACGGGTATGAGCGGCTTCCTGTAGGAAGGATCCCAATCCCGGTAGGCGGAAATCTTTGTCGCCAACCGTGAATGTCTCGGCGGCCATGAGGAAAAACCACCCCCCAGCCCACGACATCACACTGTTCCATAACAAACCGATAGCAGCAAAAGGCAGCTCCATTCGTCGGAAACGCCACCACCAGTTCCACCGAAAAACCGCTGATGCTTCGCGCAGTTCGTTCGGCAGCATTTTGAGGGATTGGTAATAACTGTAGGTGAGGTTCCATGCCTGACTGGTGAAGATGAGGGCGATAGCAGCCAGTTCAACACCGAGGCTTTGTGGCAGCACCGCCGTTAAGCCGAGCATCACGATGGGCAGAAACGAGAGGATCGGGACCGATTGCAGTACATCCAGAATCGGTAGAAGAATCCGCTCCAGGTCAGGATTATTGGCAGCTGAGTAACCATATATCAGCGAAAAAAGCATGGAAAGCAGGTAGGCAGCCAACATGCGCCCGATAGATAAAAGCGCGTAGTAGGGCAACGCATTGATACTCAAATTGATGTTCGGACCGTTGAGAACTTCGGGCGACTCAACAGCCATCTGTACGCCAAAATAAACCAGTATAGCTAAGACGAGCAGAATGAGCACGTCTGCTCTATCAAGTAAAGAGCGCCTAAGCGGTTGTCCGGTCGCAAATACAAGGCGTGAGCGTAACGATTTCATCGAAACACTGTCTTTCGGATGGCTCCTCTGTACAACTAGAGGGGAATCAACCTGGAACCAACTGGTGTCCAGTACGCTGTCAAACCGTTTTAGGCTGTCTTACTCATGACTATAGCACGATGCTGCGTAGGCGGAAATCAGGGTGTGTATGAGATTTTTGGGGAAGAGGTATTCGAGAGTTCGGACGAAATGCCATTATAAGCCATAGTGTACGCCAATGCCTGGCTCAATGGGGCAAAACGACGGTAGTTTGAGATGTAACGTTAGCAAATTACTTGTGACGCTTTTGAGACTCTGGATCTTTAGACTGAATAATAGAATTTAAAAATGCTCTTTATGTACTGACGGCAGATGTATGAAGAAAGCCCCTGGTCGAAACTACTTTGTGGGACGAAAAACAAAACGGACGTGAAATACCTGGCGTGGAGTAAAGAATCATGGATCAAAATGAGAAATTCGTAACTAACTTCCCTGGCGTTGCAAAGCCAGCCGTGCCCGTATCAAAACTCAGTC
>DATAMF010000089.1:0-2884 GCA_036260665.1 Aggregatilineaceae bacterium | reverse complement strand
GCGGCGCAGACGCACGATCTGCCGTTTGAGCACCAACGGATAGCGGCGATCTGCGTGGTGGCGGGGGTTATCGCGGTGCCGGGCGCGGCTTTCACGACGGGACTGTTCGCGCTGGATGTGGTGTGGAAGGCCGGACTGTATGCGCTGTTTCCGCTGGGGATGTGGATGGTATTGAGGTCGGACGAACGGCAAGCCGTACGCGAGGTGTGGGACGGGGTACGAAAGCGAGGGCGAGGGGAATGACACGACTGGTGATTTTTTCGGAAAAATCAGCACTCGATGGGTTTGACCTGGACACGAGCGATATTCTGGTTCCGTTGAACGACAAAGCGCAGATGATGAGCCAGGAACACGCCAAACAGTTCGCGGTGGTGCCGGAATGGGGCGTGCTGCAAGCGGAAGCGCTGTATGAGTCGTTGAGCATCTCCAAGGGCGTTCTGCGGGCGCTGAATGCAGACGCGGAGTGGCAGCGGCTGCTGTGGTATAAAGAGTATGATCTGCGACCAATGGCGCTCAAAAATTTGTATCTCGGACTGGAAAATACGATGCAAATTTACCGCCTGGCAAAACATGTCGTGGAGAATTATCCCCGTTATGATGCGGTGCTGCTCGATTCAAATCCAGAAACGCAGCGGATCATCCAGGCGATTGTGCCGCAGGTCAAAATCGAGGTGAGTGCCCGGTTGAATAAAGCCCGCTGGCGCGAACTGGCGCGTCCAGTGGGACGGTTTGCGCGGGATCGGTGGCAAATTGTGCGATCTAAACGGCCTGCCAAAACGAACGGCGCGCCGCCTGTGCTGTGTTTTCTGGATGCACCGCACCGAGCGCGATTGATGGCGCGGACGCTGACGCTGCTGAGTAAGGATTATCCGATTCACAATGCGTGGCTGGACGGTCCGTGGGAATGGCCGGAGAATTTGGCGATCAAACCGGCGGCGAGTTATCCCTGGTATGCCTGTACACCGGGCGGCGCATGGCGGCGCATTACGAGGCATGTGCTGGGGTCGCGCGCACAGACGGAATTGGCGGCGTTCGATCTGCCCGCATGGCTGCCGCCGAATCTGCTGTGGGCGCTGCGCTATGCGGACGTGCAGCGGTATGCGAATCTGCTGGAAGCATTCGAGGGATTGGCCCAGGCCAAAAAGCCGCTGCTGTGGATCACCGTTGAGGATGTGTATGCCTTTGGGAAAGCGGTGGCGGCGGTGGGCGAACGTTATCAAATTCCGACGATCAACGTCCAACACGGCGTGTTGGGGCCGTATCGCACGGCGGAAGATGTGAGCGGGGTGTATGCGGTGTTTGGCGAGGATGACCGCCAAAAACTGATCGAACGCGGTGCGGATCCCAAACGGATCGTGGTGACGGGTCCGGTGCGGTATGACGATATTCTGGAACTAAAGCTGGATCGGACTGCGTTTTTGCGCGGGGCAAAACTCGATCCGTCGCGCCCGCTGGTTATGTTTTCGTCGCAGCCGATTGTGCGGCTTTTGACCGAAGAAAATAAACACAGCGCGCTGATGGCGCTGCTGAACGCGGCGAAGGCTATCGGCGCGCAGGTGGTGATCAAGGCGCATCCGCTGGAAGATCGCGGGATGCTGGAACGGTTGGTGGCGGAGAGCGGGTATCCGGCGCTGATCGTGTGGGATCAGCTTTATGAATGGCTGAAGGCGTGCGATGTGATGGCGACGATCTGCTCGACGACGGTGTATGAAGCAGCGCTGGCGGATCGTCCGGTGCTGCTGCTGGACTGGTCGGAGAATCCGATCACGGTGGAGTATCTGGAGCAGGGGATCGGGGTGCTGCCGAAGTCGCCCGATCAGACAGAAGAGACGCTGTGGCAACTGCTGACGGATAAAGCGGTGCAGTCGAAACTTGCGAATGCTCAACAGGAATTTGTGCTGCGCAACCTGGCGGGATCGGACGGGAAAGCGTCGGAGCGATTGGCAAAGCTGGCGCGGCAGTTGATTGAAGAGAAAGAAGTTGTTAGTGATTAGTGGTTAGTTATTAGTGAACTGGTTACGGGCGGAGGGGATGGATTTGGAACCCCCGCCCCCCCTTGACGACGCCATGAGGGGAAAATTGAAAATTTCGCGACGCGAGACGGGAAGATTTGTTGAACTTCGGAATGATCCCCCCCCCCCCCGCTTTTGGCGTTTTGAACCTGAGAAGTTTGACAAAGTGGGGGTTTTGTAAAATTGGGTCGATTTTCTGCCCCCCCTTGTCGTTGTTAGTCACGAGTTGATAGTTTTTAAAGGTGCGCGATCAAGGTGCAGATATAGAATAGCACGAATGTTCTGAATTGTCATCACCATTGAGATACTAACTTGGATGACTAACTTCGATGGTTAATAATGGGGAATGGGCGTCATGTGGTTCACCCCTATCCTCCCAGCCTCCTTTCCCCGCACGCGGAGAAAGGAGGGGCATAGCGGGCGGGGAAAGCCGACGTGCCTACGAACCTCACCCCCTGCCTCATAGCGCGTTTTCCGGCGGGAAACCCCTCCCTAAATCGCTGGCGCAGAGAGGGACTTAAGGGCGGCATAAAAGGCCGGATGGTAGGCGTACAGTAGGCTGACCACACGCGAGCTTAATGCCTATGCCCTCGGTCCCCTCTCCAACCCAGTTGGAAGAGGGGATATTTTAAAGTGCGGTGCGGAGCAGATTCATGTAGGCGGCGAATTGATCGCGGTGAATGCAGTGTCCGGCCCCCGCAATGGACGCGATTTGCAGATGAGGAATAAATGTCTGGAGCGATTGGGCGGCCTCAGGCGTGACAATTGCGCCGAGCGAAGGATCTGCCGTAATGAGCAGCACGGGACAGGTGATCCGGGGGAGGCATTCCGGCCATGGGATGCTGTCGGAGATGCCCGGTTCGAAGAGCTGC
>DATAMF010000081.1:0-30857 GCA_036260665.1 Aggregatilineaceae bacterium | reverse complement strand
AACTGGCATACGCGCGTGTCGCCCATCGGGTGTCGCGCCGAGCACCGATCCGAAATAGATATGGCAGGTGGTCGGCAGCAGATCAATATGGTAGGTCCCGCCCCTGGTATTCGGACGCCCGTCAATCGCATCAAAATAGGCATTAAAGACTTGCACCATAACGCCATCCGCGGTGTCATCATCATTGCCATACCGGGGTGTTTGGTTGACCAGCATCAGGCGCTCACGCTCATGTCCGGCGAAATCTCCCGCTAACAGCGCCAGCATCTGATCCATGGTCAGCGTGTGACAGTCGAAAACATGATGCTTGAGCGCGGTCAGCGCATCGGTGATCGTGCCTAACCCGACGCCCTGAATGTAGCTCGTGTTATAACGCGCGCCGCCGTCGTGGTAATCCTGCCCGTTGGCGATACAATCATCAATCAGCAGCGACAGGAACGGCGCGGGGAGATACTCCGCGTACAACCGCTCGATCACGTTGTTCCCGCGAATTTTGACATCGACAAAATACTTGATCTGCTGCTGGTAAGCGTCGAATAACGCCTCAAAGGACTGGAACTCACGCGGATCGCCGGTTTCCAGTCCGATCCGCTGTCCGGTGCGTGGATCAAGGCCATTGTTCAGCGTAATTTCCAGCACTTTCGGCAGGTTGAAATACCCGGTGAGGTTGTAGTTCTCTTTACCGAATGCCCCCGTTTCCACACAGCCGCTCGTCCCGCCGCACCGCGCATCGTCGAGCGATTTCCCCTGGCGGATCATTTCCTGCACGACCACATCCGTATTAAAAATCGAAGGCTGTCCAAATCCGGTGCGAATAATGCGCGCCGCGCGCTTGATAAAGCGGTCTGGATTCTTCTTGCTGACCTGGATCGATGAACTCGGTTGGAGCAGCCGCATCGTTTCGATCACATCCAGAATGAGGAATGACACCTCATTCACCGCATCCGAGCCATCGATCTTCACCCCGCCCGTGTTAATTTGAGCAAAATCGGTATAGGTATTGCTCTCTTCCGCCGTCACGCCAACTTTGGGTGGGGCTGGTTGGTTGTTAAACTTGATCCAGAAACATTGCAGCAGCTCTTCCGCCTGCTCGCGTGTCAGCGTATCGTCGGCCAATCCCTGCTGGTAAAAGGGGTACAGGTGCTGATCCAGTTTGCCGGGGTTGAAGGCATCCCACGGATTGAGTTCAGTCGTCACCCCCAGGTGGACAAACCAATAGTATTGCAGCGCTTCCCAGAAACTACGCGGGGCGCGGGCCGGAACGTGCATGCACACGTCGGCTATCCGTTCCAGTTCCGCCCGCCGCCCCGGATCGGATTCGTTTTCAGCCATCTGCCGTGCCAATTCCGCGTGCCGCTCGGCAAAATGAATCAGCGCCCCCGCCGCGATCCGCATAGCGCGGAGCTGTTCCTGCTTACGATAGGCCCCCGGATCGTTCAGGAAATCGAGCGCGGCTAAGCGCTCATCAATCTCAGCCATAAAATCCAGCATGCCTTTATGATAAATTTTATCGTCCAGCACGGTATGTCCCGGTGAGCGCTGTTCCATAAATTCAGTAAAAACGCCCGCCTGATACGCGCTGAGCCACGCGGGAGACATCTCTTGCAGAATGCGCTCACGCATCGTCTTTCCACGCCAGAACGGAATAAAACAGTCTTCATAGCGGCGGAAGGTATCCGGTTCAACTTTGAAGGAGACTTTTTCCCGGCTGTCGAGAATTTCCAGGTCTTTCAGCGAATGGCAGCACAACTCTGGATAGGTGGGCGTCGCTTTGGGTTCCGGTCCCTTTTCCCCGACGATCAGTTCGCCCTCGTGAATACAAATGGTTTTGTGGGCCAGCAGATATTCAAAGGATCGCGCCCGCTCTACCGGAGCCGACATCCGTCCCGTGTTCTCCTGATAAAACCGGGTCATCAGTTCGGCGCGTTCCGGTGACAGCGTGGGGATCGCATCCAGACTTTGTTTTCGCAAGCGCGTTACACGTTCACTCATTCCCATACCATTACCCTCCTAGCGTGACCGTCAGGCCAAAACTTTCCAATAAAGACTTAATCGCTGCCATTTCATCCGTAGCGGGGGGTGTGGTCTCCGGCATCGGATTCCGGCTGTTCAAACGCTCGTGTTTTTCGATACCCAGCTTATGATAAGCGAGAAGATCGACCTGGACGACAGCCGGTAACGTGCGCACGAAAGCACCAAGCTGCCGCAGATTTTTTTCGTCGTCATTAATCTGAGGGACAATCGGCACACGCAGCACAACGGGCTGATGGTTCGCCGCCAGCCGCTCTAAATTTTCCAGAATCAGCGCATTCGACGCCCCTGTTACCTCGCGGTGGCGTTGCTCGTCCATCAGTTTTAAATCATATAGAAACAGGTCCGCATAAGGCCGCACCCGTTCCAGTCTTTCAGGGCTGGCAAAGCCGCAGGTATCCACTGCGGTATGCAAATCGTGGGCCTTGCACGCCCGCAGCAGATCAAGCAGAAACGCATCCTGAAGCAGCGGTTCCCCGCCGGAAAAAGTGACGCCGCCGCCCGACTCATCGTAAAAAACCACGTCCGTCAGAATGTCCGCCATCACCTGCTCGACGGTCATTTCCCGCCCAACGATCTCTCGCGCTTCCGCCATACAAGCCGTTACACATGCCCCACAGCGTTTACAGTGCTCCCGGTGGGTAACGAACTCGTGAATAGCCCCTTCTGGACACTCGGTTATGCACGCCCCACACCGGATACAGCGTTCCGGGCGCAGCAGCAGTTCCGGCTGGCGGCGTTGGCTTTCGGGGTTATGACACCACCAACAGCGCAGCCCGCATCCTTTGAAAAACACGGTGGTTCGGATTCCTGGACCATCATGCAGCGAGAACTTTTTGATATCGAAGACGATGCCGCTGCTCATATTGATTTCTGCTTCTCCTTTACAGCCCCTAGTATAGCGCGCCCGCTTTGTTTCGGGATGAATCCACAGTATAGTAAAGGATGCACCTCTAACCATGTTCCGGCCTGCCCAGGTTAAGCGAGTAGTGGGATGATTTACCAGCGTTTGATGAAGCATCTTGATCGATACTTCTGGATCAGCCTTCTGATCCTGGGGGGTATCTTTTATGCGCGCTTTACCTACAACAAACTCGCCCCGGATGACGTGATGTGGTACCAGGGGCAGGCAGCAACGGTGTTCGACCAGTACCGTGTTATTCCGCTGGCCTGCTTCCGTCTGCTCAATGTGCTGTTTGGACCCAGCGTGCTGGCGGCGCAGGGCATGATCTTCCTGTTTCACACCCTCAATGCGGTTCTGGTTTATCACCTCAGCCGATCCCTGCTGGCTAATGAGATCGCTGGGCGAATCAGTGCGGCAGTCTTTTTTATTAACCCGGTCACATTAGGCGCATTGACATGGATTTCATGCTTCTCCTACATCATCGGCACCACGTTTGCGTTGGGTGCCTTACTCGCCTTCGTACAAGCCAATGCGCCAAACATAAGCCGCCCCTATCTCTGGTCCATCACAGCAGTAGGTTGTTATACGGTGGGCCTGTTCTGCTCCCACGAACTGTTTTTGCTGCCCATCACTTTTTTGCTGATCGGCTGGCTGTATAGTTCGCGCGCGGCCCAGCGCGGCCTCATCTTGTCCGTCATTTCAATGCTGATCGCTGCGCCAGTGTACTTATTTTTCTACAACTTTGATCGCTACGGCATCGAATCCGGTAACATGCTGTCGCTCGGATTTGTCTCCGCGCTCGTGTCGTCGGGCTTATCGCTCAACGTGAGCCTACTTGTGGCCTATCCATTCTCCTTTGAGATCAAAACTTATGACTTTTTGAAGGCCTGTTTTTCCGAAACCACGCGCTGGCTGCTCGCGTTGGTTGTCTTGAGCGCCATAGCGGTGAGTTACAGGTTGAATCGGCGCTGGCGGCTGCTAACCGTCCTGGTATTGATGTTGGGGGCACTGAGCGTGCCCTATGTGTCCCGCTTGTATTTGATGTCCGGCGCGATCAATTATCACCCGTCCTATATGTTGGGCGGGCGTGTGTTTTACATCCCCTTTATCGCCGTTTCTCTGTTGGTTGGGTTCTTCCTGTACAGCCTTATGAGTAACCCTGGATTTAAACTCGGCCTGCTCGTGATGGCGGCTGCTTACTATATTCATGCCATGTTTTTTCTCTACACGCCGACTGATTTTATGGGACTGGCGGTCAGTAAAAGCCCGCTCTCTTTCGCCCCGCCCCCCTGGAATCCTTATGCAGACGATCACATCATGTGGTTGGTCGGGGCCGGGCTGGGCGTGATGCTGCTCTTGATTTTTTACCTGCTGTCGCACTCAAAGCCCAAAACAACGCATCCTAGCACTGTCGAGACTTAATATGAGCACTTGGGTTATTCCCTACATTGATCAGGATTTGGCCTTCTGGCAGGACATCGCTGCCCAGTTTGGACCCCATATCAAAGAAGTTTATTTTCCCTTCCCTAGCCGGATCACGGGGACAGGCCGCAGTCCGCAACCGGACCGTCATACCGTCGATTTTTTGCGTCACGCGCCGCTGCCCAAGTCGGTGTTAGTGAATCCAATCATTTTGCCACGTCCAATTAATGAGATCGGCCCCCATATAATTACGACCCTCCGCCAACTGTATGATGAGTACGGCGTCCAGAACGTGGTGGTAGCAAATTTAGCGCTGGCCCGGCTGATCCGCGAAACCCTGCCGATGCTCACGATCACCGCCTCGATCCTCATGGGTATTAGTACCCCGGCCCAGGCGCTTGTGGCGCAGGATGTGGTGGATGTGATCGTGGCTGATAACCGTCTGCTGCGTAATATGGCAGGACTGCGGGCGCTGCGCGAAGCCTTTAAGGGCCGGTTATGCCTGATCGTGAATGAAGCCTGTATTCCGGGCTGCCTGTACCGCAACCAGCACTTTTATGAGATGGGTTATGGCGATTGGTTTCCAGAGTCGTTATGCGGTCCCATGTTGGCGGAACGCCCCTGGTTGCGTCTCACCGGGGCCTGGATTCTGCCGCGCCACCTGCACCACTACGAAGGCTTGTATGATAACCTGAAACTCGCCGGTCGTGTGACATTATGCAATCCGTCAGACTATTTTCACGTGCTCGATGCCTACATCCACCGTCGTGACCTGCTCCCCTGTGACATTGGGGGTGGTCCTGCCTCGGTCCTGGAGCCGATCACGATCTCTGACGACTTGTTCGAATATACGTTAACCTGTGACAAAAACTGCCATAGCTGTTTCCGGTGCAAAACGTATTATGAGCACGCTGTCACACCGACGAGCGGCTAACGGGGAGACAACTTAGAATTATTATGCTCGTTCCACTTCCTGGTTGTGATCTACCCATCTTTTGGGAAACGGACGTAGACTATACGCTGTTTTACGCGCCCGGCTGTGTGGTCGTCGCCGTGCCAACTGCCACGGAAGCGCTAGCCCAGGCCGTACTTCAACATTCCCCATCGCAGCTTTGGGCCGAAAAACTGATCCAACATGCCGAACGTGCAATTCAGATCACTGACCACCAGCGAACGGAACCTTTCCAGCCCGAATGTCTGACGCTCTATCTGCACAATCAGTGTAATCTCAACTGTGTGTACTGTTATACCGAACCCGATCCCCGGCGCGGCGAACACCTCTCGCCGAATGCGATTGTAGCGGCGGCGGACCTTGTGGCAGCCAACTGCCGCGTGAAGGGATTGCCGTTGGCATTGGTGCTGCATGGTGGAGGAGAACCCTCGCTTTTTCAGGAAGAAGCGGAACATGCGCTGCGCTTGGTGGAAAACGCCGCCCAACGTTACGGGCTTGAACAATTTCGCTATATCGCCACGAACGGCATCCTGTCTGAAGCGAAAGCGCGCTGGCTGGTCGCTAATTTTGATTTGATCGGGTTGTCTTGTGATGGCCCTCCTGATATTCAGAATCAACAACGCCCTCGTCAGAGCGGCGGGACAACCTCGGATGCGCTGGAACGCACAGCGGCCATCTTTCATCAATCGCAGCAGCCGTTTCATGTCCGCGCCACCATTACTGCCTCAACCATACAGCGCCAACCCGAAATTACCGACTATATAGGTTCCGTTTTGCAGCCCAGCGAAATTCACTTTGAACCCGTGTATGTTGGAGGAAGATCGGCGCAGAGCAGCGAACCAGACCTCGCCCAGGAATTTGTAACTTATTTTTGTGCCGCCCGCGAAATAGCGCGGAGTCACGGAATCAAGCTGTCCTATTCCGGGGTACGCGTTGAGGCAATCCACGGCCCCTACTGTCATAGTTTTCGCCCGGTACTCAACCTTGTTCCCCCCGGTGTAGCGACAGCCTGTTTTAAATACACCGATGCCCATGCCGTCGAGCAGGCCGGTGTCAGGATTGGAGCATATCAGAACGGAACTTTCGAGATCGATCATCAACAACTTGCTACGCTGCGCCAGGACATACCCGCAAGCTGCCCCGAATGTTTCAACCGCTTTCACTGTGCTCGCGCTTGTCCCGATAACTGTCAGGCGGCGGCGGCGAGTTTTCGCTGCGTCCTGAATAGACGGTTAGGGGATGTCCTGCTGCACGAGCAGGCCCAGATGCTATGGACTTCTGCCCAGGATCGAGGATTGGTGGTGCATGGAACTACACTCGTTTTTTCATGATGCTCCGCCCGAACTCGATCTCGTCAGCATCCGGCATGAATGGGAAGCTTTGCAACGTTCCTCCTATTCTATCGCAGACCGCCACCCCCCGATCCCGGTCTGGGCGCAGCGTGGCCTGAGCGAAACTGGACCGCAGGCCTGGGGCATTCTGCGCGATGAAGTCTCCCGCATCGATCCTTTACGCCCCCTGGCAATCTACATTCATATCCCATTTTGTGCGCGGCACTGTCATTTTTGCGACTGTTACTCCTTTAAGCTGCAAAGTCACCGCGCCGAACATATCGAACGTTATACCGCCCTGGTCGAACAGGAAATGCGCCTATGGACCCAGCTCGGAACGCTGGCTCACCGTCCGGTATCCACCGTGCATTTTGGTGGTGGGACACCCACATTTTTAGGTGCCGAGGCATTCCGGCGTCTGGTCGAATGCTGCCGCGCGTCTTTCAACACCACCCCTCAAACCGAATGGGCGTTGGAAGCAACATCTTCCGAACTGACCGACGATATGAGCGCCTTACTGGAGGCACTTCATTTCACCCGCCTGCATATTGGTGTGCAAAGTCTCGAAGATGCGGTACGTCAAAACATCAACCGCCAGGAATCGGCTGCCCAGGTGCTGGATAAAATTCAGGCAGGGCTAAAGCGGGGCTGGATCGTGACGGTTGATATGATCTTTGGCCTGCCCGCTCAGACACTGATAGGCTATTTAAACGATCTCACCATCCTCTCAGAAATGGGAGTTGATGGTTATTCGCAGTACGAATTGCAGGCTTCTTCACGGAATCGTTCGTGGATCGAGCAGCATCATCTCGATCAGCGCCCACGCGCAGTGAACTATTTTTTCGCCCAGGCAGGCGCTCGCTGGCTGGCACGTTTGGGTTATCGTAAAACGCTGTTCAACCACTGGGCCGGCGAGCATGATACAAATCTCTATTTTACGTTTCCAGAACGCGGCGAAGATTTGTTAGCGCTGGGCACGATTGCCGATGGCGTGTTTGGTGATTATCACTATCGCCACCTTGCGTATGCATCTTACTGCCAAAATATGAATGATTTCCCCGGTTTACAGGGAGGGCTTTGTCGTAATGCGCTCGAAAACCGGCTGCATCCGCTCGTAACCGCCTTGATGTCTGGAACGATACCCGCTTCCATCCTGCGCGAAACAGTTCCTGCGGCGCTAATCCAGCGTTGGTTAGCGGCGGCGTTGTTAGCTCCATCTCCCAGCCATGATTTTGAATTAACCGGAAATGGCACATGGCTGGTTGGAAATATGATCACCGAACTGCAAAAAGCAGTAGCCACGGAAGAGCGTATAAGTGGATGAGTGCCTTACCCCAATTGCCCGATTATGCGCTGGTTTTGCGTGTCTTTATCAGTTACTCGCGCCAGGATAGGTTGTTTGTCGATGCGGTACATGCCTACCTCACCGCTTGCGGCGAGACGCCTCATCCGGGCTTGACACTGACCACCATCTGGTACGATCAACGCTCCATCCCACCCGGTCAGGAATGGGAAAAGGTGCTGATCGATGGTTTGCTGTCAACCGATCTCGTTGTGCTGTTCGTGTCACCCGACTCGATGACCTCAGAATACGTCCAGCAAGAAATCGAGTTGGCCCACCTGCATGATAAACCCATTGTTCCGGTGTTATATCGCCCAGTCATAGAGAACCCTCCGGCCTTGCAAGGCGCGGCCTGGGAATTCTATACCGCCGTCCGCCGTCTCCAATGGATCAGCCTGGAAGGGATTGAGTTCCCCTACACGGTCCACCCCCAGCTTTCACTGCTTAGTTCCACGCTGGAAGAGGCGTGGGGTTCAAAGGTGGAGCGGTTGCTCGCTAGCCCACACGACGCAAAAATCGAACGCCGTATCATTTGCGATCTCTATAAAACCGATCACCCGTGGGCCGTGCGTTTCCTCGATCAGCGTATCGAGGTTCTCATGCGCCAGTCTCCACCCAACGAGCGCCGTGCCCAATATTTCGCCCATGCGCTGGCCTGCATCCAGGCGGCGAACGGTCCCGCAACCTGGGATGCGCGCCTGAATTGGTGGCGGGCTGAAATCTCCCCGGTCCACACCCAGTTGCTTGAATACGCCGCGCGCAACCCCACGCCGCCATGCTGATCAGGGAGTGTTATTGCTTTCGCTGCATCTCGTAATTACACTATTTTTTAAAACATTATAAAGTTAATACACGGATAAAATATTATGCTATACTGAAAATTGCTTCTTAACGAAGGGGGACTTATGAATACCGGATACAGAGGGTTGATTGTTATCCTGGTGTTAGGTCTTGCATTGGCAGGATCTGCTTCGACCAGTGCCCAGGGTACATATGATTATGCATCCATCACGGCTGATGTCGGACGTTATGATTTTCTGACCCCGAATACCGCCGAGCCGCGCGTCTTCCTTGTGCAAGAAAACCATGTGTATGTCAGTGGGCAGGTGGAAAGCGCCGTGATGATCCACCGCCTGATCCGTGACTATGGCCTGACTCTCATCGGCACTGAAGGCGCTTTTCCGAATACACCCTTTGATACAAATTGGTTTAATGCGGGCATGACCCCCAGCCAGGTGCGCAACCAGGCCGTCGAACTGTTGGGCGAAGGTGAAATCAGCCAATCTGAACTGGCAGCGATTGTCTATCCGAATTATGCAGGCATCACCATTGCGGGTGATTTTAGTGTGTTCGGCATTGACGACGCGGCTTACTACGCGGCGTCTGATCTGTCGGATGAAGTCGTAGGCGAGTTCGATATTGCCATGCTCTACACCGCCATTGCCATGCTCGATACCGCAGGACAAGACCAAATCCTCGATCTCTTCGACCGGATGCCCGAAACAGACGGCCCCGAACTGGACGTTTGGCGCGAAGAACTTTTAACCCTGGTCTATGCCAATCATCCCGACCAATCAATCCGTGACTGGTACGCGACGACCATTCCTGAAATGGCCCCCTGCATGTCGTTGGGTGTCGCGGATGAAATCGCCTATATGGATGTCGGGCTGCAAATCATCCAAGCGCACCTAACCACCACCGAGAGCAGTTGGGGTATCTCGTTAGCCGAGATGATCGATCACGCGATGCTTGAGCGTGAATTTTATGTCTCCGCCCATGAGCGCGAGATCACCATGGTCTACGAACTGGAGGGGTGGCTGGAAGATCATCCGGATCAGGCCATTCTATCGGTAATTGGCGCGGCTCACACCGGCTGGATGGAGCAAACCCTTGAAGCGGATGGATATAGCACAGTAGTACTCTCCTCGGAAAGTTTATGCGATCCGAGTGTGGCCATCGGACTCAGCGATGAGGCCTATGTCAGCAAGACGCTGGGGCAAAGCGTGGATACGTTCAGCGGCCTCGGTGGACTGCTCAGCGGGTCTATCAAACCGGGGATCGTCCTTGACCAGCCCTGGTTCCAGGCCGACTCGGAAAGCCGCAAAGCCGCCCTACTGGTTACAGAAGGTCTGCGCGCCAATCCAAACGCCACCTTGCAGGATATTTTTGCGGGCGTGCCATTCATTGCGGGTATAGCGGTTGATTTGAATTCATGGCAGCCGGTCAGTCCGGGGCGGGGCGTCTTTAGTATAAATATCAACATCACCGGCATCCCCATTGACACGATCCATGTCGGCGTATTGACCGACTTTAACCAATCTGAACCAGATGACCTGGATCTTGAAACGCTGCTGCTGCGCGAACTTGATCAACTTCGGGACCGTGGCGAGCCGCAGCATGCGGATCCCACGACGAATCTAACCGAAGTTGCGCCGAATGTCAGCGCCATATTTGGAGCCGATCAAAATACCGTAATCAATGCGGTCAAAAACAGTTAGGCCAACAGGAAAATAATTACCCCATTCATCCGGTTTGCCTCTCCTTTTATGAGGGACAACCTTAACGCTTGTGAGGCCGGGGGGACGCACGAGTAATCTGATACAGGCATGACCGCGTTTGATAATCCCCCCACAATAAATAGTTGGCGTAGGACAGGACAAAATAGCTTTATGGATGACATCTTCGCTGTTCCCATTGTAGACAAATTTCTGCTGTATGCGCCATTCCACAACCTCACTGCCCTGGTCAATGGGAGCGCGCTGTTTCATATCCAACGCGGGCTGTTAGCAGATACACAGGAATATCCGGCGTTACAGCCCCTCGTGGATCGGCTGCACACGCCTGAGAAACCGATTCCCACTGCACGAACAGGGCCTCTGAATAATCCGTTGTTTCTGGGCATTATCCCAACCCGCCGTTGTAATATGGCCTGCCGTTACTGCGATTTCGCCGCGCCGAAACAGACCAGCCCGGTGATGGACTTGGGCTTAGCACGTGACGCAGTGGATGCTTATTTCGATCTGCTCGCCAGCGTGGGGCAAACGCACGGGGAAGTGCATTTTTTCGGCGGTGAGCCGTTCTGCGCGGAGTCGGTTGTCCATTTTGTCGTGGCGTACGCGGCACATGCTGCCGCTGATCGCGGCATCGGGGTTCGTTTCGAAGTCACCTCCAACGGCCTCTATAACGAAGCGCGCTGCCAGTGGATCGCCGATCACTTTGATACGATGGTGCTGTCACTGGATGGGCCGGAGGATATTCAGAATGCCCACCGCCCGGCAGCTAACGGACGTGATAGTTTTGAGATCGTCAGCCGGAATGCGGCAATTTTCTCCGCTGCGCCTATCGAACTGGTCATTCGGACCTGTATCACGCACCATACCGTTCGCCGCATGCCCGCCATCGCAGAATGGATTAGCCGCCATTTTCTGCCGGCTTCCGTCTGTTTTGAAACCCTGACGCCGTCTTTACTGTCCGAACAGAACGATCTGCTTCCGCCCGATCCCTGGGAATTCGCGCAGAACTTCGACCTTGCAGCCCAAATTCTGGCGGCCTATGGGATCGACACCGTTCACTCAACCGCCCATACACAGGACTGCCGCGCCAGTTTTTGTCCGATTGGCCGTGATGCGCTGATTGTCTCGCCCGATGGTATGGTCGATGCGTGTTATCTGCTCCATGAGGACTGGGAGCGTAATGGATTGAATTTCCGCATCGGACAGCTTGTGGGCCAACAGTTCGAGATTGATCAGCGCGTCCTGCAAGAGGTTCGTTCACTCACTGTCCATCGTAAACCGCTCTGTACGGACTGTTTCTGTCGTTACCACTGTGCCGGGGGGTGCCATGTTAATCATGATACCAGCGGGCGTCCCGGCGAATTTGATGCCCTGTGTGTGCAAACCCGGCTGATCACATTGACCCGGCTGCTGCGGGAGATTGGGCAGGGTGATCTTGCCGAAACCTGGCTCGCCGATCATGCAGCGTGCGAAGCCAGCGTGTGGCAGTCGAGTGATCGCTTGGACGTTAAGGATGCGGTGCGATGAGCAAAAATTTAGCTGACACTGCTGCTACTGCTGCCACTGCGACGGGTGCCGGTACCAGTGTTATCCTCACCTGCCCCGATCAACTTCGCTGGGTTCACGATGCCCAATGGATTTGGATTGTTGACCCGCGAACCGGGACAACCCACTGTTTGGACGGGATAGAAGCGGCGGTTTGGGGTTGGATGATGCTGGGCTATTCCTACCCGCGTTTGGTGGCTTTGCTTGGGCCGCTGCTGAACCTGGAACGACTCGAAGCCCAACAGCACCTGAATACCTTGCTCCAGACATGGATCTCGGCGGGACTGCTGGAAAGAAAAGCGTGAAAGCATGGTCAACATCATCGTCTCCACCGTGTGTAATATGAAATGTACCTACTGTTTCGCCGAAGATCACATGCTGTCTGCCCATGATGATCGCCAGCCGACGTTTATCTCGCTGGAATCATTCGAGCGCCGTTTGGATGATCTGGATCGGTCCGGCATCAATGAAATTCGCCTGATCGGTGGCGAACCAACACTGCACCCGCAATTTGACGCCCTCATCGAGCAAGCCCGGCGGCGCAACAAGCATATCGTCGTTTTTACCCACGGCCTGATCCCGGATCGAATCGTCACGGTTCTCGAAGCTATTCCACCCGATGATTGCACCATTCTGGTGAATACCAATGCGACGCGCCAATCCACCAGCCCGACGGATGCCGAACAATCGCGGCGGCGGGCCGTGCTCCAACGCCTCGGTTCGCGGGCGCTCTTAGGATTCACCATCTACACGCCGCGCGCCGAACTGGATTTCCTGCTGCCGTTGGTGCTCGATATGGGCTGCCAGAAAAAAATCCGCCTGGGTTTGGCCCAGCCTATATCGGGGGGCAGCAATCGGTATCTTCATCCTAAGCAGTATCCCCAGGTGGGACATCCTATTGCTCGTTTCGCCCATGCCGCCGCCCAGCACGGCATCACCCTGGAATTGGACTGTGGTTTCGTGCGCTGCATGTTTTCGCAGGATGATCTCGAAACACTGCATACCGCAGGCGTTGATCCCGCGTGGCGCTGCAATCCAATTTTGGATATAGGGGTGAATGGCGAGGCATTTCACTGTTTTCCACTGGCTAATCAGGCTGTTGTGCCGTCCGCCGAGGCCGAAAGCGCAGTCAATCTGCGCGCCTCGCTCGCCGGTCAGGTTCAACCCTATCGGGTTGCCGGAATTTATAAAGAGTGTTCGTCCTGTCGGTTTAAATTGATGGGCGCGTGTACGGGGGGGTGTTTGGCCGCCACGATCAAACGGTTCCATGACGCGCCAACCCTCCGTCTAAAGGTGCCAGAGGAGGTGCCAGACGCATAAACAAAACCATGGTTCCACCACACCCGAATCCGACCTTTAATCGTTGACATTTTGTCCTTAAAGAAGGAGATTTTCATGACTGCCGACCAGAATGTGCCGGAGATCGAAGACCCGAACGAGGAAAAACCGGAAGTCTTCGCTGTTAGCCGCGAAGAGAATAATTTTAAGATCGACCGCCGTGCCTTTTTAGGCGCATCCGGTATCGTAGCGGCGGGCGCGGCGCTCACTGCCGCCAGTGGTGCAGTGAATGCCGGTGCTAATGATTTTGCTGCGACGCGTACCCCACGCCCCACTCGTACACCCGCTGTCTCGCCAACTCCCGGCGCGCCCTGTACCGTCAGGACGTCCGAGCAAGGCATCTATGTCTATGTTGGCCCCGGACGTCACCGTGGCATCCGGGCCTTTATGCCCGTCAATGAGGATGTGCCCGTCATCGGCAAGGGCAAAGCCCCGGATGATGTGTACTGGTGGCAGATTGAGATGCCTGATATTGAACAGGCCTGGGTTGATCCTGAAACTGTTGAGGTCAGCGGCGATTGTGAGGCCGTGATTGATGTCGATGCGCCTCCCTTTGTTCCCGAAAAACCGCGCGCAACGGCTGCGCCGACAGGCACTGCTGCGCCGACCGCGCTGCCGGGAGTGCCGGGAGAAGTGCAGCCCGGCCAGACCGGAATTAACTATCGCGCCCCTGATGGTACGATATATACACTCCCCTGTGGATCGACCATTCCCCCAGGCATGGTGTGTGTCTGTAACTGTGTAAGTGTGCCGGCACCATGCAGTTGCGACGGCTATTGTTCGTGCGCCGGAGCCTCACACTACTGGTACCCGAACTAGTTCGCGCTCAATCGATCTTCCAGGCTTCTGCTTCTGGGGAGCCTGGAAGACGATCTGCACCAGTACGATCATCGCATTCCAATGGGAGACTTGCATGGACGTTCGTATCATCCCTGTTACAGGTGCATCTGAGTTTATTATCTACCGCCCCCTGGCGGGACGGGCGTTTGTCGGCAACCGGGCCATGGCGAATCTGGTCTTAGCGTTGACCGACGATGGCGCGTCACCCAAACCCCGTGTGCCCCCCGACATCTTGGAATTTCTGTTTTCCATCGGATTTCTCGATCCCGATCCGCCGCCGCCCATGTGGGCCGCAACCGATTTCATCCCGACAATGGCAGTGCTGCTGCTTACGAATCAGTGTCAGCTTCGCTGCACCTATTGTTATGCCGCTGCCGGGGAGTCGCCGCGCCAGGAACTTTCGCCCGAACCGGGCTATACCGCCATTGACTATGTTTTTGAGCAAGCCACTCAGTTGAATCGCTCTGAATTTGAAGTTTCATTTCATGGCGGCGGCGAACCGACTTACGCCTGGGATGTCCTGCAAAAATGCACCGGCTATGCCCGCCAGAAGCCGCTCCCATCCAAAATCACGCTCACCTCGAATGGGGTGTGGTCCGAAGCACAGTGCGACTGGATTGCATCGAATCTGGACGGCTTAAGTTTATCCGTGGATGGTGAGCCATCCACCCAGGATCGCCAGCGTCCGCTGCGTTCCGGCCAGGGATCGTCGCCGTATGTCATGCAGACGATCAACGCGCTGGACCGCCGCAGTTTCCCCTATGGCATCCGCTTGACCGCGACTGCCCCCTGGACCCTAGCGGACGATGTGCGCTTTTTATGCACCGAAACCGGGTGCCAGTCTATGCAGGTTGAACCCGCTTTCAATACCAAGCGCGGCGGACATAGTGAACCAGACGAGGCCGAGATTCAGGGCTTTGTCACGGCTTTTCTGGATGCGTTCGAGATCGCGCAGCAGGCCGGACGGCGGCTGCTCTATTCGGGATCGCGGCTGGGGCTGGTCACAACCATTTTTTGTACCGCCCCCTACAACGCCCTGATTGTGAACGCCAATGGGGACTTGGTTGCCTGTTACGAAGTCGCAGGTGACACCCATCCCCTGTCTAAGCTGTCCGTCATTGGACATATTGATGACGGTCAGGTGAGCATCGATCACGCTGCCCGGAACCATCTCCACCATTTGATCCAGGAACGGCAGGCCACCTGCCAGGACTGTTTTTTGCTACTGGTCCTGTGCCGGGGATTGTTATCCGCGTACCTTCAGTCTGGGCGCGGGCGGGCATTTACAGCACAAAGGGCGCTGCACCATCAACCAGCAAATAACTGAAAAGCTCCTGCTGCGGCGGATTGCCGATGGCGGGGGCGTCTGGCGCGCACCCAATCTATCTCACATGGATGGCTTGTGTGTTGACCCGCCCCAGGAAGCCTAGCGCCATGTCTCACAGTGCGATTGTTGTCATCTCCTGGTGGTCGAACTGCCTTGGCTTGGATTGCCTTCATCGTCTGGCGCAGTACACCCCGGACCGTGAGCTGATCGTGGTACAGGTCGGGAAATCGCCGGAGCAGAAACAGCGCTTCCGTGAACACTTGCCGCCGCATGTATCGGAGCTTTTTTATCCTGATCATGCCCCCGGTGAGCACAGTCGGGTGATCCAAAATATTGCCCTTCACCAGATGCCCGCCGCATCCGGCATCTGGTTCATCGATCACGATGTGTTCATTCACGAAGACTGCCAGCCCTGGTTGGTTGAGTCCGATTCCATCTTCAGTCAGCGTGATCTGTGTTTAGGTTTGCATGCGGCCCCGGTGAACAGCCCGGCTATCACCCAGCCTGCTTTCTGGCTATCACCCGCGCGTTGGCCCCCTTCGCTGCCCTCCTTCGACGCCATCCCGTTCGAGCCGCAGGCCAGCGCCCGCCGCCCCGATCTCTTCCGGCACACGGGCGCGATGCACATGCCGCTCAAAGATACGCTCGTTGAGGCCCGTGACATCCTCGCTAGCAGCGGACGTGTAGCGCGTTTTGCGCTGGCAGGCGCTCAGCTCGATCTGCCAACTTTTCCAAAACATGCCCATTTGGGCGGCTTGTTTTTGTTCGCTGGCCCACTTCTCCCTCCCGAATTTGAAAACTGGATGAAAGCGACGGTTGCCCAATTTACGAGGTTTTATGCGGCCTGTTCCCCGGCATGGCTAGAGATCGAAGATCCAGAGTTGATGCGGCGTTTAGCGGAATTTCAAGGAGCGCTCCATGTCTAAAAGTGAAGATGAGAGATTTGATTTTGAAAAAGTGCCCTACCGAAAATTAGATTTTCGTCTGACGCGCCGCCAATTGTGGGCCTCGATGTCTGCCAATCTTCAGGTTTATAGTGGCAAAGGCGAAGGGGGCAGCGCGTATAAGCTGGCCGACTTAGGCGATCTTCCTGCTGAAAAATTAGGGGCGGTGATCCCTGAGGTAGTAACTGGCTGTGCAATCACGGTCAGCGCTGATTTTGTATGGGGTCAGCCACCCGATAAAGATCAACCTATCAAGCTGTTCCCGCTTAATTCTCCGGCGCTGACCGCCTTCAATATGATCAACGGGGAAAATGCCCTGCTTGAGATCAGCCGCCGCCTGTCCGAAGGAAGTGAATGGGATATGGCCTTCAGTTTCGCCTACGCGCGCGGGCTGTTCCTCGCTTTGGTCCTGGTCGGTGTGTGCCTGCCCAAACAATAATCGGATATATCACTCAACACCCCGGTAAATAATCGAGGCCGGAACCGCGTTTTCCACGACGCTCACGACAGCCGTTCGTAAGGGTGCTGCTTGCCGCGCCCGTTTTTCTCCTCCTTTCTCTGCGCCAGCGGGGAAAGGAGGCCGGGAGGATAGGGGTGAACCGCATAACGCCTGTTTTTCCCTCCATTCCTGACATATGGGTAATGCATAACCCCGCGCGTGGGGCAACGGACCGGGGGTTCGCCTTGTAACCCCCACACTATTAACCATCCGAGTTAGTCACTCAAGTTCACCAATGAAATACTATACACCTCCGAACGTTTGTGCTATCCTGTTCACAGGAAAATGTCTGGGATGTATCGCCCAACAATTATGGAGAAGCAACATATGAACACTTATATTCTGTATCGATTGACACGCTTGACCTGTCAGATCACGCGATAAGCATATTGAAGAGCGTGGGTATAACAAATGTGGGAGAATGTGTACGAACTCTTGAACATTGGCGGAAGGGTGTCGGCACAGGCGGTACCCGTCTGCTTATACAAGTTATGCGACAAGAAGTCAAACCCAAACTTCAGGAACAGGGTTACTGGTCTCGAGATGAATAGCGGGCTTCTTTCAGAAAACGCTGTTCTTCCATGAGACCTTCATGACCGTTTCTCACCAACTGTTCACTGCCGCATTTCGGGCAGGTGTGCGTGTAAAAGGTACTCCGGCTAGACTTGAGCGTTTATCCGGGTTTACCTTTTCATGCTTTATCAGTCAAACCTTTACCACTACCCTTTTTTCTACTGCTTTCGCGGCGGAGATGGATTTTGTAGGGGCGCAGCCCTGCTCGTTTTTTCGCGTGGCGCGTCGTGAAATGAATCTTTTTCCCCTCACCGCGTCGTCAAGGGGGGGGGATATGACACAGAATCGCCCGATAGTGACACAGAAACGGACTTCCTGCCAGGATCTCTACTTCTTGGAGTGCAAGTTTCCCCTCAAAACAGCAAAAATCAGAGTGCAAAGGGGGGGCGGGGGTTGTTGATATAAGGTTTCCATTAAATTTAGGGGTGCCGAAACCTTACTTTCGCTGCCAGGGAATCATCCACCGTTCAATGAGTTGTAATCCGTAGGTGAGCAGCACGCCCAGAATCATCGTTACAAATAGTCCGGCGTACATTTTGGCCGTGGAAAGGATTTCCCAATAGTAAAGAATAACGTGTCCTACGCCGATTTTCGCGCGCACAAATTCAATGGCGACAATGACGATCAGACCCGTCCCCAGCGCAAGGCGCAGACCAGAAAAAATCATCGGCAGCGCACCCGGAATGATTACATGCCGAAACATCTGCCAACGATTCGCGCCATAGTTTTTCCCCGCATGAATGAGTACCGGATCAATTTGCTGCACGCCGGTCATGGTGCTGATCGTGACCAGGAAAAAAGCCGAAATAGCAACCACCGCGATTTTCGGTCCTTCCCCAAACGGATCAGGGAAGAGCAGCATCATAATCGGGAAAATGGCAATTTTAGGCAGCACATACAGCGCTGAAAGGGTCATGTCGAGCATATTGCGAACGGTGGCATTCATCCCCATCGCCATGCCGATCACGATGCCCGGTCCAGAGCCAAAGATAAAACCGAGGAAAACCCGCGACAGAGTAGCATAAACATGGCTTTCCTTCATCAGGAGCTTGACGCCTGCCATGCCGTTTGCGTCCCACTCTTGCGGAATAAGCCAGGGCCGACCGAGAAGACTGGACTTATTGAAGCGGTCATAATTGACCGTTAAGTCCCACAGCGCATCTAAAATACTGGATGGCGCAGGAAACCAGCGTGGGTTAATTACCTCTGTATTCGCTAAAACCTCCCAACCGAGGAGCAGTAGTGCGGGAAAACCGAAGGCCAGGATGCGATCATAAAGCGTTTTGAAACGAATAGGAACTAACTCACCAACACGTTCAGCGAGGACAACCAGGAGAATCAGATTAGTTAATGCCAACAGTTCCCAATGATCCAGCCAGAAATGTCCACCGATTGCCACGGCGTTCAAAATCCCGGCCAATATGACGGTTAGCAGGATTTCACGAAGGGTCTTGTTGGGAATCAAGCGATAGATAGTTCTCATAACTGTTCCCCATAGACCCGTGAAACCTCATCCTTCAGCGCTTCCCAAATAATCCCTTTATGCTGTGCAAATTCCGGTGTAGCCATGGTTTCGATCATGCGCGGTCTTGGAATCTCAATGGTGAATTCTACTTTTTTCTTCCCAGGATGGGCTGTCATCACAATAACCCGATCTCCCAGCAGAATCGCTTCATCGATACTATGCGTGATATAGACCACGGTTTTTCGGTCTATTTCCCACAGCTTAAGCAGTTCACCCTGTAAGACGGTGCGCATTTGAGCATCCAAAGCGCCTAAGGGTTCATCCATCAACAAAACTTCCGGGTCATTCGCGAGTGCTCGTGCAATGCTGACGCGCTGCTTCATGCCTCCCGACAGTTGATGCGGATAGTAATCGGCAAACTTTTGGAGTCCTACGCGCTTGAGCCAATCGTCAACGATAGCGTATCGTTTTTTCTTCGATACACCGCGCATCTCAAGTCCAAAGGCGACATTATTCCGTACAGTTTTCCAGGGATAAATAGCATATTCTTGAAAGACCATGCTGTTCAATGGTTTTTGGGCTTGGGCATCTCGTCTGATTTCGATGGTGCCCGACGTAAGCGGCATTAATCCTGCGAGGATACGGAGAAATGTTGACTTTCCACATCCCGATGGTCCGACAATGCAAACAAACTCACCTTCAGCAATCTCTAAACTAAAATTATCTAAAGCGAGAATATCGCCATCTTTTGATTTGTAAGTTTTGACGACATTTTGGGCCACAATTTTGGGTTGCATGGAACTTCCACTCATAAAAAATATGCCTCTCCTCGCTGCCTGAACTGAGGAGAGGCCATAAAAATCAGCTTATTCAGCTTCGCTTTCTTCGTATGGACCACGCAGTTCAAGCGCCGCTTCAGTAAAAGTCAAATCAACGACGGTTGTGAGGTCCAGTGGTTCTGTATATTCTGTCCGTCCATTTTCGCGGTGTGTGGCTTCGACATCAGCCAGGTCTTCTACCGGAATAATGAGGTCAGGATCAAAAACGAAGGGCGTCGCGTTGAGAATGGCCTCTTCGGTGGAATTTGTGTAGGTCAAATAGGCATCCATATTCTCTTCGGCGAAAAAATCTTCTCCCTGCATGAGGCGCGTCGCATCCATCAGCGCAAGGACGAAACGCTGAGCGGCTTCGGGGCGCTCAGTTATAAATTTACCCGAACCAACAAATGCAACCGTCATCAAACCAGGAGTTAGATCCGTAGCGAGTTCAACACCGTCGCCTGCTTCAATGATTTGATCGGCGAAAGGCGCTCCAACAATAGCAGCAGCGATTGCATCATTGCTAAAGGCAGCCGCCATGTCGGGATTATCGATATTTTGAGTTTCGACATCAAAAATCGTGAGATCGCCGCGTTCAAGGGCCTTCGCCAGCAGATATTCACCACCGCTGCCCGGTCCGCCTGCTACTGCGACAATCTTACCCTCGAGATCTTCGATTGTTGTCACAGAGCCATCGTTGAAAAGGTCTTCACGAACAATCAGTTTGGTTGGGCTATTTTCTAGTGGTTCCAGTCCACCTGGAGCAATGATACGGATATCCAGGCCCTGATTCCAGCCGTTCCACAGGGACGTGACAATCGCGATACCACCCACATCAATTTTGCCCTCGGTCAAAAACGCAATAGCTTCTGTACCGGAAGCTACTTGTTCAATTTCGACATTCAGACCGTATTGTTCGAATAAGCCACGTTCGGCAGCGACATAGAGGGGCGCAAACTTGAGGATAGGAACATAAGCAACGGTGACCGTTTCGACTGGATCAAGCGGGGTATCGATACCATCATCATCCTGAGCAAAGGAAGCGCTGCTCATGAGTATGATGATACTTATGAAAATGAGTAAAAAGAAAGACTTTAAATGGCGCAACATAGATAAACTCCTTAGAAAGGTAGAAATACCTAAACTCCAGCTTAAGTTGCTCAATGTCGGATGGTTTGAAAATTTAAACAAGTATACTCTCGATTGCTAATAAGCAAAATTTCGACAGTTGTACTAACTACACTACTCGATTGCTTCAGAGGATAAGGTGAGACGGACGGAACAGATACGATGAAAAAGCATTCTGTGGGCTACCAAAATGCGTTGACAAAAGATCGGAACTATGTTTTAATAAAATTGGACCGGTTCAAAAGGGGTATCAATGGCAACTATTCGTGATGTCGCAAAATATGCCGGAGTATCGGTGGGAACCGTTTCAAACGTGCTAAATCACAGTCCATTAGTGCGTCCCGATACTCGCGAGCGAGTGCTTGCGGCGATTGAAGCTCTAAACTACCATCCCAGCGCGGCTGCCCGCAGCCTCAATACGCAGCTTACTGAAACGATTGGCTTGGTCCGCACCGAGCTGCGCCTCAGCGATAAGCCGAGCGAACCCGATCCCTTTGTGTTAGATCTTATCGATGGCGTCAGCACAGCAGCTATGGGTACCGGAATCGGATTGTCCTTTTGGACTATTCCAGTTGGTCCTGGCGAACTGAAGTTATATCAACGGCTAGTCCGAGGACGGCAAGTCGATGGGTTGATACTTTTTGCTATCCGAGAACGCGATCCGCGTGTGACTTTTCTCAAGGAAGAGAATTTCCCCTTTGTTGTTTTTGGTCGATGTAATGGCGACGCAGATGTTCATTGGATCGATGTAGATGGAGCATATGGGATTGAACAGGCAGTGAGACATCTCGCTGAACTTGGGCACACTCGAATTGGCTATGTGTCTCCGCCTAGCGAGCAACAACTCACGCATCACCGATGGGCCGGTTTCCAACGGGGGATGAAGATGGCAGGATCTGCCATTGATATGAATTTGGTGGTTGAAGGGGATTATACGGAACGTTCAGGCCAGCTTGGCATGCACTATCTTCTTGATCAAAGTCATCCACCGAGTGCTGTTATTTGCAATAATGATCGAATGGCGTTTGGCGCTATGCGGGCTATTCAGGCACGGGGCTTGGCCGTGGGCCAAGATATTTCAGTCGTAGGGTTTGATGACATATCGTTAGCCCGATATTGGCATCCCCCACTCACTACCATCCGCCAGCCCACTCATAAAATTGCTGAAATGCTCTTCACCTTACTCCAGTCGATTATTGCTGAGAATCCCGCCGAGGAATTATCGAAGCAACTTATCAAACCGGAACTGCAGATTCGTAATTCCACAGGCAGCATACCATAGATTTTTTTAAACCGAACCTGAACCGGTTCATTAAGGAGGTCAAATAACACAAAGCATATGGAGTTTTCTCGTTTAAGATTACTTCTATTCATAAGGAGAGAAAAATGTTTCGACGTTTAACTTTGTTGGCTTTAATTGCAATACTGGTTATGCCCATTGGTATTACGCATGCCAGACAAGAAACAGTCACCATCAAATTCTGGCACACCTATAACGAAACCTCACCTGAAAATGACATGCTTGTCAATACTTTGATCCCCATGTTCGAGGAATCTCACCCTAACATTAAGGTCGAGTCCGTACCATTCCCTTATGGTGAATTTCGTCAGACCTTGCTAACTTCACTAGCCGGTGGCGAAGGCCCCGATCTGGCCCGTCTGGATATTATCTGGTCGCCCGAATTCGCCCAGTTAGGTGTGTTGAGTGCTTTGGATGAAACTATGCCAGATTTCCAAGACCTCGCTGCCCGCGTATTCCCTGGTCCGCTCTCAACTAATGCGTACGACGGACACTACTGGGGTCTGCCACTTGATACCAACACGCGCGTTTTTATGTACAACCCGACCCTTTTTGAGCAGGCAGGCATTACAGCATCCCCAACCACGATTGATGAGTTGAAGGCGCTTTGTGAACCGATCAAAGCGTTGGGTGATGACATTTATCTGTTCAGCGATGGCGGCACCTATGGGTGGGCAGTTCTTCCCTGGATTTGGAGTTTCGGTGGGGATATCACCGATCCTGAAATCACCACCGCCTCTGGTTATCTAAACAGTGAAAAGACCGTAGCCGCTTATGAATTTTTGGCCGAGATGGTCGATCAGGGATGCTTTTCGCCATCTTATTTGGGTGGCGGTATGGATACAGGTACAGGGTACTTTACTGATATTTTCGCTTCCATGTTGGATGGCCCCTGGATGTATCCAATTGCCGAAGCGCAGTATCCTGACTTTGAGATTCAGGCGGCTCAGATGCCTGCTGGAGAAGGTGGCTCAATCTCGGTGGTCGGTGGTGAAAATATAGCCCTTTTCGCCGGGGCGGCACATCCTGACGAAGCGATGGAATTTCTGCGTTTCACTCAATCGGATGAATATCAATTAAAGATGTCTGAAGTTGGTCAGCTTACGGTTATTCCTTCGCTGCTGGAAAATGAGTATTTCCAGAACCATCCCTACTATGGAGCGTTTCTGGAGCAACTTAAGACGGCTAAGGCACGCACACCCCATCCTGCCTGGTCGCAAATGGAAGAAATATTAACTGACGCTGGACAGCTTATCCTGCGGGGTGAGGCATCTCCCCAGGAGGCATTGGACCTCGCGGCGGAAGAGATTGACGAGTTACTGGCGGAAGAATAAGTCCCTGCGGCAGGGGAGAATATCTCCCCTGTTTCTACTCCATAATCCCCATAGTGAATCGTAATGGAGACCATGCAATGCGCTCCAAACTGCACCATCGTTGGTACGTTCCATACTTATTTTTGCTCCCCGGACTCGCTCTGTATATCCTGTGGATGATTTACCCCTTGGGATATGAACTCTACATCAGCTTCTTTAACTGGAAGATCATGCCGGGGCAGCAAAGCGAATTTATTGGCCTCGAAAACTATAAAGAAGTGATGCATGACAAATATTTCTGGATGGCGTTGGAAAACACAGTTCGTTATACCGCTGTAACTGTTGGGGGGCAGATGCTCATCGGACTCGGCCTAGCGGTATTGGTCCACCGTGTGTTTATCGGCAAGCGGATTTTCCGTACGATTTATTACATCCCTGTAGTTACATCCTGGGTAGTCGTCAGCTTCTTATTCCAATTTTTATTCAGTTCCCACCCCGGCGGATTCGTTAATTATCTGCTGGTATCCGTACTCGGTGTGCTTGACAAGCCTGTCATGTGGATGAGCGAAACCAAAACCGCCTGGATCATCATTTATGTCCTGGGTATATGGAAGGGTGTCGGCTGGACGATGGTCATCTTTCTGGCCGCACTGCAAGGAGTGCCGGTGGAATTGTATGAGAGCGCCGCGATAGATGGAGCGGGGGAATGGCAGCAGTTCAAGAATGTGACTCTGCCCCTCATCCGGCGCACGACTCTATTCATCATGGTGGCGCTGGTGATCGGCGGTTTTCAGGCGTTTGTCTCGATCTATTTGATCACTGGCGGTGGGCCGCTGCATCGCACCGAAGTGGTATTGAGCTATATGTATGACCGGGCATTTGATCGCCTACGATTCGGTTATGGCGCATCGCTGAGTTATGTGTTGGCCGCGATTGTCGTATTTGTCAGCTTTATTCAAATGCGGATGTTCCGGCAGTCGGACTAATTATGAGCGAGGAAATTTGATGAGAGAGACGAGTCTTTCCATGCATTCCGTTCGCAATCGCAGCCAGCGCCGATTTCAGATCATCATCTTCATTATTCTCTGTTTGGGCGTGATTGTGGCTATGGCTCCGATAGCGTACATGATCAGCACCGCGTTTAAGCTTCATGCGTATGTACCTGAATTTCCCCTGCAATTTATTCCCCGTAATCCGACATTAGAAAATTTCGAGACCGCCTTTCACAGCCGGAATTTTGACACGGCCTTGTATAACAGTATCCGAGTTGCAATAGCAACTTCCGTCGTTGTGACAACCTTGACAGCGATGATGGCGTATTCCTTTGCACGGTTCGATTTTTTTGGCAAAAATATCATCTTCTATACTCTTTTGGCGATGATGATGGTTCCTAGCATGATGCTTATCATCCCACAGTTTCTCCTCGCCACACGATTGGATATGCTCAACAGTCTGAATGGACTCATCCTAGTGTATTCCGCGGGATCGATGGCTTTTAATATGTTCCTGTTGCGTGGATTCTTCGAAGCGTTGCCGCGCGAACTTGAAGAGTCCGCCCTGATTGATGGTGCGAACCATTTCACGATCTTTGCTCGGATCATGATCCCGCTTGCCAAACCTGCATTAAGCACCGTCGCTGTATTCAGTTTTTTGGGCGCATGGGATGAATATATTTGGGCATTAACGGTGTTAACGGATGTGGAAAAGCGAACTTTGCCGATAGCGATTGCCAACTTTCGGGGCGCTCATTCCTCGGATTGGGGTCTCATTTTTGCAGCGGCACTCACCGCTGTCGTGCCGACAGTGATTATTTTCCTTGTGTTCCAGCGTTATTTTGTCCAAGGGATTACAACAGGAGCGGTCAAGGGATGAGGCGGGGTACACTGGTCATACTCTTGTGTGGCGTTATGCTTGCTCATGGAGGGCATGCTTTTATGCAAGCGGAAGAATTCAAAATATCAATAACACCTCTCAAAGCTTTTTTTCTGCCAAATGAAATGGCAATCTTTAGCATAACAACCAACGGCGGGCAGAGTGTCCGGGTTGTGATCACTCATCTGGCGGACGTGGTGGATACATTTGATGTTGATCTATTCCATACCACATTAAGCTGGCAGCCCCCAGCCATCGCGCCGCGCGGGTATGGCATAACTGTCACCCTACTTGATAAACAGGGGACCGTGCTAGCTACCAGTTCTACAGCTTTTGATGTGCTGGATAACTGGATTCAAGCACCGCGCTATGGTTTCTTGAGCCAGTTTGAAGCGGGACGCAGCAATATCGAAGAGACGATGGAGTGGAATGCCCGTTTTCATGTCAATGGTTTACAGTTCTACGATTGGCAGTACCGACATGAATCCCTAGTGCCACCCGAAGAAAACTACAGCGATCTGTTGGGTCGCCAGATGTCGCTCAGCACAGTATGCCAGTTGATCGAGGCTGCACACGCCCATCAAATCGCCGCGATGCCCTATACGGCGATTTACGGCGCATCCGTGGCTTTTTATCAGGCACACCCAGAATGGGCCTTGTTCCAACGTGCTGGAATTCCCTATGAGTTCGGTGATAACTTTCTGATGATTATGGATCCCAGTCCCGATTCGTCCTGGACTGATCACTTAATGAGCGAGTTTGGGCGGGTACTGGATAGCCTACCATTTGACGGTATTCATCTGGATCAATACGGCGCTCCCAAAACGGGTTACAACTACAATGAAAATCGAGTGGATTTAGCTGAGGCGATTCCGGGATTTATCAACCGGACCGTGGACGTTGTTAGACAGAAGCGCGGCGATTCTGGGGCTGTGATCTTTAATGCTGTGGGCAACTGGCCTGTCGATACGGTTGCACTATCCGAGCAGGATGCCGTTTATGTTGAGGTATGGGCACCCTATCGAGACTTTCTTGATCTGCACCGCATTATTGCCGGAGCCGAGAATTTAGGTGGTGGTAAGCCAGTCATCATTGCGGCCTACATTCACCCGGAGCGTTTATTTAATGTCCAGCTCGCCAATGCAGTAATCTTTGCCAGTGGTGGATATCACCTGGAACTCGGTGAACCAGGAGCCATGTTGGCTGATCCTTATTTTCCGAAGTTTGGGCAGATGGATGAAGTTTTACAGGAGATTACGCAAAATTATTATGATTTTTCGGTGCGCTACGAAGAGGTGTTGTCGCTGGACACAACCAACGCGCCACAGCGTGCTGAAGCGCTGACAACTGAGGGTGTCGAAACAAACAAGGTGCGTGCTAAAGATCAGGTCGCGGTTATCGCTCGTAGCGGCCAGGGTTTTGACACTTTCAGCCTGATCAATTTTATGGGAGTCAGTACCAATCGATGGGAGACACCGCTTGACAAGGCCCCTGATTCGCTTATAAATCTACCGATTCATATCCAGACCGAGCAGCCTGTATTACGCGTATGGTGGGCCTCTCCTGATCATGCCAGTCTTCTTAATGCGCAACCTGTCTCATTTAGCGCCGAAATCGATGGCATCACGCTCACCCTGCCTGGGTTGGACTATTGGACGATGATTGTTGTGGAGTACCAACAATGACGATATTTATGCATGATCATCCGCTCCATCGGCATAGTTTGACTGTCATTCTCGATAACCAACAGCCAGGTGGCGGTTATCTGGCGTGCCCGAATATGCCCGATTACCAATTTTCCTGGTTCCGTGATGGGGCATTTATCGCTTATGCCCTTACTCTCGAAGGATGGGAAGCGAGTATCAGTCATCGCGGCAATATGGGATCACAATGGGACAGCGCTAACCAGTTTCATAGTTGGTGTGCTGGGATAGTGAACTCCCGTGCTGACCAACTCGAACGCTCCATCGCACGGGCGCAAACAGGCCATCCTTTGAATTTTGCTGAGACGTTGAATGCGCGCTATCGACCTAATGGGGATGCTGACTCGGGGGATTGGCCGGAATTTCAACTGGATGGACCAGGAACCTGGTTGTGGTCACTCGCTGAATTTGTGAACTATGCGCGCTTGTATCCTTTGCCTATCGAATGGGAGCAAGCCATTATCACTACTGCCCGCTATCTGGCAGCCCTATGGCATACACCGTGTTATGACTGCTGGGAAGAACGTGGCACAGATGTACACATCAGCACACTGGGCGCAATCTACTCTGGTCTGGTTGCCGCACAAAAGCTCATTCCAAAGCTCAACTTTAACACAACTATACAGAAAATCCGCAATTTTGTGCTGACAGATGGGTTAACTCCGACAAGTGAACTCGCTAAATCGGTGGGATTGGATATGGTAGATGCCAACTTATTGGGTGTTGCTGTGCCACATGGCTTGTTAAGTCCAACTGATCCCCTTATGCAGCGGACCGTAGCTCGCATCGAACGCGAACTACATGCCCTGGATGCGGGTGTTCACCGTCACCTTGCTGATGTCTATTATGGTGGTGGGGTCTGGGTACTGCTGGCACTATGGCTTGCATGGTATTATCTGGAAATTGGCGATATGCAACGTGCCGATGCTTTGATTGCCTGGAGTGAAAGCCAAGCTGACGCTAATTTTAACTTGCCCGAACAAGTAAATACCGTGATGTTAGCTCCCGTCACGCATTATGAGGCCTGGGTAAAACAACGGGGGCCGATTGCTAATCCTTTGCTCTGGACCCATGCACAATATCTGATTGTGCGTCACAAACGGCGGTGTTTAGCTTCCTCGGCTGCGGGTTATAAAGCTCAGAATCGACACTAACATCCAGATTGACACGAGTAGGATCACTATTTTGCGGTGTTGAATGATCTGACTATCGACAATCCACTTTGGTACATAAGTGATCAGGCTGTAGATGGTAATTGCTAGAGGGGGTGGTCCCCTGCGGAAGTGTGGGTAATTCCCAGCCCGCGTCAGAAGACCTTAAGCAACTGATGCGGTGCGGGCCGCGAGGTGGGCGGGGTCAGAGCGTGCCAGAGGGGTCAAAACGGGTGTCCGTAGAATCTCTTCAACGGTCCAGAGGTGGTCGGTGAGACCCGAAGCCATGGCTGGGGTGCAGTCACGATAACGATGTTTTTCACCGGGGATGGGTTCGCGTAACATCTGATGCGGGCGAATCCAATGATAGTAGTAGCGCCACCATTCGACATGGTTGAGCAAGTGCTCTGCGGGAGAGACCAGGTACGCCGCGTGAGCAACGATACCCCCTGCCGGATGGTTAAATTGACCCGTTCAATACCCGCAGTTTGAATCAGACGCCGGAACCCCTGTTGCTCCAAAATGTCATACAAGTCACGTCGTTTTCCCCACAACCTGCGAGTCATGGTATAGGTAACTTGATACCGCTCGCGGCGTTTGACCAACTGCCCATACTGTAACTCATTGTGGACATGCCAATGATCTTTCCTGGCCCGAGGTGGACGAAACCACCATCCAAAGTGCGTTGTAATCGCATGGAAGTACGTCCGCAACCCATCCGTGGTGAACGCTGGAACGCAGTTCGGATAGAGTCGTCGCTTCAACTCATGCACCAGGTGGTAGGCATCCGTCGCCTGTCGCCCTCCCAGATGCAAGGCGGGAAGGGTTTTACTGACGGGATCAATCGCCAACCAGAGCCAGCGGGCTTTCTCAGCCTTTTTCACCTTCGCATACAATTCATCCATCTGGATCAGATCGAAGGTCAAGTTCCGAAACATCTTGGTGTGCCAGCGCACCGCATGGTCGCCCGCCCGATTCAGCCACTGCGCCATGGTCTCTTCATGGTACCCCTGCTTGCGCACGAGTACCGAGATATCCACCCCCTCCGCCAACCACCACAAGGTGTCAGCGATGACCGCTGGATCCGTTTTTACATAATATAAAGGTGTGCCCTTGCGGCAACTGAAGGTGGTCTCACACGCCGCACACATCCAGCGCTGGATCGTCTTGTCCTGGCCGATTTTCCCGTATCCAATCACCGCATGGGGTCTAGCTCATGAATGCGAGGGAAAATTCGTAGAAACCGGAGAAGTGAACTCAACCGGGTTTCTTAAATGCAATTCATCCTCATTCATAAGAACGAGAGATACATCACTCTAGTATTAAATAGCCTATTTATGGTTGTTTTGCGCATTTTCTTCGCCTCATTGGGAATCAAATATCTCCCAACCAGGTCGGGCGGCTGCCCCTAGTACACCGGATGCGTGATGAATTCATGCACACTCCAGCAGTGGTTCGTCACCCCCAGCGCCATTGCCGGAGTTCGTCCGCGAAAACGCCCCTCGCCCATCGGCACCCGTAAACTGTGATGGGTCCGGCAGAAGTTGTAGTAACCCGCCGCTAGGGCCATGCGCCACCGCCCATCCCCGCCGCGACAACGCCGCCACCAGGTGCCGTAAGGTCAGATTCAGCCGCTCGATGAACGCCGTTTGGATTTTGCCGGTCAGCCCGACGCCCTGCAGGACCGCTTCCATCTCTTCACGCGCCCCACACAACATCTTGGTGTAGACATGCCGCAACCTGCGCCCTACCTTCAGCTTGCGAAACTGCCCGTATAGCAGGCATGGCAGCACCTGCCACACTGGCTTACGCTTCCCTTCCTCCTCAACCCATCGCCCAAAATGCGCGGTGAGCGCGTAGAAGTACTGCTGCAGTCCATCACTGGTGAACACCGGCACACACTCCGCCGCCAGCACCGCTTTCACTCGATGCACCAGCCGATGTGCATCCGCCTGCGTCCGCTTGCCCACATGCCACGCCAGCCACGCCTTGCTCAGCGCATCCTGAGCGGTCCATATCCATACCCGCCGCCCCAGATGTCGCACCTTATTCACCAGCTCATCCAATTGAATATGCGTCACCACCAGATCCCTCAAGGTCCGCTCATGCAGCCGCTCACTGTGCAGCCCGCTCCGCACCAACCACCACCTCACCGTCTCCTCGCTGTGTCCCCTCACTTCGCTGATGGCCGCGATGCTCAGCCCCAGCATCGCCAGGTGGGTCGCCAGCGTCACCCGCTCGCTCCCCGTTTTCAACCCGTACAGCGGCGGTCCCAACCGGGCCGTGTGCTTGCTCCCGCATGCCCCGCACTCCCATTGATCCGTCGCCTCGCACGCGTTCCGCTTCCCATCCCACCGCAACGCGTGATACGCCGCGTCCATCTCTTTGTAATACACGCACCGTGGGTTCATACACGCCTGCCCCTCACTGTCGTGCGTCTTCGGTCGCCCTCGCCGACTTTTCACCTCACGCCAGCGCTCCCGTGCCTTCACCCGCTCTGGCCCCCGCTCCACTTCCGCCAACCGGCAGTCCTGACAATCCTCCGT
>DATAMF010000453.1:0-8336 GCA_036260665.1 Aggregatilineaceae bacterium | reverse complement strand
CGCCGCTGCGATCCTGCTCCTCTGGCTGCTGCTGCTCGGCAGCGTCCCGGTACTCGCCGCCGGAGTCGTCACCGCCCGCTATTTTATGATCCTCGCCGCGCCGCTCGCCCTGGTTTTCGCGTCCGCGGTTTATCATCTCTGGACGCACCCATTCCGGTTCCAGCGGCTCACCCGCGCCGCATTGCTGGCTGCCGCCGCCCTCTACCTGATCGCCTTTGTCCGCCCCTTTACCCTTGCCGCCCACCATTCGCCCATCAATCTACCTTTTCGCGGCGACGATGTGAACGCCTACGAATATCTCAGCGGCGAATTATCCGCCTCCGACACGGTATGGGCGGCGGCGGAGATGATCAACGCGCGCGCGGGCCGTTTTTACGCCGATTGGGACCTCTGCCACCTGCTCTATTTTTATACCCCGCACCCCGTCACCTGCGTTGAAGGCGATGTCCTGGCCCGTGTGTTGGACGATCTCGCGCCGGGTGAATCCGCGTATGCCATTCTCACCTCCGATACCTTAGAGTCTGATCAACCTACGGAACAGATCGCCGTTTACCATTCTCCCACCAGCGCGCGGCGCGTGTCCCTGTGGCAGATCACACAAAGATAAGAATTTGTGTAGTCTTTCACAGTTCCCCTGGATATTTAAGATTAATTATATTAAAATAATCTTTAATGACCTCCCATCGCCGCTATAATCTGATTGGCATGTTCGTCAAGGGAGATTTCTATGCATTCCGTTTCTAATGTCGAGACGACGGGCGCAGCCGTCCGCGAGCGCAGTCGTTTAGCTTCGTTGGTGGTTTTGTTCAAACTACGCGTGGTGGTGCTGCTGCTCTTTGCAGCCGTCGGCGGCGCGATGCTGGGCAGTTACGGCGCGCCCACACGGGGCGACATGCTGCTGCTGCTGTTCACCGGAACTCTGTCCGCAGCGGGAGCGTCGGCCCTGAACCAGTACATCGAACGGTACAAAGACGCCGCCATGAAACGCACCCGCCGCCGCCCGTTGGTAACAGGCGAATTGAATGCCTGCGCGGTCTTACTGGTCGCGTCCGGCATGGTCATCGGCGCGAGTGGGTTAGCCCTGGTCGCGGGCAATACGATGCTGGCGGTGTTTTTGGCGCTCGGCGCGTTCATCTATGTCGGCATCTACACGATCTGGCTCAAGCCGCGCAGCGTCTTGAATGTCGTGATCGGCGGTGCCGCCGGAAGCGCGGCGGTGTTAGCGGGGGGCGCTGCCGTCGGCCACTGGTCCGATCCGGGTGTGATCGTGCTGGCCTTGCTGCTGTTTGCCTGGTCGCCCACCCACTTCTGGAGTCTGGCCCTCGCCTACCGCCCCGATTATGCCCGCGCCCAGGTGCCCATGCTGCCCGTCGTGCTGTCCACGCGGCAGGCGCTGTTCTGGATGCTGCTGCACGCCGCAGGTACGGCCTTTTTCGGGCTGCTGCTGGCGCTGCATGGCGCGCTCGGGCTGATCTATCTCGTCCCCGTCGGGCTGGCGACGCTGTGGCTGGGGCGCGAATCTGTCCGTTTGATCCGCGACTACACCGGGCCGCGTGCCATGAATGTTTTCAAAGTCTCCAATCTGTATCTGAGTATTGTGCTGCTGGCGATCTGTGTCGCCACCTTGATCTGACGGGAATCAAAAACGGGGATGATTACACACGGCTCATCCCCGTTTTTTCGCTTAATCCCAATTAGCCGATAATCCGCTCCGGGATAAACCGCAGCAGCGCCATAAACCCAAACGCCAGCGCGCCCAGAATAATCCCGAACAGCAGTGTTTGCAGGAAGTTCACCGGGTACGTCGTGCCGATGATCGACGCCAGGATATACCAGAAAATCCCCGTGATCAGGCCGCTCAAAATGCTGATAATCAGCCCCGCGATGTCTTCCTTTTTGCTGAAGTGTGCATAGGTGCTCGCGCTCAACGCAATTGCAAAGCCGCCAAACAGCGCCGACAGATCACCTGAAATCACGCTGAGCAGTCCAAATAACAACCCCAAAACCGCCGCTAATCCCAGCGATTTGAGACTATGATTCATATCAATGCCCAGGGTGCTCAAACCCTGCTGCATTTCCGCACCCATTTGCGCGAAGTTAACCGAACGTCGCTGCGGCGGTGGGCCATACGGCCCCGGACCATAACCCGGCGGCGGTCCATACTGCCCCGGCGGTCCGTATTGGCCGGGAGGCGCACCCGGTGGCGGGCCATACTGCCCCGGCGGCCCGGATTGGCCGGGAGGCGCGCCCGGTGGCGGTCCATACTGACCGGGAGGTGGTGGCGGACCACCTGGACGCTGCTGTCCCGGTGGCGGACCATACTGCCCTGGCGGCGGGCCATACTGACCGGGAGGTGGTGGCGGACCACCTGGGCGCTGTTGTCCCGGTGGGGGGCCATAGGATGGTGGAGGGGGCGGAGGCCCTGCCGGACGCTGCCCCGGCGGCGGCCCGTACTGACCTGGTGGTGGCCCTGCCGGACGCTGTTGTCCCGGTGGGGGGCCATAGGATGGTGGAGGGGGCGGTGAAACTGGGCTTTCCGATTCCCCAGGCTCTCCTGAATTTTCCGATTCCTCAGGGAGCTTCAATTCGTCATCGCTCATTGATGCATCTCCTTGTGGCGCAACCTAGTCTTGTGATGGGTACGCACATCTCGTGACTATAGCATTACACGAAAGTCCGCACAAGTAGAGACGTTAGGACAGGATCACATCGTCCCGAACGAGGATGTCCGGCTGATCGCTGAACGCTGCCGCAATATCCGCCAACCGCTCCCCACTGATCGGATGCTGCATGTCCGGTGCCAGATCAGCCAGCGGCAGCGCCACATGTGCCCGTATCAGAATATCCGGGTCTGGAATGTTCAGCTTGCAATCGACGGTTTCCAGAACCAGCACTTCCGTATTAAAGAGCGCAATATCCAGATCAATCGTGCGCGGCGCAAATTTATCCCCCGTTCGCACGCGATCCAGTTCCGCTTCAATCAGGCGCAGCACGTTATATTTCAGGTCTGCCGCGGTCAGATTCGTTTCAACCAGTGCCGCCGCATTCCAAAAATACCCCTGTGCCGCGTCGATCTGCCCCTCCGCATCGCGCGGCGCGGTCTGGTACACCCGCGACACGCCGCACAGCCGCGTATATTTTGCCAGCAGTTGCACGGCGCGCGGGACATAATGCTCCGGTTTGATATTCGATCCCAACAGCACAAAGGCCTGATTAGCGGGTAAAGTCGCGCCGCTCTCGCTCAATTTCCACCCCCACTGATTCCGCAAACCGCAGCGCGCCCGGTTTTTCGACCCGCACAATCACATGTTCCGCACCCTGCTCAATGGCGATCTTCGCAATCGCCGTCGCCAGCGCTTCCACCAGATAATGTTTTGAGGTTTCGACATAGGCAATAATCGCTTTGGTGATCGTGCGATAATTCAAAATATCGTCGGCGTTATCTGACTCCCCTGCCGACCGCATATCCGTAAACAGCGTCATGTTGATCAGAATATCCTGCGTTTTTTCGCGCTCCCAATCATTCAACCCGATAATGCTGCGCAGCAGCAGGTTCTTGATGATGATTTTATCAGGCATGCCCCATTTATCCTTGTCGTGGTCCAACCAAATGCCCACCGCCATCCACCGGAATGATCGCCCCGGTGATAAAATCGTTTGCCGCCAGAAACACCACTGTCTGTGCGATATAACCGGGATTACCGGGACGCTTCAGCGGCACCGCTTCATAAATACGCTGCCAGGCGTCCGGCGGCAGATTCGCAGGCGGCAGAATTGGGCCGGGCACAATCGCATTCACGCGAATCGCCGGAGCCAGTTCAACCGCCATCACCTGGGTAAGCTGGTTCAGTCCGGCCTTCGCCACCCCATGCTGCACAAAGTTCCGCCACGGCTGGATGCCCATCAAATCGGAGATATTGACGATCAACGCGGATTCATCACTGGGACGGCTGCTCTGTTTCATCAAGCGCGCCGCCTGCTGGCTGCACAAAAACGGTGCGCGCAGATTCACTTGCAGCGCGTCCTTCCAGCTATCAAGTGTGATCTGATCAAACGGCTCTTTGATGAAATTCGCCGCGCTGTTCACCAGCACATCCAGCCGCCCGAAGTAGTCTTTCACGGCTGCGAATAACGCGTCGATCTCATCGGGCTTCGCTAAATCCGCCTGTACAGGGTACGCCTCAACACCAAAACTCTCGATCTCCCGCCGGGTGTCGTCGGCTTCATCTGCCGCCCGCCCATAATGCACCACCACATGCGCGCCTTCGCGGGCCAACGCCAGCGCGATCCCTTTCCCGACGCGGTGCGCGCCCCCGGTTACAACCGCCACTTTTCCGTGTAAATCCATGTATTCTCCTATAGCGAGGTGAGATTTGTAGGGACAATTCACGAATTGCCCCTACAGGAGAGGTAAACCGTCCGCGCTGCCTACTTCCCCAACAGGCGATAAAACTCATCCCGCAGGCTGGCATCCGTGCGGAACTCGCCGCGTTTGGCTGTCGTCACCATGTTAATATCGTGCTTCTTCACGCCCCGCAGCGCCGCGCAGCTATGCTGGCCCTCCATCATTACCATCACGCCGAGCGGGTCCAGCGCGGCTTCAATTGCATCCGCGATCTCATTGGTCAGCCGTTCCTGCACCTGCAAACGGTGCGCAAACATATCCACGATACGCGGAATCTTGCTCAACCCAACCACTCGGTTACGCGGAATATACGCCACATGGGCGGTCCCCACAAACGGCAGCATGTGGTGCTCACACATCGAGTTATATTCAATATTAGCAACCATCACCATTTCACTGTATTCCACATCAAACAGTGCCCCGTTGAGAATCGTCTCAACCTCCTGCTCATACCCTTCCAGCAGTTCCCCATACATCTTCGCCACACGGTGCGGTGTGCGCAGCAGACCTTCCCGCGTGGGATCTTCGCCAACATGGAGCAGAATTTGGCGTACCGCATTTTCTATTTCGGTCTGTGGATCAAGAATCTGAAATTCTTTGGTTGCAATCTGTTCGGCTATATCAAACAGCCGGTGCCCATTATGGTCATTACCCATGATGCTGCCCCTTCGTTGGAGACTAGTTACCGTACATTAGTTAGATGTGTCCACATCAAAAAAGGATATACAAAAACCATGAGAATGAGTTTAGAAACCTTAGAGATTTTTATAAGACAATCTATAAAAACATCAATAGAATCCGTCACCCCCTGCCCAACCTTGCTATAATTTGACTATGGATGCCTTAACTGAAGCACAGATCAAGCAGCGTTTAGTTCATCATCCCCAGTGGACCCTGGCCGACGATGGGCAGCTTCATGCTGATTACACCTTTGCCAATTTTATGCAGGCGGTATTGTTCTTGAACGCCATCGCGCATTTAGCCCAGGTAGCCGATCATCACCCTGATCTCTGCATTCATGGGTTTAAGCATCTGTCCGTCCGCCTGATGACCCACAGCGCGAACGGCATCACCAACAAGGACTTTAATCTAATCGAACAGATCGATTCACTACCCCGGTATTCCTGACCCCTAACCGATCCCACCGGGCTTGCATCTAATCCTGTGTACGAGGATACGTTACGCTATGCGCGAATTTTTCCGAAAAAACAGTCTGCTGGTCTACCCGCTTATTTTTGCGCTGGTCCTGATCCCCGTGATGATCGTCGCCCTGATCAGCTATCAGCCGAGCGCGTCCGCTGATTGCAACTGCAACAAGGCATCCAATGCCCCGCCCCTCGCGCCCCATTCACACGGTACCGGTTTAGTCAGTGAAGTCAAAAACGACATGAAGCTGATCTTCAATGTCAGCGCGGCGACCCAGCTTTACGAAATGGTCGATGGTCGGCTTCAACTCTGCGAAGGCGATCTGACGGGCGATATGAAACACGTGACTGTGGATGTGTTGGACGCGGGTTTGAATGTCGGTGAACATCTGCCCGTTACCGTCGATCTGATGATCTACCGCGCCGGGACCAGTGAGATTGTAATACAAGCCGCTGCGCCCGCCATGGTCGCGCCCGGTCACAATTATCACTTTGGCGACAACTATCTGCTGCCCTCCAATACAGCCTACGATTGGACCGTCGTGATCAGTCCGGTCAATGCGCTGCGGCAGGAAGGCGCGCAGCATCTGTGGCTCGATCCGGTGGAATGGTCCGGCTCCTTTGAACTAGACGCATCCGGCGCAGTCATCGGCAAAGCGGCGGGCATACAGCTTATTGGGGACTACTCCAAAGAAGGCATTCACATCACCCTCAGCCACCAGGATGCCGTCACGCTGTACGATGCCGAGGGTACCGAATTAGACACCGAACCCAACAGCCGCTATTTTGTGGTAGATGTGACCGACCACGCCGTGAATTATGAGAGCAAACTTCCCGGTGCCGACGTGACATTGACTTTCAAACAGGGCAGCACCGCCTTTGATGTCGTGCTTCCCGCCGTGATCTCCCCCACCTACGGTTTCCACTACGGCGCAAATGTGCCGGTCGAGCCGGGCCAGTGGCAGATCACAGTGACAGTCGGTGGTTTAGATTTTCTGCGTCACGCCGGATCAGCGGTCAATTTAGCCCGTCGCCCCGTCAGTGGGACGTTTAACTTTACCGTCGAATAAATGAGGAGGAGTGCATGACACAGGCAGGGAATAGCGCGCAGCGGCGCGGGGTGCGCGGCGGCTGGATCGCGCTGATTCTATTGGGTGGGGTTGCCATCTGGTTCATCGTCATCTACATTTTTGCCCAAAACGCCCTCGATGAAAACAAGGGCACCGCCTTTGAAGAACAAATGAAAGTTTCCGGCGCGTGGGCGCGCGCCGCGTCTGCGGGCGAAACCGCCACCGAGGACAGCATGGGCGGCATGAATATGTCCGCCGGAACCGGCACCAGCGCCGTGTATATGACCATCTTCAACGACACCGACGAGGACGAAACCCTGGTCAGCGTCACCACCGATGTCGCAGGTCAAGTGCAGCTTCACGAAACCGTTGTGGATGCCAACGATGTCGCCCAGATGCTGGAAATCGAAGATGGCATTCGCATTTTCCCCGGCGAAAAAGCGGAGCTGGCCCCGCGCGGCAAGCATATTATGCTCTTCAATCTGAAACATGATCTCGTCACGGGCGAAACGATCACCCTCAAGCTGAAGTTCAAATCAGGCCGCTCTATCACCGTCGATGTCCCGGTACAGGCACCATGATCCGCACGGGAGCGTTTATTGTGCTGCTCCTGACTCTGCTGGTGGGCTGCGCAGACAAAAAATCGGCGGATCAGCCCGCTCAACCAACAGCCACGTCTGGCCCCGGCACGGTGCTCGATCCCCCGCGCGAAGTGGGCGATTTCACCCTGACCAGTCAAACGGGTGATCCGCTGCATCTGTCCGATCTACAGGGCAAAGTCGTGCTGCTGTTTTTCGGTTATACCCACTGCCCCGATGTCTGTCCGATCACGCTTTCCGACTTCAAGCGCGTCAAAGCCAATCTGGGGGAGACTGCCGCTCAGGTCGCGTTCGTATTCGTCAGTGTGGACGGCGAGCGCGACACCCCGGAACGCCTCGCGGAATATATCGGTGCCTTCGACCCTGACTTCATCGGACTGACCGGCGATGACACCACCATCAAATCCATCACCCAGGATTATGGCGTCTTTTATCAGCGCGAAAGTTACGACGATCCCAACTATCTTGTCACTCACACCGCCTCGACTTTTGTGCTCGATGCCCAGGGGCGGCTGCATACGGTATTTCCTTATGCCACCGATCCGGTCCTGATTGCGGATGGTGTTCGGGCGCTGCTGCGCGGATAACCTATGAAACGACCCTATCTCATCATTTTGGCGCTGGCGTTTGTCCTATGTGGCGTTGCCTGGATGCGCTTCTTTTATGTCGCCGCCACCCATCTCTCGCCGGTTCGTTATGTGTCATTTGAGGATGCAAGCGGCCCGCGTGCTTCGTTCCGCCAACTGTGTTATGGTCCCGCCATCGTTGATGCCGATCAGGTCTGGCGCTTCTGCGATTACGGCGATCCCGATGTGCGCGGCCTCGCCCGTTTTGATCTGGATAGCGGTCAGGCCGATCTCAAATGGCCCATTCCCCAATCCGCCGATGCCCAACTCCTCGCCCTGGCCCAAGCCCCTACCGGAGAACTCGTCACCGCCTGGGGATCCCCCGATCTCGCCGCCGTCTACCGCCTCGATCCCTCCGGCAGCGTGAGTCTGCTCGATGGCCTACCGGGTGGGGCTTGGGCCAGGGCGAGGAGTTGGGCATCGGCGGAGTGGGGAATGGGCCATTTGAGATCGGCCTGACCGCTATCCAGATCAAAACGGGCGAGGCCGCG